>CAVTDX010000041.1:0-35757 GCA_963733345.1 uncultured delta proteobacterium
CAATGTATTGCTAAGGTAAAGTTTATCTTGTGGGAGTGGGACCGGGAGACGCGGGCCTCCTCACCCTGAAAGGGCTGCGCTGCTCCGAAAGGCAGACGTGGTCGTCGACGATTTTCACATCAATTCCCAAATCCTCAATTATGCGGGAGACCATGCCGAATTTGTCTACGCGGGGAAGAGGGGGGACACCATGAGATGTCGCAGGACGAGATAAACCGGGTCCTCGTCGAGCGGGCCAGGCTCGGCAAAACGATTTGCAGGCTGGAGGCGGGCGACCCGTTCGTCTTCGGCAGGGGCGGCGAGGAAGCGGAGTTGCTTTCACAGGAAGGCATAGACTTCGAGGTCGTGCCCGGCGTCAGCTCTGTCGCCGCAGTCCCCGCCTATGCGGGATCCCTCTGACCCACCGGCGATATGCCTCCACTTTCGCGGTCATCACGGGAAGCGAGGCAGAATCGAAACTCGAAAGCGGCGCTTACTGGGCCGACCTCGCAAAGTCCTGCGACACCCTGGTCTTCGTCATGGCAGTGAAGAACATGGAGGCCATCACCCGCGCGTTGATAGAGCACGGCCTGCCTGCCGCCACCCCGGCCGCCCTGATCCGATGGGGCGCCAGACCGGAGCAGCGGACGGTGGTCGCGCCGCTTCAGGAGATTGCCCGGGTCGCCGGGAGCGGCAATATCGGCCCCCCCGCGATCATGATAGTGGGGAAAACGGTCATGCTCAGGGACGCGCTGAAATGGTACGAGCGAAAAACCCTCTTCGGCCACAGGATATTGATTGCCAGGGAATACGCGTCTGACTATGAGCCTCTGGAGGACCTCGGGGCGGAGGTCTTCGCGTTCCCCGCCGTTCGGATTTGCCGCCCGAAAGCTTCGACGAAGTCGACCGCGCCATCGGACGACTTGACGCCTATGACTGGCTCGTCGTAACGAGCGCCAACGCTTTCACGCACTTTATCGAGAGGCTGTTGCAGAAAGGCCTGGATGTCAGGGACCTGAAAGGCTTGTCCATTTGCGCCATCGGCGCCGGGACCGCTCAGACCGTCGCGCGCTTCGGGCTCAAGGTCGATCTGGTCCCCGATGAATTCAGCGCGGAGGGATTGGCCGATGCGTTCGCAGGGCAAGCCGGCGCGAGCGGCAGCCTCGCCGGCTTAAGCCTCCTGTTGCCGAGGGCGGCCGGCAGCCGGGACCTTTTCCCCGAGAGGGTGCGAAAGCTTGGCGGGAGGATCGACACGCCCACGGTCTACCGCGCCGTCAAGCCGGAGAAACGTGGAAAACGGCTGCAACGTTTCGTGTCGGAAGGCCGCATCACGCTGGCCGCCTTCACGAGCGGCGGGGCCTTCAACAATTTGTTCGACATGCTGGGGGAGGAGCGATCAGCCTTGCTCAAGAAAGTGACCATAGCGGTGATCGGTCCGGTCACGAAACGAGCGGTGGAGAAAAAGGGGTTGACCGCCGCGATCATGCCGGCGAAGGCGACGATTCCCGCCATGGTGGAAGAAATCATCCGCTGGGCCGTGCGAAACCGGTAGGGACGAACGCTGGTGCCCCAATTGTCGAGACTGGCAAAGCCTCCCCGGGCAGCAAGTATGAGGATGCAGATTCCGCGGCGCGCAAGCCCGAGGAGCGTAGGCGTACTTTTTTGTACGTCGGAGCCCCGCAGGGCGCAGCGCAACACGAAATATGCGCCTCAGACGCCGCTGCCCCGCTAGGAGTCCAGGGCCTCCCTTAGCTTTTGAGACAAAGTATTGATGGTGAACGGCTTTTGTATAAACGCCTTGCACCCCTGCTGCATGATCTTTGTCATCTGCCGGTCGAGCGCATAACCGCTCGAAAGGGCGACCACTATCGACGGATTGATCCGCATGAGGTGCGCCAGCGCTTCCTCGCCGCCCATATCGGGCATGACCACGTCGAGGATAACGAGATCGACGGCGTCGCGCTGCTTTTCGTAAATGTCGACGGCTTCCTGCCCGCTCCTCGCAACAAGGACGGAATACCCGAGGGCCTCGAGCATATCCTTGCTGACCGCGATGACGGGCTCTTCATCGTCCACGAGCAGGACTGTCTCGCCCCCCCCTTCCACCGGCCTTGCAGCCGCCGGCCGAGGGTCGCTCACGTTTTCGGCCGCTTTGACCGATGCGGGCAGGTAGACGCAAAAGGCCGACCCCTGTCCCTTTTCGCTGTAGACGGTTATGAACCCGTTATGCCCCTTGATTATGTTGTAGACGGAAGCCAGCCCCAAACCCGTGCCTTTGCTCGCCTTCCTCGTCGTAAAAAAAGGTTCGAAGATCCTTTCCTTGGTTTTTTCGTCCATGCCCTCGCCCGTATCCGCCACGGAGACCTTCACGTATCTTCCCGGCTTCACAGAGTAAGGCCGCACGAATCTCTTGTCGAGCGTCGTATTTTCCGTCGCGAGAGAAAGCGTGCCTCCACCCGGCATGGCCTGCGCCGCATTAAGGTACAGGTTTAAAAGCATCTGCTCTATCTGGCCGCTGTCGCCGTCCACGGCGGACAGGCGCTCTTCGCAGCTTGACTTGATTACGATTTCTTTTCTCGTACGGCCGAAGATCTCGGCAGTTTTTCTGATAATCTGGTTCACCTCGACCGCCTGGATCGCGTAGCCGTCGCCGCTCGCAAAGGCAAGGAGCTTCGCGGTCACGTCGGAAGCGCTTTTCACCAGCTCTTCGATCGCCTTCAGCTTGTCATACGCGTCGTCGGCCGGGTCCAGCCGGTGCAGGAGAAGAGACGTATGGCCCTGTATGCCCATAAGGAGATTATTGAAATCATGGGCAATCCCTCCGGCCAACGTCCCTATGGCCTTTATCCTCTCCCAGCGGGCGAGCTGCGCCGCGATCCTTTTCTGATCGGTCTTATCGAGGAGGACCCCGAGGACGGCCGAAGCCCCCCGGTCTATCGTCCGGCCGGCGCACGCCTCGACGTGAACGACGCGCCCGTCCTTTCTCCTTCCGCGAAACTCGCGGGGCGTCGAGAGGAAATCCGGGCAGCGCGCTTCCGGGAAACCCAGGTCCTCGGGCCTTTTCTTGTCCACGATTTCCTCGGGCGCGTAGCCGAATATATCGGCCAGCTCCTGGTTGACGTAGGTAAAGAATCCGTTCCGGACGATGTAGACGCCCACGAGGGTCTGCCGCAGGAGGCATCTGAGCTTGCTCTTGCGTTCAAGGAGTTCCGCTTTCGTCCTGCCGCAATCGTTCATATCATGAGCCTCGGGCCTGACTTTCGCCTAAAGCGTACAACATGCGCGGAGAAGCTCGGGCGCCGACATTCGCCGGCCGTATTCGCGAACCTGCCATTTAAGGACCGTCTGTTATGTTTTGACATATATTTGACGTGCGGTCAAGAATATAAGTGCAGCTACGGGAAAAATCGCGAGAGATGACAATGTCAGGCCTTCCGGACGATTGTAGTTCACATACGGCTTCAAGTATGGTATCTATACTAATAAGCTCTCGGCTTTAGGGTTATTGCATTTTGGAGGGGCTCCCAGGAAGCATGCGAGTTTCAAGGTTTTTTCCGAAAAAATTCAGTACCCGCCTCTTCCTCGTCACGCTTATTGCGGGCCTCATCCCCGTCCTAATTTTTGTTGTCCTGATCGACATCTACGGAGACCGCATCGAGAAGGCAATCACGGGGATCATCGAGAAAGGATACGAACGCGATATGTCCCGGAGCGAGATCATGCTGAGGGAAATGGGCGAGGCGTCCGTATACGACAAAGTGAACGCCATCGCCCAGCAGCTTGATATGGTCATTCAGTCGGTGCCGTGGATGACTGCCGCAGACCTGCAGCGGGACGAGAAATTCAGGGAAGTGGCCGTCCAGACAGTCGGCAAGACGGGCCATACCTTCGTTTTTGACTCGGATACCGGCGTCGTTCGCCTGCACCGGGACGTGCGGCTGGAAAATAAGACGCTGCCGAGCATCTTTCGCCATTTGCCGGAGCTGACGAGCATACTGGAGACGAGTCTGAAGGGCACGGGGACGGCTTACGGCTACTACCAACTTAGGGCCGGCGACGGGAACATCATGAAGAGGTTCATCTATATCATCCCCCTTCACAATTCCACGGCCGACGATGCCCGTCTGAGCGTTGCGGCCACCGTGAACGTCGACGATTTTCTGGATCCGGTTAAACGGGCCGAGGCCGATCACAATGAGACGAAACAGTTCCTGATCCAGGCGTCCAAGTCCGCCCTTGAATCGTTCAGGCACACAGGGCTCCTCTCAATGGGGGTCGGCATACTCGCCGTTTCGCTCATTGCCTTTTTTGTAATGGGGATCTACCTTTCAAGGGCAGTAAGGCGGCTCAGGGAGGCGACGGCGAGGGTCAATCGGGGAGACCTCACGACGCAGGTGTTGCCGACCGGGTCAGGGGAAGTAGCGACCCTCATCGGGGACTTCAACAAAATGGTGAGCACCCTTGCGGCGACTACGGTCTCGAAGCAACTTCTGGAGACAAGCGAGGCAAAGCTGAAACAGGCCAACTCCGAGCTGCGGCGGGAAGCGACAGAACGCGAGCGCACGGAAGAGGCCCTTGCCGCCGAGAAAGAGCGTCTCAGCATCACCCTGCGCTCGATAGGCGACGGGGTTATCACGACCGACAGCGCAGGAAGGATCGTCCTTATGAATAGCGCGGCGGAGAAGTTGACAGGCTGCCAACAGGCGCAGGCCGAAGGGCGGCATCTTTCACAGGTCTTCCGTGCGGCGAAGGATGCGTCGGGCGACTTCGAGGCCGAAATTGACGCTTCTGTCGAGCAGGACACGGCCGAACCTTCCTTAAGCCAAAAAATTCTTCTTACGCGAGAAGGCGAGGCGAGGACCATCGCGGAGACGAGATCGCCTATTCGGGACAGGACGGGAGGCACACTGGGGACCGTCATCGTTTTCCGGGACATCACGGTAGAAAAACGCATAGAGGAGGAGCTCTCGCAGGCGCGCAAGCTCGAGTCCCTGGGCATCCTGGCAGGCGGGATCGCCCACGACTTCAACAACCTCCTCGCGGTCATCCTTGGCAACATCTCCTTTGGTAAGATGTTCCTCAGTGAAAAGGAGAGCAAGGTGTCCGACCGGCTCGTCGAAGCGGAACAAGCGTGCATGCGCGGAAAAGAGCTTACCTACCAGCTCCTCGCCTTTGCGCGGGGCGGCGAACCGCTGCGCCGCACTGTGGCCCCGGCCCTCCTGATAGAGGATTCCGTCAGGTCCTGCCTGGACGGATCGGAGGTGTCGGTTTCTTTCACGTTTGCCCCCGACCTTCCCTTGCTCGAGGTGGACGAGGGACAGATGCGCCAGGTCATACAGAGGATCGTTAAAAATGCGGAGGAAGCGATGTCCGATAAGGGCGCCCTCGAAGTCGGAGCGGAGAGCGTAACCTTCGGTCCGGGCAATCCCATGGCGCTGAAGCCGGGAAACTATGTGCGCATATCCTTGCGGGACGAGGGACCGGGGATAGCAGGGTCCGACCTCCAGCGCATATTCGATCCTTACTTCACTAAGAAAGAGCTGGGCCGCAAAAAAGGCGCCGGCCTGGGTCTGAGCATATGCTATTCTATCGTGAGGGACCACGGAGGCGCCATCACCGTCGAATCGAATAAAGGGTTGGGGAGTCTGTTCCAGATTTACCTGCCCGCGGCGCCCCTGGAAGCGTCTTCGGCGCAGGCGGCAGCGGGCGCGGCGCCCGAAGAAGCCGATGAGAGAAAAGGTAGACTCTTGTTCATGGACGATGACCCGGGCGTGCGGGATGTAATGGTCGAGATGCTCCTGCACCTGGGGTACCATGTCGGCTTCGCGGGCGACGGCCTCGAGGCGATCGAGAAGTATCAGGAGGCGGCGCGAAACGGTAGGCCTTTCGACGTGGTGATTGCCGACCTCACCGTCCCCGAAGGCATGGGGGAAAAGAGCTGATCAAGGAGCTCCAGAACATAGACCCCGAGGTCAGGGCAATCATTTCAAGCGGCTATTCGAACGATCCGGTCCTCAGGGACTTCAGGGAGCACGGGTTTAAGGGGTGTGTGGTAAAACCGTACAAGATCGAGGAGCTTTGTTCGGTCCTCGACCGCGTTATCGCCGCGCGTCCTGACGCGTGAGGCCCTCTTTTCCTCTTCTCTTTCCTCCTTCTTTTATAACGGCCGGCCGCCCTCATGGAGGGAACCGCGTCGCCTTCCGCGAAGCGGCCGATCGGGCGGACTCGAGGCAATCGATCTCTTCTGCGTCGAGGATCGTATACTCGTACCCCTGTTCCGTGAGAAAAAGCTGCCGCTTCAGGGCAAAGTCCTGTTCCTCCGTATCCCTGGTGACAACTGTATAAAACTTGGCCCGACGTCCGTCCGGCTTGGGCCTCAGGATCCTCCCCAGCCGCTGAGCCTCTTCCTGGCGCGAGCCGAACTTGCCGGACACCTGGATCGCCACTGAGGCATCGGGTAAGTCGACGGCGAAGTTGGCTACCGATGAGACAATGAGCAGGGACAGGTCTCCGTCCCGGAATTCCCTGAACAACGCATCCCGTTCGCACTGGGGCGTCTCGCCCGTGATTATGGGTGCGCCGAACTTCTCCTGAATGCGGTGGACCTGGTCCAGATATTGGCCGATGACGAGGGTTTTTTCACCCCTGTGGAGATCGATGAGGCGGGCGATGACCGGCTGCTTTTCCTCGTTCTCGGCCGCAATTCTGAAACGCTGTCTCGGAGGGGCTGTCGCGTAGCGGAGCTTGTCCCGTCCCGATATCGGCGCCCTGATCTCGCAGCAGGCCGCTTCGGCAATCCAGCCCTGCTTCTCGACCACCTTCCAGGGCACGTCGAAGCACTTGGGTCCGATGAGGGAGAAAACGTCTCCCTCCCTGCCGTCTTCCCTGATGAGGGTCGCGGTGAGGCCGAGCCGGCGCACTGCCTGCAGCGATGCGGCAAAGCGGAACACCTGGGCCGGGAGGAGGTGGACCTCGTCGTAGATTATGAGACCCCAGGGCCGGCGGTCGAGGGCATTGAAATGGGCAAAGTCCTGGTCGCGCCGCCGGCGGGAGGTGAGAATCTGGTAGGTGGTAACCGTGACGGGCCTGATCTCTTTGGCGTGCCCGCTATATTCGCCGATGAAATCGGGGCTTGCGTCGGTCTTTTCGAGGAGCTCCCGGATCCACTGCCGGACCGCGGTGACGCCCGTGGTGATGATGAGGGCATGGGTCTTGAGAAGGGCCATGACCGCCATTCCCACCACGGTTTTTCCCGAGCCGCTCGGCAGGGCTATTACCCCGCTGCCCCCAAGAGAAGAACCTCCCCGGTAGAAGGCGTCCCTGGCCAGAACCTGGTAGGGCCGTAAGGAGACCTTCTTCTCCTTCAGGGAAATGAGGAATGGTTCTCCCTGCCGATACCCTGCCGTATCGAACGCCGGGTATCCGGCCTTTATGAGGGCCTGTTTGAGGACTCCCCGGTTTACCGGCGCCAGGGCGTAGGCGCGCCCGTCGAGCTCCTCCAGGAGCAGGTCTCTCACTTCAGGGGTAGAACAGAGCTGGGTCATGAGCAGGGGGTCGTCGACCACGACCTTTAGACGCATGTCGTCATGCCTCTCGATCCGCACCTTGCCGAACCTCTCCATAATGTCCCGGACCGTTTTCAGCAAGTTTGCCGGCATCTCGAACCTGGTGTATCGTTCGAGCCGCTCGATCACATCATGAGGACGTAAGCCGGAAGAGGCGGCATTCCAAAGGGAAATAGGGGTAATGCGATAGGTGTGCACGTGCTCGGGACTCTTGACGATCTCGGCGAAGGAGGCGATGGCGTCTCGCGTCTCCTCGTACAGCGGCGACGCCGTCTCGAGAAGCATGGTCATATCCGACTGCACTATGAGAGGGTTGTCCGGTCTGTAGGTCACGAGATGATCTCTCTTACCTCGGCGAAGATGCCCTTTTTCTTGAGCAGCCTTTCGATCTGCGCCGGCTGACCGTTGAGGACGCAGAGGTACTCCTCGGCGCCGGGAAGACCGTAGCAGTCGAGGTCTTTCATGGCAAGGAGCTTCTCCCGCATACCGAGACCGTTGCACCGTATGAGGGCGACGGAAGGCGCGATGAGGGCCTCCCCCTGTTTGGCCCCTATAGTTTGAATGAATCGCTCCACGGGCTGCGGCACGCCCGTAGCGGCATGCTCCTTCAGGTAGGAGACTATATTGCTGTGGCGCCACCCTTTTTCTGCCGCGGCGATAAGGCTCGCCTTGGTCAGGGTGAAGTGCAGCATCCTATCGAGCACCGTCAGTGCGGCAAAGGAGGAGACGCTCTGGAGCACCAGGATGTGGACGTTGTAGGGCGCAAGGATCTCCAGGTTGCCCTGGACGAGAAGGGATTTCTCATGGGGAGCGACGACGTCGATGCGGCTGTCGTCGTCTTCGCTCCCCATCAGCCTCCGGGCAAAGGGCGATACTCGCGCCATACGCCCGTCGGCTGACATGTCGAGGAGGCCGCAAAGGTGAAAGCGGATGAACTGGGCGCTCAAGGCCGTATCGGTTGCGTAGGCGCCGAACCGCTGAAGCTCGCGATGGTTGGCGAGGTAGATTGCCAGCTTTTCCACGTGCATCGACCCCGAGAGCGTGAGGAGCACATTAAGAATGCCCCGGCTGACGGGGTGGCCGGCGGCAGCCGCCGCCAATGCGGCGCGGGCGTTCGGGGCAGGCTCGGACACGCGCCCCGGTTGCCGGCGACGAAGAGGGTGGTAGATATAGTCTTCGAAGACGTGGAGCAGGTTGTCTACATAGGTCTCGTCCCCGTCTATCAGCCGGCCGATGCGGGCAAGAGAGGTTTTCTTCGGCTCGCCGTCAGCCCTGCGCTCGACCAGCCCGCAGGCCGCGGCCACCTGCATCTTCTTCGCATCCTCAAGGATCCGTTCGCCGTAAGAGATGAAATCGGGCGCTCCTTTAGCGTGCATCTCTTTTTCTACGGACGTGCGCGTCCGGTCCATCTCGGATAAAAATATTTCATTGACGTAGGGGAGAGACTCCGCCGGGATAAAAAATTGCTGATCGTAGCGGTAGTAAGAATCGCGGCCGTCGAAAGCGAGAACGCCCTTCGCAAGCAGGCCGAGGACCGTGCGCAGCCGGGGCGAAAAGCCGCTTGCGTCTGTCTGGTCCGGAAAGTAGAGAAACCGGTAGATGCCGTCGTTGCCGGCGTTGCGGCCGGGCCTCGCGTACGGCTGCCCCTGCAGGCGCCAAGAGGAGACCTCATCCAGAAGGATGCGTCCCCCTCTCTTGAATATCATGCGCAACAATTCAAGCTCCTCGGCGGTCAGCGATGCCTCCAGGGCGGGATAGTCCCTCACCATCGATTCGTACATCAATGTCGCCATCCCGATCTTGTGGCCCCTGAAGGGCTCGTTCCTGAGCATCGCGATGCTTTTGACCACCTCCTGCGGGTATCTGTTAAAGGATTGGAGGAGCGAGCCGAGCTGCTCGGATTCGTCGAAGGGGACGGCGAGGCATACTTCCAGGGGCGCGGAAACCACCCGTTCCTTGTCCAGGACGAGGGTTACCGCAAATCCCTTTTCGGCCAGAGAACTGATTGCAAGGGCGTTTTCTGCTCCCTTCGCCGGATTCACCGCGCCTCTCCTGGCGATCCGCCTGAGTTGTTTCAGATCTTCGCCAAAGAGCAGACCTACGGCGTATTTCAAATGGGGACCGCTCACAAAGGCCTTGAAAAAATAGGCCGTCAGGTCGCCGGCTGCAGCCGGCGACGGCTTCGGCGCAAACGGACGGGCAAACCTTATCTGTTTTGCAATAAGGGACCGAGCGGCCTCGGGCCCGAGCTTCTCGAATATGCCTTTATAAGACAAGGGGATTATGAAGGCGTTTTCCAACTATTATTATTTCCGCCGATTCGTCCAGCGGCCTCGCGCGGCCGCGGTTTTTCATTATACCACGCCAAATACGACCGGTCACGCTAGCCCGACGCCTTCATCCGCCCGTGATCGCAATCCTCCCCTCGATCCTGGGGGCAAGCGGGGAGTGCCTTTTCAGGTGCGAAATGAACGCATCCCGCACCGGCCCTCCGTAGGAGATATTGCGTCCTTTGCGGAAATCGCCGAACCTGTCGCCTCCTGTGGCGAGGAAGTCGTTCGTGACGACCCGGTACATTCCCGATCGATCGAGAGCCGCGCCGGCGACCCGGGCCCCGGCGACCCTTTTTCCGGCGGCGTCATAGCTCACATGGATGCCCGACACTTGAAGCACGCCCCTGTTCCCGGCTATGCTCTTCTCCAGCAGGTCGACGAGGGTCGAGCCGGCGAGGTCCATCGAGACGAGCAGGTCGTCGAAAGGGAGCGCCATGTAGACCTGCTCCATGGTAATCCTGCCCGGGGGTATATCCGCCCTGATGCCGCCGCTGTTCTGGATGGCAATCTCCGCATCGGCGGATGTCCGCATGGCGTCGGCGACCACGTCGCCAAGGAGCGACTCGCCGCCGTCGCGCCTTGTGAGAGCGACCCTCGTCTCTCCGACGACCTGCCGAAAAACGTCGTTGATTTTTTCTCCATATCCCTCTGCGATCCGCGCTATCCTCGCATCGAACCGGTCCTGCGGCCCCGCCGAGACAGGCTTCAACTCCGCTTTTTTTGTTGCGGCTTCGATCCTTCCCGTCTTTTCATCGACGGTCAGCTCAAGGACGCCCAGGTAAAGCCCGTAGAAGCCTGCCTGCACGACGATCGTCTGCCCGACGACCACGGGATCGCGGAGGACCGTGTGACTGTGCCCTCCCACAATCACGTCGATGCCGCTTACCGAGGCGGCCAGCCGGATATCCTCATCCAGACCGAGGTGGGTAAGGAGTACGATCAGCCCGGCGCCCCTTTGCCTCGTCTCCGCGAGCAGCCCCGGCAGCACGCCTGCGGGATCGAGGAATGCGACGCCCCTCACGTTCTCCGCCTTCGTGGCATAGGCCGTCTCCGGCGTCGTCAGCCCGATCACCGCAATTTTCACCCCTTTTCTTGCCACGATTATGTAAGGCTTCACGCCCCCAAGGCAGGCGCCCGTCGTCCGGTCGACGACATTGGCGGAGAGGACGGGAAACGCCGCGCTGCGTATGATCCCGTCCAAAGCGGCCCGACCCCAGTCGAATTCGTGGTTTCCGAGCGTCATGGCGTCGAAGCGGAGGGCGTTCATCATCTCCAGGACCGGCTTACCCTGAAAAAGATCCGAAACAGGCGTGCCCTGAAACATGTCCCCGGCGGAGAAAAGAACGGACCCCCGGGGATTGCGCGCCCTTTGCGCCTCGATCATTGCCGCCAGATACGCGGCGCCGCCCATCTGGTTGACGCGGCCGGCCGGCCTTTCGGCAAAAGGAAAGACCCTCCCGTGAAAGTCGTTCACGTGAAGGATCGTCAGTTTTTCGGCGCCCCGCGCCTGAAAAACGGCGCAATGAAGAATGGCGACGATCAGGAGAGCAAAAAAGAGGCGTATATTCCGGGGTCGGGCCCCCTGTTCGGGCGGCTTCGCTTCCCCGCGCCGGTCTTTCATTCCTACAGGTCCAGGATAATGTCGCTCAGGCGTCTCTTCGGCACGTGGTGGACCCCCTTCTCATCGCGCCAATACTTGTAGTCTCCTTCCTTCATCTCTTCTAAGACGACCGTCTCCCGAGGATAGCCAAGGGCCAAGGCGAGAAGCACCTGGTACCGGGCCGGGATTGCAAGGTCGCGTCTTAGCCGCTCCCGGTTAATGTTGCCGATGATGCATCCTGCCAGGCCCGTCTCGGCCGCTCCTAGCATGATGGTTTGCGCTGCTATCCCATGGTCGCAGGGGATCGTCGCGGCTATTTCATCGTCGCCCAGTATCAGGATGTAGCCGGCGGGCCTCTCGCCCTCCGCGGGACCGGACCAGCCCGTCAGATATCCGGCCCAGGCCAGGCAGTCGAATATCAGGGCGTTCTTTTCCGGCGTCCAGGAGAGCACATATTTGAGAGGTTGCTTGTTGCCGCCAGAGGGGGTCAGGCGGGCGAGATCGGCCAGACCCAGCAGCGTATCCCGCCCGATCGGCCTATCCTCCTGAAATCGCCTGAAGCTCCTGTTCTTTGTCACAAGTTCCCGCATCATGATTGCCTCCTTATGGCTTTTGTTCTCCCCGAACCCCCCTCGCATGGGCCTTCGCATGGCTCTTTGGGTTCCACCCGATTCATTATACCCGATTTATCGGGCGCTCGCCTCAAGAATGTTCTCGCCGGTCCGCCCTGGTCGTCTGAAAGTCCGGCGGACAGTGCTTAAATTATATTCGAAATCCCCGGCGGAAAGCCGGCTTTTAGCGGCCACGCCGATCGGCCCCGGACGCAAGGTCCCTTCCGTCGCCTTTTTAGTCTACGTCAGGAGGCTTTATGGTCGCTCAACCTCATATGACCGTCGGCGCCTACCTCGTTCGCCGGTTGGAGCAACTCCGCCTGAGACACATTTTCGGAGTCCCGGGCGATTACGCGCTCACCTTTTTCGACATCCTGGAAGAGAGCGGCATCGAATTGATCAACACCTGCAACGAGCTGAACGCCGGTTATGCCGCCGACGGATATGCGCGCATGTCCGGCATAGGCGCTGTCTGCCTCACTTACGGCGTAGGGGGCTTCAGCGCCTACAACGCCGTCGCCGGCGCCTATGCGGAGCGGTCGCCGCTTGCGGTGATAAGCGGAGGGCCGAAGACCGCCCTGAGGAGCAGGCTTCATCCCAACCTCCTCCACCATACGATCGGCGACATGAACCTGCAGCGGGACATTTTCGAAAGGATCACCCAGGGCGCCGTTATCCTTTCGAGCCCCACCCAGGCGGTCAGGCAGATCGACGAACTTCTTGCCGCGTGCGTCAGGTATTCGCGTCCCGTCTATATCGAAATACCGGCTGATATGGCGACGGAAGGCTGCGAAGCGCCCGGCCCTTGGGCGCCGGAGGCTTCTCTCCACGTCGACGAGGACGTGCTGGAGGAGGCTTTGGGCGAGACGTACGAGGCTATCGCACGCGCCTCCCACCCCGTCATCCTGGCCGGCGTGGAGGTTGACCGGATGAAGGCGCGCGACGCTCTCCTCGCCTTCGCGGCCGGCGGCGGCTTCCCCACAGCCACGACGCCTTTGGGAAAAGGCATTATCCCCGAGGATACCCAGAATTACTTAGGCACGTATATGGGGGCCCTGGCGAACGAAACAGCCCGGAGGGCAGTCGAAGAGTCGGACCTGCTGCTTTGCCTCGGCGCCTGGATGACCGACCTGGACCTGGGCGGATACACCGCCCGCCTCGACCCGAACCGTATGATCGTTGCCAATTCGGAAAGGGTAAAGGTGAGGCATCACATATACGAGCACGTCCCGATCAAGAATTTTTTAGACGGGCTGCTCTCGCTCCTGCCCGAGGGAGGGTTCCGCCTTTCGGTCGCGCCCCCTCCGTCCGGGGCCCATGCGAAGCCTTACGTCCCCTCGCCTGAAGCGAAGCTGACGACAGACCGGTTTTGGCGCCGGGTCAACCACTTTCTCAGGGACGACCACGTTGTGGTGGTCGATACGGGCAGCGCCAGCTTCGAAAGCGTCAAGCTCTGCCTGCCGCGGGGCGCAGACTACTTAAGCCAGGCATTTTACGCCTCCATGGGCTTCGGGACGCCGGCCGCTCTCGGCGTGAAGTTTGCGGCGCCGGAGCGCCGGCCAATCGTATTCGTGGGAGACGGCGCCTTTCAGATGACCGGCCAGGAGCTTTCGAGCATAGTTCGTTATGGGCAAAACCCCGTAATCTTTCTGATCAACAACGACGGCTACCAGGTGGAGCGTGCGATCTGCGACAACGCTTACAATGACCTCATGATGTGGGATTACGCGCGTTTCCCCGAGATATTCGGCGCAAGGGAAGGCGTCCGCGTCTCTACTGAGGGCGATCTGGAATCGGCGCTCGCTCTTGCGGAAGGCCGTAAAGATTCTCTTGTCTTCGTGGAGGTGCGTCTCGACAGACTCGATTTTTCGGAGACGTTGAGGAGGATCGGAGAACGCTTAAGGTAGGACCGCCGCGTCCGGTCAAAACGCTCATTTAGGCGAAATGACCGCCTTTGCCCTCTTGCCGTTCTCGCCCTGCACGTAGACCCGGTCCTCGTCGATGTAGTAAGTGACGGTGTCTCCCTGGACCTTGTCTTTGGCCGAGAAGACGACCACATCCCCTTTCAGTATAATCTCGCCCTTGTCGTTGTAAAAGAAGGCCTCTTTGCACGTCGCAGTCCTGTCGAGCTTCACGATCTTCACGTTTCCTTCGGCTTTGGCCCTTTCAATCTCGTTCGTTTCCTGGTTCATGTACGCGGTGAGCATGTCCGAAAACATGTAAAGATCTACCTGCTTGGCGATTACATTGCCCTTGAAGACTACTATTTTCCCTTTTTCAAGCCCTTCCATCGTGTCGGCGACAACATCAACCGGCTTCTTCTGGGTAAAAAACCCGAGAGAGTCCTTTTTGTCGCCTGTTTTTTTTGCCTGGTCAGACTTGTCGCCCTTTGCTGCGGCGTCGGGCTTATCCGCCCCGTTGCCCGGCGTACCCGAAGCGGCGCGTGCGGCCCGGCCGCTTCCCACCGCTGCGTCGCCGGACGTCTCTGCTGGGGGGGATGCCTTCTGCGCCTCCGGTGAGGCTGCCGTCGTCTCCGCCGGAGGCTGCCCGGCGTTTTCGACTCCGTCTGCCGGTTTTTGCGCTGCTATGCCTATATGCGGGTTCTCCTGGGCTTGGCCGGCTGATGGGGCGTCGACCGGCCTCAGATCGATCTGCCTCGCAGGCTTTTCCGTGTAAGAAAAATCCGCTGAGGAAGCGGGCTCTTTGCCCGGTCCGCCGGTCGTTGAAAGCGGCGCGGCCGCGGGAGGCCCTGCCCCCGGCGCGTTTGCGGCCGACGAGCCGGCCGAGGCGAGCTGGAGCCTTTTTCTCTCCTTCTTTCTAGGACCTACATACGCGCTGTTCGGGTATTCCCGTCTTAGCCTGTCAAGATACGCCTGGGCCTTCTCCTCGTTATTGAGTTGCTTGCAATCCTGCGCGAGGTAGAAGAGCGCCTTGTCTCTGCCAACGGCGTCGGGGTATTTTTCGAGGAAGTACTCCAGGCGGATAATCGAGGCGTTATACTTCTCCCATTTGTAGTAGAACTCCCCCACATACAGCTCGCGCGCCGCCACCTTTCTGGTGAGGGCAAGGACATGAGCGTCGGCGTCCTTGGCGTAAGGGCTCATGGCATAACGGTTCTTGAGAAAGGTGAAGCGCTCGATCGCCTTGAAGGTATTGGCCTGATCTCGCTCGATGATGGGAGACAGCTTCTCGAAGCATTCCGCGACACGCCTTTCGGCATAGGCGGCATTCTCGTCTTCCGGGTAACTGGTGACGAAATCTTCGTAGATGACCGCAGCCACGGAATATGCCTTTTTTTCGAACTGGGCGTCGGCCTGCTTTATTTGCGCAACTACGGCGATGGGGTCGAAGGGGAAGTTCTCACGTACATGGCTGAAGATCGTGATGGCCTTGTCGTACTGCTTTTTCTTCATGAATGCCATGCCCTCGACGTAGAGGTTCCCCGGGCTGTCGACCTTTTTCACCTGGGATTTTTTCCCGCCGCAGCCGGCGACGGCAAAGCAGAGAATAGCGATGATCAAGAGCAGCTTCCGCATTGCTTACTATAACAGAAACAGAAAATTTATGCTAATTTTAATGTGCCGTCGGGCGCGCCGATGTTCGCCGATGAGGGTCCCTCGCGAAGGGCCGCCTCTCGCAGACCCCGATGCGGGCGAAGGCGCGAAACTTAAAAAAGCGACGTCGAGATGGAAAAACTACAGGGACTGATTGAAGAGGGCCTTCTCTTTTTCGGCATCGGCCACGTCGCCGCGACAGCGGACCGCCTCGCACGCTACGTCGAAGAGGTCGGGCGATGGAACCGGGCCATGAACCTCGTGGGCCTGAAAGAGGGCGAGCGAATCGTCACCGACCTTCTTTACGACGCCTTTTTCCTTCATACCCGCGTCACGGAGTTTAAGACCTTGCTCGACCTCGGCTCGGGAGCGGGGATTGTCTCAATACCGCTGGCTTTGCTCAATCCCGGCAAACAGATCTTTTCGCTGGACAGCAGCCTGAAGAAGATAACCTTCCAGAAGACGGTGAAGAGGCTTTTGGGTCTTGAGGCGCTCAAGATCGTCCGCGGGCGCGCCGAAGAGGCGCCGCCGCTGGGCGTTGAGGCTTTCATTGCAAAAGCGTTCGGGCCTTCGGCCGCGGCGCTCCTCCAAGGCGCCAGACATTTAAGGGAAGGAGGATCGGCCTTTCTCGTGAAAGGCGCCCGGGCAGAGGCGCCCGCTCAGGCCCGGTTCATTCTCGAAAGGACCGAGCCCTACCGTTTGCCAAGGAGCGGCAACGCGTATAAACTCTTCGTGTATAAAAAGGCTTCATAGAAAGATTGTTTTATGCTAATGTATTTCGTCCATGGGAAAGATCATCGCGATTGCGAATCAGAAAGGCGGCGTGGGCAAAACGACGACGGCAATCAACCTTGCGGCCTCCGTTGCCGTGGCGGAGCACAGGACGCTTCTGGTCGATCTGGACCCACAGTGCAATGCGACAAGCGGCATGGGCATTTCCTACGGAAAGCTGAAAAAACACATGTACCGCGCCGTGATAGGCGACGCAGCGATGGAGCAGGTAATCACAAAGACCGAAGTCCCCATGCTTGATTTGGCCCCCGGCCATCCCGACCTGATCGGCGCCGAGATCGAGCTTTTGGAAATGGAGCAGCGGGAGTTGGTGTTGAAGGGGGCCTCGCAGGGATAAGAGAGGTTTATCCGTACACGATCATAGACTGTCCGCCCTCGTTGGGTCTCCTTACGGTAAACGCGCTGGCCGCCTCCGACTTTGTCATAATTCCCCTCCAGTGCGAGTACTACGCTCTGGAGGGACTCGTTTTCCTTTTGAAGACGATTTCGGTCATCAAGAAGAAGCTCAATCCGGACCTGGAGATACTCGGCGTCCTCCTTACTATGTTCGACAAACGGAACAATCTCTCCTTTCGCGTAATGGAGGAGGCGCGCAGGCACTTGGGCAGCAAGGTGTTCCAGACAGTTATTCCCAGGAACGTTCGGTTGAGCGAGGCGCCCAGCTACGGGAAACCCGTGATCCTTTACGATGCCGCCTCCAAAGGCGCGGAGAGCTACCTCGATCTCGCGGCTGAAATATCGATTAACGGAAGTTAAACTGTATGCCGAAAAAGGACCCGCTCGGGAGAGGACTTTCCGCTATCTTGAAGGACGTGGATGATGGGGGAATTCATCTCATCCCTGTGCATCAGATAGTGCAGAACCCCACTCAGCCCAGACTGGAGATGCGGCAGGAATCGCTCGCCGAGCTTGCATCGTCGATCGAGGAAAAAGGGCTGCTCCAGCCCATTATCGTCCGGAGAAAAGAGGGCGTCTTCGAGATCATCGCGGGCGAGCGCCGCTTCCGTGCAGCGAAAATGGCCGGATTAAAAGAGGTGCCTGCGATCATCAAAGATGTCGACGACCGGGAAGCCCTGGAGCTTGCGATGATCGAGAACCTCCAAAGGGAGGACCTGAACCCTGTTGAGGTTGCGACCGTTTATCAGCGCTTTGTGGAAGACTTCGGCTACACGCAGGAAGAGCTCGCGAAGAAGATGGGCATGGAGAGGAGCTCGATTTCGAATTATCTGCGTCTCCTCAAGCTCCCTCCGTGGATAAAGGACCTGATTGCGGCCGGCAAGCTGACCCAGGGACACGGAAGGGTGCTCATCACGTTGAAGAGCGAGCGGGAACAGAAAAGATACGTGAAAAGGGCGCTCGACGAGGGCCTTTCGGTGAGGGAGCTGGAACAGGCGAGGAAAAGCGCCAGGGTTGCGCAGTCCTCCCCCTTTTCCCACGTCGAGGAGATGTTGCGGGAAATCCTGAAGACGAAAGTGCAGGTGACCTTCAAAAAGAATAAAGGCAAGGTGATTATTGAGTTTTATTCCAGGGAGGATCTTGAAAGATTGCTAAATTCCCTCGCGGTATCGCCTGAGCGCTGAATTTAGTTGAAAATCTGACGCCGTTCATGTTATTAAAATGAGCTAGTGATATTTTTATCAAGCGCGACGAAGCCCCGCAAACGGCGGGGCTTTCCGGAGCGCTCGAAGGTCAAAGGATAAAACATGATCGAATTCAACTACACGCTGTTCATTCAGTTTGTTCAACTTCTCGTCTTGCTTGTCCTTCTTGACCTCTTTCTCTTCAGGCCGTTTCTCGGCAGCTTGAAGAAGCGGCGTGCTGCGATAGATTCTCGCGTGGGCAGGGCGGAAGACAGCCGGCAGGAGGCGGACGCTCTCGCAAAAACCTACGAGGAGAGCCTCAAGGAAAGGAAGGGCCCCGTCCTGGCGCAGCGGGAAGGGGCGCTCAAGGAAGCGCATGCAGCCTCGATGAAGATTATCGAAGAAGCAAGACGGGAGCTTGCCGAAGAGGCTCGCAAGGGTGAGGGAGACGGTAAAAAAGGAAGCAAGAAATGCGCTCGACGCGCTTTTAGGCGAATCTGACCGGCTTGCCCTTGAAATCGCGCAAAAGATGAGGGAAAGAGGCAGATAATGGGACTCGGCAAAGACCTGCCCCTGTGGCTCCAGCTGCTTTTCCAGTTCGTCAATTTCGCGATCCTCGCCTTCGCCCTCGTCTACTTTCTGAGAAAGCCCTTAAAGACGTACTTGCTGAACAGGCGCCGGACAATAAAGGAGAAGCTGGAGGAGGCCGACCGGCGTATCGGAGAGGCCGAAGAAGCAAAGAAACTGTATGAAGAGAGGCTCTCGAAACTGGAGGCCGAGATCGAGGCGTTTCGCGTCAAGGTCTTGAGTGAGATGGAAGAGGAGAGAAAGAAGGTCCTCGACGATGCCCGCGCGCTCGCTTCCCGCATAGGCGAGCAGGCGCGGCTCGCCTATGAGCAAGAGATGAAAGAGGCCCTCGCGAAGGTCCGCTCCGAGATCGCCGGGCGGACGATCCTATCGGCGGAGCGGAAGATGCGGGAGACGTTCGGCAGGCAGGAGCATGACCGCATGGTTGAAGAATTTATCCAAAAAGTCGGGAGCGTCGATTGATTAGGCCGTCTATCGCGAGGAGCTATGCCAAAGGCCTCTTCGCCGCAGGCGAGAAGGATGGAAGATATAAACAGTATCTGAGCCAGATAGGAGATGTTCTGGAGGTGGTGAACGCATCGGCCTCGGTCCGGAAAGTCCTGGTGCTGCCCCTTTTTGAGATGGACGAGAGAAGAGAGGCGCTTTCGGGTTTCAAGAGCGCCCTGGGCGTATCTGCGCCGGTCGGCGCCCTGCTCGATCTGCTTCTCGAAAAGAACAGAATGACCTATCTTTCTGCCATACGCGACGCCTATGAGAAGATAGTCGACGATAAGGAAGGAAGGGTCTCGGGCGCCGTCTATTCGCCCTATCCTTTGTCGGACGACGCAAAGAGCCGGATCGAAGAGGCCCTTGGAGCGAGGCTCGGAAAGAAGGTCGAGCTGCGCATCGAGGAAGACAGGGGGCTTATCGGGGGGCTGAAGGTGGTCGTGGGGGGGCTGAGGATAGACAACACCGTCAAAAGACAGCTCGAGCTGTTGAATGAAAGCCTGATGAAGGAGTAGACCGATGGCAGTCAAGGCAGACGAGATAAGCAGGATCATAGAACAGAAGATATCGGGTTTCGAACGCGAGATCGACCTTCAGGAAACGGGGAGCGTTATTTCCATCGGGGACGGCATTGCGAGAATATACGGCCTTGAAAATGCCGTGTCCGGAGAATTGATCGAATTTCCCGGGAACATCACCGGCATGGTCCTCAACCTGGAGGAAGACAACATAGGAGCGGTGATCTTCGGCGATTACACGGAGATAAAAGAAGGCGACATCGTCAAGAGGACGAACAGGATCGCCCAGGTCCCGGTCGGCGAGGGTCTGATCGGCCGCGTAGTCGACGCCCTCGGGGCCCCCTTGACGGAAAGGGTCCCATTGCCGCGACGGAGCATAGGAATGTCGAGCAAAGGGCGCCGGGCGTCGTCGTGAGACAGCCCGTGAAAGAACCCCTTCAGACGGGAATAAAGGCCATAGACGCCATGATTCCCATCGGGAGAGGACAGCGGGAGCTGATCATCGGAGACAGGGGCACGGGGAAAACAGCCATCATTATCGACACCATCCTCAATCAGAAGGGCAAAGACGTCTTTTGCATCTATGTGGCGATAGGTCAAAAAAGATCGTCGGTGGCGAGGATCGTCGATGTCCTCAGCGCCTACGGCGCGATGGAGTATACGACGGTCGTCGCGTCGACGGCGAGCGACTCGGCGCCGCTCCAGTATCTGGCGCCTTTCTCCGGCTGCTCCATGGGCGAATACTTCAGGGACACGGGACGCCACGCCATGATCGCTTACGACGATCTGTCGAAACACGCGGTCGCCTACAGGCAGCTCTCGCTGCTTCTCAGACGGCCGCCGGCGCGGGAAGCCTACCCTGGCGACATATTCTACCTCCACTCCAGGCTCCTTGAGCGCGCGGCAAAATGGGACGACGCCCATGGGGGCGGCTCTCTGACGGCCCTTCCCATTATCGAGACCCAGGCAGGCGACGTTTCCGCCTATATCCCGACAAACGTAATTTCCATTACGGACGGGCAAATATACCTTGAGCCCGAGCTTTTCTACTCAGGCGCAAGACCGGCCATCAACGTGGGCCTCTCCGTCTCGAGGGTCGGCGGCAACGCTCAGACCAAGGCAATGAAGCAGGTGGCGGGCCGGCTCCGGATCGACCTCGCCCAGTACAGGGAGATGGCGGCGTTCGCGAAGTTCGGAAGCGACCTCGACAAGTCTACCCAGGCCCTTCTCTCCAGGGGCGCGAGGCTTCAGGAACTCCTGAAGCAGAACCTTTACTCTCCGTACCCTGTCGAGAAACAGGTGGTCCTGCTCTATGCCGGAACGAACGGCTATACGGACATCTACCCGGTGGAGGCCATATCCAGGTACGAGCAGGAGATGCTCTCCTATATGGAAAAGGAGCATCCCGACGTACTGGCTGCCGTAAGGGACAAAAAACAGATCGATGCGGCGATCGAAGCGAGCCTGAACGAGGCGCTGGCCGCGTTCAAAGAGAAATTCTCTCACTGACGGACTAAAAAAGGCGATGGCGACCCTACGCGATGTAAAGAGAAAGATCAACAGCATCAGGAGCACGCAGACCATTACGCGGACCATGAGGATGATCTCCGCGTCGAAACTGAGGCGGGCCCAAGAGGAGCTGGAAAAGGTCGAGCCCTATGCGCTTCGTATGGAAGACGTCCTGAAAAGGGCGATAAGCCGGGTCCACGAGCAGGGCAATCCGCTGCTTGTGGAACGGGAAGAAATAAAGAAAGTCCTGCTCGTCGCCGTCGCTTCCGACAGGGGTCTCTCCGGCGCCTTCAACCTCAACGTCGCATCCGCCGTCGTGCGCTTCATCCGGGAGAACAAGGCGAACTACGAGGGGATAGAGGTCTACGTCGTCGGCAGGAAGATCAGGGACTACCTTAGACGAAGAAACATCCGGGCGACAAGGGAATGGATCGACGTGAAAGACGTCGATTCCGAGACGGCAGGGGAGATGGCCCGGGAGGCGGCAAATGCGTATCTCGGCGGCGAGTGCGACAAGGTCTATCTCATATATACGCACTTCCACTCCGCCGTCAGCCAGAAGATCGTGCTCCGGGAATTCCTGCCCTTGAAGCCGGCGGAAGCCGATGAGGGCCGGAATTATCTTTACGAGCCTGACGCGCAGTCGATAGTCGACAGGTTCATCCCCCGCTATCTTTTCACGAGAGTCTATTTTGCCCTCGCGGAGTCGCAGACCTCGGAGCATGCTTCGCGGATGGCCGCCATGGAGAATGCGACGAGCAATTGCGGTGAGATGATCGATCATCTCACCCTTGTCTACAACAAAACACGTCAGCAGAGCATTACCAACGAAATGATGGATATCGTCGGCGGCGCCGAAGCGCTGCAAAGCGAGGCATAGTGAACTCGAAGATAAATCCCCGGCCAGCGCTTTTCTTTGAGGGGGAGGCTCCGGCGGTCCTGCCGCCTGAGGGGGCGACGCCAGCCCCGGTAATTGAAGCGCTGCAAAGCACCTAAAGGAGGCGCGTACAAAATGAATTCCGAGGATGTGGGGAAGGTTGTGCAGGTTATCGGAACGGTAGTCGATGTCCGTTTTCCGCCTAACAACCTGCCGCCTATTTATGGGGCCGTGTACCTTACGAACCCCACGATCAACGACAAAAAAGAAAACCTTGTCCTTGAAGTCGCCCAGCATATAGGCGACAGCACGGTCAGGTGCATCGCCATGGAAACCACGGATGGATTGAAGCGCGGACAAGTCGCTGTCTATAAGGGGGCGCCTATCTCCGTCCCCGTCGGACGAGAGGTCCTTGGACGCGTCCTAAACGTTGTCGGCGAACCCGTCGACGGCAAAGGGCCCGTGGATACGAAAGAGCGGTACTCCATTCACCGCCCCGCCCCGTCGCTCGTCATGCAGAATACAAAGGTCGAGCTCCTCGAGACGGGCGTCAAGGTCATCGACCTTTTGGAGCCGTACCCCAAAGGCGGCAAGGTAGGCCTTTTCGGCGGCGCAGGCGTGGGGAAAACCGTGATCATCATGGAGATGATACACAACATCGCCATGCAGCACGGCGGCATCTCCGTCTTCGGCGGCGTGGGCGAGAGGACAAGAGAAGGGAACGACCTGTGGCTGGAGATGAAAGGCTCGGGGGTTATCGACAAAACCGCGCTGATATACGGCCAGATGACCGAGGTCCCCGGCGCGCGCGCAAGGATCGGCCTCACCGCCCTGACTGCCGCGGAATATTTCAGGGACGAAGAAGGCCAGGACGTGCTTCTCTTTATCGACAACATATTCCGCTTCACCCAGGCTAACTCGGAGGTTTCGGCGCTCCTGGGCCGGATGCCCTCTGCGGTCGGCTATCAGCCGACTTTGGCCACCGATCTCGGCGAGCTGGAAGAGAGGATCACTTCCACGCTGCGCGGGTCGATCACTTCCGTCCAGGCCATCTATGTGCCTGCCGACGACCTTACCGACCCGGCGCCGGCCACTACCTTCGCCCACCTGGACGCAACCACGGTGCTCTCCCGCCAGATCGTCGAGCTCGGCATATACCCCGCCGTCGACCCCCTCGATTCGACGAGCAGGATCCTCGATCCCAAGGTCGTGGGTGACGAGCACTACGAGGCGGCCATGGGCGTGCAGCACACCCTGCAGAAGTATAAGGACCTTCAGGACATCATCGCCATTCTCGGCATGGACGAGCTTTCCGAAGACGACAAGCTGGTCGTCTCAAGGGCAAGGAAAATCCAGAGGTTCCTCTCCCAGCCTTTCTTCGTGGCCGAGGCGTTTACAGGCTCCGCCGGCAAGTATGTCCCGATAGCCGAGACGGTCAGGGGGTTTAAGGAGATCCTCGACGGTAAACGCGACGAGTTGCCTGAACAGGCCTTCTTCATGGTGGGCGGCATAGACGAAGCCGTTGAGAAGGCGAGAAAGATGATGGGAGAGTAAAGTGGAGAAGCTCCATTTGGAGATCGTTACCCCTGAGCGGGTGCTGGTGCGGCAGGACGTCGACATGGTTGAGGCGCCGGGCACGACCGGGGAGTTCGGGGTGCTCCCGGGTCATGCCGCTTTTCTCTCTACCCTGGAACATGGAGAGATACGCGTCATGGCCGACGGCGCCGCGCGCTTAATTGCGACGAGCGGCGGCTTTGCCGATGTCCTTGAGAACAACGTCGTCTTTTTGCTCGATACTGCCGAATTCGCCGAAGAGGTTGACGTTATGAGGGCACAGAGGGCCAAGGAGAGGGCGGAAGCCGCACTGAAAGGGCTCTCCTCGGAGCAGGAAGAGTACTATGCGCTTCAGGCGGCCCTGATGCGCGCTATAACGAGGATTTCCGTCGGTTCGAAAACCGGGGGATGATCTTTCGCAGTTTATCCGTAACCGCTTCGGGGGATTCTTTTTATAGAAGGGATAGGCTGCATGCATTAATCTGCACTAAAACTTTTGCAAGGAGGTCGTAAATGTGTTCTGCAAGGGCATTTAAGGTTCTCTCTCTCTTTTTTACTTTCGGTCTGCTGCTCCTCATGGGTGCATCGCCCGTCCTCGCGGGGGAGGCGGACATTGTGCTGCCAGATTTGAGCAATGTGAATTTTACCGTTTTCGGCGGCGTGCTGAACGGCATTCATATCATGTATTTCGGCCTGCTCGTTTGCATCCTCGGGCTTGTCTTCGGGCTTGTCCAGTCAAAGCAGACCAAAAACCTGCCGGCCCACAGCTCGATGCTGAACGTCTCCGACATCATCTGGGAGACGTGCAAATCCTATCTGGCCCAGCAGGGCAAGTTCCTCGTCATCCTCTGGGTCCTCATCGCCATCTGCATGACCTATTACTTCGCAGGCTTGCAGAACGCGCCGGTCTTCAATATAGTCGTCATCCTCTTCTGTTCCGTCCTCGGCATACTCGGCTCCTACAGCGTGGCCTGGTTCGGCATGAGGATCAACACCCGGGCCAACTCCCGGACCGCCTTCGCATCGCTCTACGGCAAGCCGGCCAACGTGGTCGCTATTCCTCTCCGGTCCGGCATGAGCGTCGGCCTTCTCCTCGTGAGCGTCGAACTCTTCTTCATGATCTGCATCCTGGTTTTTCTTCCCAAGGAGATGATCGGCGCCTCCTTTATCGGATTTGCCATCGGCGAATCGTTAGGCGCAAGCGCGCTGAGGATCTGCGGCGGCATTTTCACCAAGATTGCCGATATCGGCTCGGACCTGATGAAGATCGTCTTCCATCTGCCCGAGGACGACCCGAAGAACCCAGGCGTGATCGCCGACTGCACGGGCGACAACGCCGGCGACAGCGTGGGACCGACCGCCGACGGCTTCGAAACGTACGGGGTGACCGGCGTCGCCCTGATCGCCTTTCTCGCCCTCGCGTTGGCCCTTAATCCTGTCATGGCGGGAACGTTGATCATCTGGATCTTTTCGATGCGCATACTAATGATACTCACCTCCCTCGTCTCGTATTTCATCAACGCCGCCATCACCTCGGCCGTCTACGGAGACAAGAAGAAATTCAACTTCGAGCAGCCCCTCACCAACCTTGTCTGGATCACGTCGGCAATCTCGATCATCGTGACGTTTTGTGCAAGCTACCTGCTGCTCGGCAGCCTTCCGGACCCGAAGTATGCGTCCCTCTGGTGGGCGCTGGCCATCATCATCAGCTGCGGCACTGTGGCGGGCGCCCTGATCCCGGAATTCACGAAGGTCTTCACGAGCACGAGCTCGCGCCACGTCCGGGAGGTCGTCGCTAGCTCGCGCCAGGGCGGCGCCTCCCTCGACATCCTCTCCGGCTTCGTCGCCGGCAACTTGTCCGCCTTCTGGGAGGGCCTGACAATCATTGTGCTCATGCTCGTCGCCTACCTCGTCTCCACGAACCGCGTCTATCCAGGCCCTCATGCCGCCTGAGTTCGCCTTCGCGGCCCCTGTCTTCGCCTTCGGCCTGGTGGCCTTCGGCTTCCTCGGCATGGGTCCGGTGACCATCGCGGTCGACAGCTTCGGCCCGGTTTCGGATAACGCCCAGTCCGTCTACGAGCTCTCGCAGATCGAGAGCGTCCCGAACGTAAGAGCGGAGATCAAGAAGCAGTTCGGCTTCGACCCCGACTTCGAGAACGGCCAAGGACTACCTCGAAGAGGCCGACGGCGCCGGCAACACGTTCAAGGCGACGGCGAAGCCGGTGCTGATCGGCACAGCGGTCGTCGGCGCGACGACCATGGTCTTCGGCATCATCATCCTGCTGGAGCGGATCTTCGGCGGCGCCGTCGCGAAGCTCTCTCTCGTGCAGCCCGAGATCGTTCTCGGCCTGCTCATGGGCGGCGCGGTCATCTACTGGTTTACGGGAGCGGCGACCCAGGCCGTGGTCACCGGCGCCTACAGGGCGGTCGTCTATATCAAGGAGAACATCAGGCTCGACAGCAAGACGGCCTCCATCAAGGACAGCAAGGAAGTGGTGAAGATCTGCACCCAGTATGCTCAAAAAGGGATGATCAACATTTTCATCGTCATCTTCTTCATGGCCCTTGCCCTGTCGTTCTTCAACCCTTACTTCTTCATCGGCTACCTGATCGGCATCGCCTTCTTCGGTCTCTTTCAGGCCATCTTCATGGCGAACGCCGGCGGCGCATGGGACAATGCGAAGAAGATCGTCGAGGTAGACCTGAAGGAGAAGAACACGCCCCTCCACGAAGCGACCGTCGTGGGCGACACGGTGGGCGATCCCTTCAAAGACACGTCTTCGGTCTCGATGAACCCCGTCATCAAGTTCACTACCCTCTTCGGCCTGCTCGCTACGGAAATCGCCGTCACCATGCACTCCCATACCCTGAAGACGTGCATCGCCGTCGTCTTCTTCATCGTTGCCCTGGTCTTCATTTATCGCTCTTTCTACGGCATGAGGATCGGCGAGGAGAAGCTCGGCGCCGCTGAAGGAGAAAAGAAGCTGGAAACAGCGCTCTAAGAAAGCCTCGAAACGAAAGCGCCCCCTGCCGGCCGACTCTTGAGCCAGGGGGCGCTTTCGTTTCTTGAAGCGCCTGAACTTTTAGCGTGCCGGTTAGTCAAAGGCGACTTTGCATTAGCAGGCGCCATGCTCTTATACTGTATGGTGAAAGGCATCGTATAACCCATGTCCTCGATTATCTCGCTAAAGGGCATCGGCCCTTTT
This sequence comes from uncultured delta proteobacterium, assembly GCA_963733345.1. Lineage (GTDB taxonomy): Bacteria > Desulfobacterota > Syntrophorhabdia > Syntrophorhabdales > WCHB1-27 > BOG-1155. The sequence continues at coordinate 26,753 of CAVTDX010000041.1, forward strand.
CCCGACGGGCTGAACTTCGCTTTTAGACTTTATCTGCGCGCCCTCGCGCATCGGGCGTTAGGGCGAAGGCGCGAAAAGGCCTGAAAGGCGCTTCCTTGTTTAGTACATTTAAAGCGGCGAACATAGGATGTTTTGTCTCACGGAGCTGGCGAGTAGCCTGGCCGATGACGCTCATCATGCTCTTCCAGTTCCTCATCGGCTTAACGGACGTCTACGTGGCGGGCAGGGTGGGGAAAGACGTCCAGGCCGCTTACGGATTCGTCATTCAGTTCTACTTCATGTTCATCATCATCGCCAATGCCCTGACCGTCGGCGCCGTCTCCGTCGTCTCCCGTCTCTATACGTCGAAAGACGAGGACAAGCTGACTGCGGCTATCTTTTCGTCCCTCGCTGCAACGGCGGCGGCAGGCGTGCTGATCGCGTCCGTGGGCATCGTTTTTGCTCCCCTATTGATAAGGCTGATTAATATTCCTGCTCAACTCAAACCCTTCTGCATACCCCTTGTCCAAATATACTCGACCGGCCTTCTCTTCGATTACCTGCTTACGAACTGCAACGGGATGCTCAGGTCCTGCGACAGGATCAAGGTTTCCCTCGGAATAATGGCCGTCGTCTGTTTCATCAACATAGGGCTGAACATTTTTTTCGTCTTCTTTACTCCCCTGAATTTCAGAGGGATCGCTCTTGCCACGGCCTCCGCCGCATTTATCGGAAGCCTCGCCAGCCTCTCTCAAGTGCGCGGCCTTATGACAGGCATCCGGGCTTTCTCAAAAACGGCGGCCCGACAGATCATCAATATCGGATGGCCCATGGGGGCGCTCCAGGTGCTCTGGCAGCTCGGCAGCATCGCCCTGTTCCTGATTATCAGCGAGCTGCCGGAGCACAAGGTCGAGATCCTCGCGGCGCTTACTGCGGGCTTGCGAATCGAGTCTGCAATCTATTTGCCCGCATTCGCCTTTAATATGGCCAATGCGGTAATAGTGGGGAACCTTTTGGGTGAAGAAAAGCGCGAAGAGGCCTACCGGAGCGGGCTGGTCACCGCCCTCATAGGCGTCATTCTGGTGACCCTCCTGGTAGCCGTAGTAATCCTCAACGCCCCATGGATCGCCTCGGCCCTCTCGAACAACCCCATAGTGGCGAGAGAAAGCGTCCGTTATCTTTACATCGCCATGATAAGCGAGCCTTTCATGGCTTGGGGGGCCATTCTCGGCGGGGGCTTGAGCGGGGCCGGCGATACGAGGAACGTTCTCATCCGCGTCGCCTTGAGCATCTGGGTTGTCAGGATACCGCTTGCCTACCTGTTTGTCGTCATACTCGGCTTAAGCGCCGCCTCCGTCTGGTGGTCGATGAACATCTCCCAGTTCGTCCAGGCCTCTCTCCTTTACGGCTGGTACGCCAAACGCAAGTGGCTGGTTCAGCGGTGAGATTCTTAGTCCCCTATGCTTTTCACGACTCGTTGCCGGCAACGAGGGCCATCAAGGCTCCTGCATCGCCGATCGATTCCAGATGGAGGATCCGATCGATCGATCTTTCGACGCGCTGTTCATCGAGTACGGTCCTGGCACACCCCCTGTATTTGGCCACGATCGTTTCCAGGGATGCGCGTGCGTCCGCGTCTCCGGTGATCGCCGCTATTTTCGTGTATTCCCGGCCGTCTTTTAACCTGACCGCCAACCTGGCGCCGAGACCCCGCCATCCACCGGTCTTCGGGGCCTCGAGTCCGGGGTCTACGACCACCTTGACTCTCTGCACGATGTCCTGGCTATCGGTTCCCTGCACTGCCTCGTCGGTAAACTGTTGCCGCGATATCTCGTCGTGCAGCAAGGCCGCCGCGACCGAATAAGGGGCGCTGAACTTTGCCTCCAGGCCGCTTCTGGGACGGTCGTGAATCAGGGAATCGCCGGCAAGGGGGGTGATGCGGCATTCAACCGACTCCACGTCTTCTGCCCGCACGCCCTCTGATTTTACGAGCGAGCGGGTCGCCTGGATGATGGGGTGCGTGAAGAGGCACGACGGGTAGACCTTGGTGATGACCCCGGGAGAAACAATATCGAAAGGATTGCCCAGTCCTTGAACAATAGCTTCCAGATCGTACCGGCGTGAGAAGACATCGCAGAAGCCGTTCTTAACGTCGAGGATGTCGGGGCAAGCTGTAAAACCATTCTCAGACAGCAGGGCTGCAACGACCCCGCCTTCGGCAGCCTTTCCTGCATGAAAGGGTTTGGCCATAGTCCCGAAATTGCCTTTCAGGCCCGAAGCCTGGGATGCGGCCAATGCGAGGGCAAATGCCATCTTCTGCGCATCGAGCCGCAGGAGCTTTCCCGCTGCCGCCGCGGCCCCGAGGATGCCGATCACGCTTGTCGCGTGCCAACCCCTATCGAAGAGGTCCGGGTTTACTCCCTTTCCGATCTTGCAAGCCACTTCAAAAGCGACCATGTAGGCCTCGATCGTCGCCTTCCCGGAGGCGTGCATTCTTTCCGCGACGGCAAGGACTGCGGGAAGGATGACCACGGAAGGGTGGCCGGTGAAGGAAGGCTGGCAATCATCGAAGTCAAGGGCATGAGCGACTGCGCCGTTAACCAGCGCAGCCAGTTGCGCAGTCGTTCTGTCTCGAAACCCTACGATGCCGGCCTCCTGTCTGCCTCCTGCCGCCCTGACGTACTCAAGCATGATCGAAGCTATCTCTTCCTTCCCTGCCGCGAGCATGCAGGCCATGGTGTCGAGGATGCGCTCCTTCCCTCTGTCGATCACCTCCGGTGGAAGGTGTTCGTACCGGGTATTTACCGCAAAATCGACCAATCTCTTAGTCGCATTCATGAATTCCTCCTTCGTCCGCAAGAATTCCCATCGCGCCCAAGCCAGCGTCGGGTCTCTTTTAGAAACTAAATCCCTCACTCCCTTCCCTTCGGCTTCGGCCTCTCTTTCTTTCCAGCGGTCCATCCCTCGGACGCATCGGGATAGCAGTCGAATCGGGGAATATAGGGCTTGATGTCGAGAAGCGGAGTGCCGTCAAGGACATCAATGCCCGCTACCTCAAGCCTGTCTTCTTTCCGCCCTAACAGCCGAACCACGGTAAGGCCGATGCTGTTGGGACGAGACGGGTGTCGCGAGGCGAAGATGCCGTGCGGTTTGTCATCGAGAAACGTGGGCCGCACGAGTTTAAGCTCGCCGGAGCGGTCGAAGGCGTAAATGAGGAAGATATGGGAGAACGTCTCTATGTCCTTCAGCCCCTGTCCGTATTGCGGAAACACCTCGACCCAACCCCTTGCATGAGGCCGGAAAGCTCCCTGAATAGGGGCCTCCTCTTTGCCGAGGTAAGGTGAATGTATGAGACCGACAGGCTTGAACACCATAATTTTCGCTCACCCGGGGATGGTCTTCTTAATTTAGTTCGCTCGCCTCTTTAGCGACGCGCCCGTCTATCTCGTGTCCGCCTCCGGATCCGTTCAGCCCTTCTTTATTATGCCAAGGACCGTGTTCGCATCCGCGACAAGGCCGAAGTAGCAGGCGATATTGTGGACCGCCGATTCATGCTCGCCCGGCAGCGGCGCTCCGCAGCAGTCCTCCACGAGCACGACGTGGTAGTCGTGCATATAGGCGTCCCGCGCCGTCGTTTCGACGCAGACGTTGGTCATGAAGCCCGCGACCATCACTGTCCGCGCACCCGAGCTCTTTAGCACGAGGTCGAGGTCCGTGCCTACGAAGGCGCTGTACCTGTGCTTGGTCACCACGTAATCAGACGGTCCGGGCGTGACCCTATAGAAGGCGGACCCCCATGTGTCGGGCGTACAGGCGGGCGTCCTCTTGGCGAAGTCGCTCATTCTGCCGCACCAGACAGCCGAGTCCGTCCAGTTGCTGTGAAGGGTCCTGACGAAGACAACGGGCACGCCCGACGCGCGGCACCCGTCTATAAGCCCGCAAAGCCCGGGCATTGCACGCTCTATAAAGGAGAAATCGGAGACCCTATTCCCGAAGGCCCCGTCCGCATGACAAAAGTCGTTCTGGACATCGACCACGATGAGGGCTGATTTGCCCGCGCTCAACCTCTCTGTCAGCTTCTTTGCGTTATCGTCCACGGGTTGCCTCCTTACTGGATTGGCATTGGCGCCCGTTTTAGCCTCTATAACCGACTGCCTCGCCAATACGCTTCAGCTTCTTTCGCCCTCCTGCCTCTTTTCGATTCCAATTCTCGATCAATGTCTGGAGTCGCTCTTCGGCAACATTATTCTGATTTTTTTTGGCCATATATGCACCTCGCAACTCTATTTTTATGGATTATACTCCTTTTGCGAACGCCGAGGAAAGCAAATTCGTGGAAACTGGCTGAAGAATTGCCTTTCTTGCAAATCAACGCCCGCCTACGTCATGGCGACATATCGGGAAAGGCCCTTATCAGGCCGCGGCGACGGGTCAAAGGAAACCGAGAGAGGGCGGAAAATCTTGCCAAGAAGGCTCACCGTCGGGAATTCGCTTGATCTACTCCATTGGAAATGGTAGTGAATAAAAAGGGATGCAAATAAGACAAAGGGGAGTGGAGGCGTAGGGATGAGCTATTTGATTACCGGAGGAACCGGACTCATTGGGGTGCACACAGTGCGGCTGTTGATCGATCAAGAGGAACAGGTAGTGGCCTATAACCGATCTCCGGATAGAAAGTTGTTGGAGAATCTTATGGGTAAAGAAAAAAGTAGTCGAGTAAAAGTTGTTCAGGGTGATGTAACCGACCTCGCCCAACTCTTGCGCACGTGTCAGGAGCACGGTGTGGAGAAGATTCTTCATATGGGCGCTGTGCTTACTGACGCTTGTTCGGCCAACCCGCCGTTAGGCGTGAGGGTTAATTGCGATGGGACGATAAATGTCTTTGAGACAGCGAGAATACTGGGCTTGAAGAGGGTAGTATTTGCCAGCAGCGTGGCCGTATATGGCCCCGCGGAAAAATACGGAGACAGTTGCGTTCCTAACGATGCCCCACACAGCCACAGGTCAATATACGCGGCGTGCAAGTCCTTTAACGAAGCGTGCGCAAACCACTACTTTGCCGAGTACGGCGTGGACTGCATCGGTATAAGGTTCCCCGGGGTTTACGGCGAAGGGCAAAGCAGGGGCTTGCCCAATGAAATCACCGAGCAGCTGTTCGTGAATCCCGTCCTGGGCAAGCCGGGCAAGGTCCCCCTTGGGGAGAGCAGCATCAACTGGCTGTATGCAGGCGACGCTGCCCGGGCGGTGGTCATGGCGGCCGGAGCGGCCACGACTAAGACCAGGAATTTTACTATCAATGGGAACGATGAACGCTCGCTCGCGGAGGTGGCGGGCTATGTGAAGAGGATGATTCCGGAAGCCGACATTACCTTGCTGCCCGGAAGGCGCCTCAGCTACGGGTTAAATAAGCTTGACACGACTCCTGCCCGCGAAGAGATCGGGTTTCAACCCGAGTGGACGATGGAGAAAGGAGTGACAAGGTGTATTCAATTCCTGCAGAGGATATATCAAGAAAATATTAGCGGATGATTATCGGGTGCAGCGAGTAAGACTTTTTTTGGCCGGCGTTTCGCTTTGACTTTACTCATACTGTTGCGCTAAATTGATGAAAACCGGGCAATCGATTTGCGCGATAATTGGTGAGTAGACGCCAATGCGAAGGTTCATGACAAGGATCTGGAAGGGAGAGGCGCCGGCCTTGAGGGCCCTCTTATTTCCGCTTCTTTTCGGGCTCTCCGTTCTTTACAAAGCAGGACTCTCAGCGAGAGAGCTCCGCTATATGCTTGGCGTCTCGAGGGTTGCGCAGCCTCCCGTCCCGGTGATAAGCGTCGGCAACCTGGCCCTTGGCGGTACGGGGAAGACTACCGTGGTCGAACATCTTTCCGGGGAGTTGCAAAAAAGAGGCCTGCGCCCGGGGATCGTGATGCTCGGCTACAAGAAGAAAAAAAGGGCGCCTTTGCGGTTGACGGCAGAACGGACACGGCGGAGAGCGTAGGCGACGAAGCGGTCATGCTGGCCAGGAGGACAATGCTCCCCGTGCTGGTAGGAAAGAAGAGAAGCGAGAGCATAGAGAGGGGCGTCCGTGATTTCGGCATCAACGTCGCCATCTTAGATGACGGCTTTCAGGTGCGAAACGTGCGCAAGGACGTGGAACTCCTGATTATCGACGGTGAGGCGCAGCAGGCCGCTCTGCACCTGTTTCCTCTCGGTTTTTTGCGGGAACCTCTTGAAATGGCGAAGAAAGCCGATATAATATTGGTCAGCCGGGGTGAGCTGGACAGCCGCACTAAGGCCGTTGCGTCCGCCATACCGGTCTTTCGCGTCCGGCGCCGGCCTCTCCATCTGCGCCGGTTGAAGGACAGGGCGATGGTCGATTACAGGTTTATTCGGGGAAAAAAGGTTCTGGCCTTTTCAGGGCTGGGGGACAACGGCTCTTTTTTCCGGACGCTTGAGGCTTTAGGGGCGGATGTGGCGAGGACGGTCGAGTTTCCCGACCATTACCGCTACCGGAAAGAAGACCTGAGGCGCATGGAATCGCTTCCTGGCGTGGAGATGCTGGTGACGACCGAAAAGGATGCGGTCAAGATCGAGGGGACGCACGTCCGGGACAATCTCTTCGCTCTTGTGATCGAAGCGCAGATCGAGAACGAGGACGCGCTGATCGACCGGATATGGGGTATCGTCAGAACTTCCATGAAAGGCGAGAGGCGGACATGAAGCCCCAGTAGGGCCTTTCTTTTGGGGGGAGGCGCTTTTGTGAGCGGGGAGGCGCCAAAGCGGTTGGGGGGACACTCCTCTCGCCCTTTGTCTTTCGGAGGGGTGTCCCCCCCCAGGTTTACCGAGGGGGCGCTGAGCCCCGGTAACTGCATGAGGGGATGAGATGAAGGAACGAGTAGTTATTTTCGACACTACCTTGAGGGACGGCGAACAGTCTCCCGGCAATACGATGAACGCCCAGGAAAAGCTGAGGGTTGCCAAACAACTGGAGGCTTTGGGCGTTGACGTCGTTGAGGCGGGTTTCCCAATTGCCTCCGAAGGGGACTTTGAATCGGTCAAACAGATCGCGGAGGCGTTGAAAAACTGCACAGTGGCCGGTCTTGCGAGGGCTAATTTCGATGATATCGACCGCGCATGGGAAGCGGTGAAACACGCCGCAAGGCCGCGCATTCACACTTTTATTTCCACCTCGGACATACATCTCAAGTACCAGATCCGGAAAAGCCGCGACGAGGTGCTCAGGCTCACGGAAGAATCGGTGAAGAGGGCGGCTAGATACGCCGCGGACGTGGAGTTCTCGGCCATGGACGCGACCAGGACGGACCGGGATTACCTGTGCCGCGTCCTCGCAACGGCCATCGACGCGGGGGCGACCACGGTGAATGTTCCCGACACGGTCGGTTATACGGTCCCTGACGAGTTCGCTGGCTTGATCGGCTACATTATGGAGCATGTCCCGAACATCTCCCGGGCGGTCCTGAGCGTCCACTGTCACAACGACCTTGGTCTCGCCGTCGCCAATTCGGTGGCGGCAGTGAAGGCCGGCGCACGCCAGGTGGAATGCACCGTCAACGGCATAGGCGAGCGCTCGGGCAATGCGGCCCTCGAAGAGGTCGTCATGATCCTCAAAACCCGGAAAGACCTCTTCTCCTTTGACACGGGCATCGTAACCGAGAAGATCTATCCCACGAGCAGGCTCATCACATCGGTCACCGGCGCGCCGGTGCAGCCTAACAAGGCCATCGTGGGAACGAATGCCTTCGCCCATGAGTCGGGCATCCACCAGGACGGGCTGCTCAAGGCGAAGCTGACCTATGAGATCATGACCCCTGAGTCCGTCGGAATACCGAAGAGCTCTTTAATCCTGGGCAAGCACTCGGGCAGACACGCGTTCCGGGAGAGAATAGAGGACCTTGGCTATTCCCTTAACGACAAGGAGCTTAACCTCGTGTTCAAGAGGTTCAAGGCCCTGGCGGACATGAAGAAGGACGTCTACGACGAAGACATTGAGATGATCATCATGGACGAGGTAGTCCGCGTCCCGGAGAAGTACAGGATGGCGTATCTGAGCGTTGTCTGCGGCAATATGGCCATTCCTACTGCCACGGTCAGGATAGAGGTCGACGGCCAGATCCAGCAGGAAGCGTGTTTTGGCGACGGTCCGGTGGATGCGACGCTCAAAGCTATCCAGAAGATCATCAAGACAAACAGCAAGCTGCTGCAATTCTACATCAACGCCATCACGGGCGGGACCGACGCGCAGGGCGAGGTCTTTGTCAAGCTGCACGAGAAAGGGTCGACTGTAATCGGAAAAGGCGTCGATACGGACGTGATCGTCGCTTCCGGCAAGGCGTACATCAACGCCCTGAACAAGCTCGAGTTCGTGAAGAGGAGAAAGGACGGGAAGGGGGTTTAACATGGGCATGACCGCGACAGAGAAGATACTTGCCTCGCACGCGGGGAGGGACCGCGTAGAGCCGGGGGAAATCATAGAGGCAAAGATCGATCTCGCCCTCGCCAACGACATCACCGCCCCTTTAGCGTTGGAGGAATTTGAAAAAGCGGGCGCGAATTCCGTGTTCGACCCGGAACGGGTTGCCCTGGTCCTCGACCATTTTACGCCGAACAAGGACATCATCTCCGCGGAGAACTGCAAGATTATCCGCGAGTTCGCGAAGAAGTACGGTATAGCGCACTTTTATGAAGGGGGCGCCTGCGGCATAGAGCATGCCCTCCTGCCGGAGCAGGGCCTCGTAGGGCCCGGAGACGCTGTGGTCGGTGCAGACAGTCATACCTGCACGTACGGCGCACTGGGCGCCTTCTCTACGGGCGTGGGCAGCACGGACCTTACCTATGCCATGGTGATGGGGTCTCTCTGGTTCAAGGTCCCCGAGAGCATGAAGTTCGTCTGCAAGGGGAAATGGCAGCCGTGGGCGACCGGCAAGGACCTTATCCTCCATATCATAGGCATGATAGGCGTGGAAGGAGGCCGCTACCAGGAGCAATACGGTCGAACGAATAGCGTGCAC
>CAVTDX010000042.1:0-7457 GCA_963733345.1 uncultured delta proteobacterium
GCCGACAAATCGCTGTCTTTCTCGTTGAGCCTGTGCGGCTGTATGGCAGGTCTATAACAATTCCACTGGTATTAATATGTGTCCTTATATATGTCCTTGTCAATAGACAAACGCGGTCGCAACAACAAGCATTTGCATAAGAGGCTCGGCTCTGATGCGACGGGCTATGTTGGCACGCGATTGCCGCCAGCAACCTTCGATCTCGACGGCGGGCGGCGCCCGGTTCTGACGGCGCCATTACCCGTGACCAGGCCCTGAAAGACGGTAAACCTCGAGCCGCTCGTGAACTCGACCAGGTAGTAAAGGCGGGAGATGGGCGTTCTCCACCATCCGTCGTCTATACGCCAGGCCTTGAGGATCTCTTTCACCTGAAGGAGTCTGTTCCTGAACTTCACGGCCTTGGGCATGCCCTCCGGGACGATGGCCTCGTCGGAGGGGTGTCCCCCCTCCATTTGTCGATTCGCGGCGCCGATGAGACAGGCGAAAGGCGCGAAAAGCGTCCGGAATGACTGAAAGGCGGCCGAGGCGATTTTCGATGCATGGCGCGAAATCAAGCGGCCGCCCGCCGGAGCATACTTTTTTGTATGTGAGGACGGCGCGGCCGTGAAGATGACAAGGCCAGGCGCAAAAAGCGCCCGGACGCACACCCTAGCCGCCGCCTATCAGGATCAAGGTCATGGTCAAAACATCCCCGTCGTGCAGCTCGGTGTCGAGCCCTTCGGGCAGGCTGTGAGAGGGAACATCGTTCAGGAGCACCTGAAAAGCCCCGTCGAGGAGAAGCTCGCCGGTCTTGGGGTCCACTATTTCCTTGGCGAAATAAGCGTCCCGGAGCAGCCTGTCTAGAAGATCGCGCAAAAGGCCGCCTTGCTCGATCTGCACCTCGGGCGGCAGCTCCGGTATCTTCATCGGCGTCTTTATGGCGATGCGCATCTGCAATTACCGGGGCTTAAGCGCCCACTCGGCGTGCAAAGCCACGGCCGCTTGGCGGCGCCTCCAGCCTCCCCGCCCATGTCGCTACGCTCGTCCGTCGGCAGTCCGGCGCCTTCACTCTTCCTTCATCCATGCGCCTTTTTCCTTGAGGGCCTTCACGATCTTTTCCGGCGTCACGGGCAGCTCCTTGAACCAGATCCCCGTGGCGGAATGAATGGCGTCGATCACCGCGGGCGGCGTGCTCACGATGCTGCCCTCGGAGGCCTCTTTGGCGCCGAAGGGACCGTCGGGATCGTTCGTGATGATGTTGATCACCTTGATGTCCGGCGCATCGGTCGAGCGGGGCATCTTGTAATCGAGAAACGTGCTGTTGAGGGTCTTCCCGTTCTCCATGATGAAGCCTTCGTAGATCGCCTGGCCGAGCCCCTGGACGGCCCCGCCCTCGTTCTGACTCTCCACGCTTACGGGGTGCAGGGGAAATCCGGCGTCATGGGCGATGGTGAACTCCAAAACATCTATCTTTCCCGTTTCCATGTCTACCCCCAGGCGCACGGTCTGGGCGGTAAAGCTGAAATTGATCCCTCCTTCTCCTGTGCCGTGGTCGAAGTCGAGCGGCTCTTCAATGCCGTAGTCCGAATGGCCCCTGCCGAGGACCACGGCCCCGGCGCCCTCGTAGCAGGCTATCTTTGCCAGTTTGTCGAAGGGCATCCGTCTCGAGGGATTTGTTTTCATAGAAACAAGGCCCTCTCTGATCTCGATATCTTCAGGCTTGGCCGCCCACGCCTTTGCGCCGGCCTCAACGAGCTGCTTCTTCGCGTCCCTGGCGGCTAGCTGGGTTGCCTGACCGGCGAGCAGCGTCACCCTGCTACCGTAGCTTCCGGGGTCTACGGGGGTGTAGGCGGTATCGACCCGCTTTATGGAGACGTCTTCGTATCTCACGCCCAGCTCTTCGGCCGCTATCATTGTGAGGACAGTGTCCGAACCCTGGCCGCAGTCCGTGGCGCCTGTGATGAGGTTCACCGTGCCGTCCTCGCAGATCCTCACGATGGCGGCGCACGACTGATGGCCGAGCTGGCGCGCGCCCCCGTGGTAGGCGGTGCCGGCCAGACCTACCCCGTAGGCGATCGGGCCTTCCCGCTTCGGCGCCTTTTCCTTATCCGCCCAGACAGCTTCTACGGATGCGGCTTTGATGGCCTGCTTGATGCCGCAAGTCTTCAGCTTGAAGCCGTTGACGGCCTGATAGACTTCCCCTGCTTTCGGGTTGTCTATGGCGTTGCGCATCTTGATCTCCACGGGGTCGATCCCGAGCTCTTCCGCCATCATCGATATCTGGGTGTCGCAGGCGAAGCGCGTGTGGGTGAAGCCGTGGCCCCGCATGGCCGCCGACACCGGGTTGTTCGTGAAGACCCTCCAGCAGTCGTACTTGTAGTTGGGAAGCTTATAAGGGGCGGGAGTGCCGTAGCCGGTGAGGAACATGGTAAGGGGACCGATTGCAGTGTAGGCGCCTCCATGGCCTATCACCCGGCTTTCCACTGCCGTGAGGATGCCTTCTTTCGTCATGCCCACCTTGTTGTAGATGGTCATGTTGTGCCGTCTTCGACAGGTGGCGAGCACCTCTTCCATGGCGTAAACGTACTTGACGGGCTTTCCCGTCTTTTTCGAGAGCATAGCGACGCACAGGTCCCCCGCAACGGAATCGTTCTTCGTCCCTCCGAAGCCTGCGCCGATATAGGGCTGGATCACCCTGATCCTGCTTAAGGGCAGCCTGAAGCAGCCGGCAAGATGGCGGTAATGGAAATAGGGGCTCTGCTTTGCCGGCCAGACGGTTATATATCCGGAAGGGTCGTAGTAGGCTGAGAGGCGGGCGGCTCGAGAAAACCCGTTATGACCCTCCCCGTTTCAAACTTGTCTTCCCTGACGAGGTAGGACCCGGCGAACGCCTTTTCCACGTCGCCGAAATTCCAATGATACTCGACGCTCACGTTGTTGGGCCGGTAGTCGTGGATCACCGGCGCCCCTTCTTTCATGGCTTCCTCCGCGTCGAAGACGGCGGGAAGCTCCTCGTAGTCGACCTTGATCAGCTCGCACGCCTCCTCGGCGATATCCTCGTCTATCGCGGCGACCGCGGCGACCGCTTCATGCATGTAGCGCACCTTGTCGACGGCGACAGGCGGCTCGTCGCGGGTGGTGGCCATAAAACCCCACGTCCATCCGCCGAAGTCTTTTCCCGTGATTGCCGCCTTCACGCCGGGAAGCCTCTCCGCCCGGCTCGTATCGATATTGAGGACCCGCGCGTGGGGAAAGGGGCCCGCGCCACCTTGCACCAGAGCATGCCGGGCAGCGAATAATCGGCCGCGTATTTCGCCTGACCCAGCACCTTCTCTCTCGCGTCTGCCCTGGGGACCCTTTTTCCGATTACGCTGTATTCCGTCATATCCCTTCCCCCTTCATCGCCCGAGCCGCGGCCCTGACCGACTCCATGATCTTGGTGTAACCGGTGCAGCGGCAGAAGTTGCCTTCCAGGGCCTTCTTTATTTCTTCGTCCGACGGGTCCGGGTTTGCCTGAAGGAGCACTTTCGCGGAGAGTATCATGCCGGGGGTGCAAAAGCCGCACTGGAGGCCGCCCAAATCGACAAAGGCCTGCTGGATGGGATGGAGCTCTTCGCCCTGCGCCAGCCCCTCGATGGTGGTGATCTGCCTCCCATCCGCCTCTGCCGCCAGAATAAGACAGGCATTGACCGCCTCGCCGTCCATGAGGACGGTGCACGCCCCGCATTCGCCCTCGCCGCAGCCCTCTTTCGCGCCGGTCAGCCCGAGGTCTTCCCTGATCGCCTCCAGGAGCGTCGCGGAAGGCTTGACCTTTAGCGCATATTCGGTCCCGTTCACAAAGAGAGTGATCGCTTTCATCGCGTCCTCCTGCTATTATTGGGGCTTACCGTCGCCCCCTCGATAAATCTGGAGTGGGGACACTCCTCTCGCCCTTTCTCCTTCGGAGGAGTGTCCCCCCAACCACTTCCCAGTGGAACCTCCCCTCAGATAGGGGCCTGTCAAGAGAAAATCTGCGTAAGGGCCCGCCTGGCAAGGACATAGACCATGTCGCACCTGTACTCCTGGGATGCCCGATGGTCGTCTATGGGGGTGCACTGGTTGACGGTATTTTTTGCCGCTTCGTCGATGAGGGCGGGCGTGATCTTCCGGCCCAGGAGCATCCCTTCGGCAACGGGCGCCCGGACAGGGGTCGGCGCAACGGCCCCGAGGGCAATCCTGATCTCCTTGCAGACGCCTCCTTCCAGGACGCCGGAGGCGGCCACGCCCACGACGGCGAGGTCCATGGAATGACGCGGCGATAACTTCAGATAGACGCCGCGGCTGTTAGGCGACGGCGCAGGGAGCCTTATCTCGAAGAGCATTTCATCGGGCCCGAGGACCGTCTTCCGGGGACCGATGAAGAATTGGTCTAAGTCGACCGTCCGTTCCCCTCTCAGACTCTTGATCGCGGCATAAGCCCCTGAAGCCAGGAGCGGCGGGGCGCTGTCTGCGGAGGGGACCGCACTGCAGACGTTGCCTGCAATTGTCCCTCTGTTGCGGACCTGCGGCGAAGCCATGCGTGACGCGGCCTGGGCAAGGTGGGGATAGCGCTCCCGCACCTCCGCAGACCGGGCTACGGCGGCGATAGTTGCAAGGGGGCCGATCCGCAGTCCTGCCGATTCGTCGAAAGCCACCCTGCCCAGGTCCGGCACGCATTTCAGGTCGACGACATAGCGGGGCGCAGGCATCTCCCTTTTCTTTAACCTGGGAATAAGGTCGGTGCCTCCCGCGAGAAGTCTCGCGACGCCCTCCTCTTCTCTCAGCGCCGCCAGAGCGGCGTAAACGGTTTTAGGCGCGATGTAATCGAACCGAGGCAGCCTGCGATAGAACAGAGCCATGAGCCGACCCCCTCACTTTAGCGTTTCCTCAAATCCGGCAAGACCCGCTCTTCATATTACAGACATGCATCTAGTATTTAAGTCTAAATTTACAAAAGGCATGCAGGCATGTCAAGCCGTATAAAGGGAAGGACCTTTTTTTTGTTGACTGGACGGGTTGGAACGGGGTAAAAATATTGCACGTCGCTTTCTTCGAGGCCAAATAGGGCGCGATGGAATATGTTGCCGTCCTGATCATGATTTCGATCGCCGCTGCTGTCTCCTGCCTGCTCATCGGGGTTTCTTACCTCCTCGGCAACCGGACGCGGGCCAAGGTGAAGCTCTCTCCCTACGAGTGCGGCATGGTGACCAGAGGGCCTTCACGGACGAGGATAACGGTCCGCTACTACATAGTTGCCATGCTCTTCCTTGTTTTTGACCTTGAGATACTTTTTCTCTATCCCTGGGCGGTGATAACGAAGCGTCTCGGTCTGTTCGGCTTCGGCGAGATGATCGTCTTCGTCGCCATCCTCTTTATCGGTTATGTTTACGTCTGGAAAAAGGGGCCCTCGAATGGGAATAGAGAAGAACGTCCTCGTCGCCACCGTCGACGACGTGGTCAACTGGGCCCGAAAGAACTCGCTATGGCCGGTCACTTTCGGTCTTGCATGCTGCGCCCTGGAGATGATCATCTCCACGTCCGCCACCTACGACATGGCGCGGTTCGGAGCGGAGGTCTTCAGACCTTCCCCGCGTCAGGCAGACCTGATGATCGTCGCGGGGACGGTGACAAAGAAGATGGCGCCCGTGATCAGGAGGATCTACGAGCAGATGCCCGAGCCCAAGTGGGTGATCGCTTACGGGGCGTGCGCCTCGAGCGGCGGCATATTCAGGACGTACAGCGTCGTGCAGGGCGTTGACCAGGTCGTGCCGGTCGACGTCTATGTCCCCGGGTGTCCGCCCCGGCCGGAGAGCCTCATTGCCGGCCTCATAAAGCTCCAGGAAAAAATCGGAAAAGAGAGCATGCTCGACGAGAACAGGAAGCTCCTCGTGAAGCCGGGAAGCGAGAAATGAGCGCACCCGACCCGACAACCGAGAGGCTCGCCGGCAGGTTCGGCGCTTCGTTGTCCTGCGGGCAGGCGGGCGGCCGCACCTCGGTCATTGCAGGAAAGGAAGTCCTGCGGGACCTCCTCCTTTTTTTGAAAACGGACGAATTGCTGGGCTACACCATGCTGACGGACCTTTTCGTCGTCGACCGCCACGGGAGCGACCCCCGGTTCGACAGGTATATGTACCGACCAGCGGCTACAGTAAAAATCATCACCAATTGCCATCGGTGACCGTGGGCTACAAGGAAGCACCGCCCAAAATGCACTAGGCCATCGCACAATCTGAATCTGTAGTTATAAAGGCGGGCTCACAATCACGCCACAGCGCCGTCCATCGTCCATTTCCAATCGCAAGCGCTCTCGTGTTTTCCGCCGAGTTCTCCCAACCGCCCGCATCGTCCTCGCGGCCGCCCAGCTTCACCGTGGCATTCGCGCATAAGACCATCCCCGTACCATGCGATATGCTAAGACGACGCGGGTACAGGCTCTTGCCCGCCCGAAGGAGATTCCGTGACCTGGTTGATGTTGCTTTTAGGTATAGGCAGGGGGCATGTTTTCCGGCGTGGTCCGGAATCGGCGGGGTGCATTCCCTGTTGTTCTGGCGCTGGCTTCTCGAGGGTGGGTATGGGGATCCTACCCCCGCGCGCAGGGCACGCTACCGTCGGCGCGGTGTCTAACCTGTGCGCGGTGCTGATCCATGCCCACCATCCAGACCAGCGCCGGGAATACAAACAGAATGCCGCCGCCGATTCCAACCACGCCGGAAAACATGCCCACTACTATGCCTAAAAGCAACATCAACCAGGTCACGGAATCTCCTTCGGGCAGGCAGCCCGCCTGCTTGCCCCGCGCGTCTTTAGCGTATCGCATGATTCGGATGGTCTTATGCGCGAATGTTGACAGTGAAGCGGCGGCCGCAAGGACGATGCGGCCTGTTGGCAGAAATGGGCGGAAACGCAGAAGACGCTGCGATTGGAAATGGACGATGGACGGCGCTGGCGTGATTGTGGCTTCTCCTGCGCTATGCCAGTGCGCATAGATTCAGATTGTCGATGGCCTCGTCGATTTCCGCGGGTTCTTGTAGCCCACGGTCACCCTAATCAGCAATACGTAACGGCATGAGTAGATGACAGTAAAAAAAAAAAAAAAAACGAACGGGTGCCCGCGGCAAAAAAAAAAAACCGGAGCTGCTGCCTCTCCCGGAGCGCAGTTCAGAGGGACGCCGCTCTCACCCCCCTGTTTTTCTAGAGAGGTGCGAATTGGATCGGAGGATCCCACCAGGAGGGATTGACTGTTTCGACTTTCCTTTCCCCGCGGAGCAACAATGCCAATTCCAGGCCGATGTCAAGGCAGCGGGGAAGCACCCCGCGGGCACTGGCTAACGGCCGGGCCAGGGAAATCGAACATGAGGCTGGGAAATCTGGCTACCCGCTGCCGGGGAGTGAAGCCGTACACCACAATTCACCCTGTCTAAACAGACCTGAGCGCCTCCGGCACCGAGAATGGGGGGACC
>CAVTDX010000043.1:0-48134 GCA_963733345.1 uncultured delta proteobacterium
AGACCTTACGGTAATCTCCTGGATCTTGCCCCAGACGCCCGCGACCAAGAAGGACAATCGCAAAGAGAAATACTACCCGTCAGAGCGCTGGGCGAGGGCGCGCAACAAGGGCGAAGAGGTCCATGGACGACTTCGGGCTTATGTCGTCGATGCTTTGCGAGCGGAAGGCATTGACGCGCTGGCGCCTGTCGACTCGCCCGTCTTCGAGCAGACGATGACGCAGCGCTACGAATACGCCTCCACATGGTCGGAAAGGCATGCGGCTTACGCGGCCGGCCTCGGCGCCTTCGGATTGTCCGGCGGTCTTATCACGAGGGTGGGAAAGGCCATGATCTGCGGCTCCGTAATCGCCCGTATTCAAATCCCTCCCTCACCGAGGCCTTACGACGATCATCACGCCTACTGCCTTTTCTTTACAAAGGGGACGTGTGGGAAATGCGTTGACCGCTGCCCAGCGGGTTCCGTTTCCAGGGAGGGGCGGAGCAAGGCAAAGTGTCGCGATTACGAGCGCTCGAAGACTTCGGATTATGTCAAATCCCGGTTCGGCGTCGGGCCTTACGGGGCGTGCGGCCTTTGTCAGACGGGCGTGCCCTGTGAATCGGGGATACCGCTGGAGACGGACTAAGCAAACAGAAGGTTAATCATCCGCGGCCGGGACAACGCCCGTTGAAGCTTTTGACGACCGGAACCGGGGTTCTGCGACAGGGCGTGTCTGATTTACGAATGGCGTACGAGAGTCGGAGCGCGACCGACGTGGGCCTGACCGCCTCCGCAAGAAGGGCAGGGCGGATCAGCCGGTGCAAGCCGACCTTCGTGGGGGTGTGACCGGATATGTGCGGGATTGTGGGGGCGACGGGCCATTCCATTTCCGAACAGGCATTGCAGCGGGCGATCGATTCGATGCGGCATCGCGGGCCTGACGGCAGCGGCATGTTTCTGGATCCCGAAATCCCCGTCGCCCTGGGGCACGCGCGGCTTTCCATCATCGATTTGGCGACGGGGGCGCAACCGCTCTATTCGGAAGACGGGGATGTCGTCTTAGTATGCAACGGTGAGATTTACGATTTCGAGCGCCTGCGCGAAGAGCTGATAACGCTGGGTCACGTGTTCCGGACGCGCAGCGACTCGGAAGTGATCATCCACCTATACCAGCAATACGGCCTCGCCTTTGTCGATCACCTGCGCGGTGAGTTTGCCTTTCTCCTGTACGACCGGACCGACCGGAAACTGCTGGCTGTCCGCGATCGGTTCGGGATCAAGCCGCTTTTCTTCAACGATCAGGGCGGGCGTCTCCTTTTCGCGTCGGAGGCCAAGGCGATGATGGCGACGGGGTTGCTCGCGCCTTGTCTCAGCGTCGAAGGCATCCGCGATTATTTCAGCATGCTCGTCCCTGACTCGATGTTCGAAGGGGTCGAAGCCGTCCCGCCGGGGCGCCTGCTGGTTGCCGACCTGGTTAAGCGCACGCACGAAATAAGGCGCTATTGGGACTGTGACCTGCCGCGGGAGAACGATCGAGAAGACGAAAGGGATTTTGACCGCTGCTGCGCAATTCTTCGGGAAAAATTCGACGAGGCCGTGCGATTCCGCCTCAGGGCCGACGTTCCCGTGGGCGTCTATCTCAGCGCCGGCATCGATTCGGCGATCGTCGCGGCCACAGTAGCCAAATACCACCGTGAAAAGGTGATGGCATTCAACATTTCCTTCCCGGAGGACGAGGCATTCGACGAAAACCGGCTGGCCCGGGAGATGGCGGCGAAGATCGGGGCAGAGTTTCACACCGTCGAGTGCGGCCCCGAACGACTCCTGGAAAACACGGAGGATTGCATCTGGACTACAGAGTTGCCTTTCGCGAACTTCCACGGCGTCGGAAAATTCATGTTGTCGCGTCTGGCTCGCGAGTACGTAAAAGTTATCCTCACCGGCGAGGGGTCCGATGAGGTGTTCCTTGGGTATATCTTTTTTCAGCCGGGAAAAGGCGCCCTGAGCGATCAGATCGTAGGCGCGCCGAAAGAGCGGAAGCGGCCGAGGCGCTCGCAGACGGGCCGGATGCCGAACACGCTCCGCTTAGTTCCCGTGTCGGGGAACCCAAATCTGCTGTCGCCGAGGGTCCAAAAATTCATTCTCCGCCTTTTCCACAGGAAACATAGGCCCCGGCTCATGGCCCGCCGCGCGCTGCAAAGGCTCGAGGAGCGCATCGATCGGGATCAAACGGAAGGTCGCCCCCCGGTGAGGAAGATGCAGTATGGCTGGATCAAGAATATGCTCGCCCCTTACCTGTTGACCATTCTTGGCGACCGCGCAGAAATGGGACATTCCATCGAGGGCAGGACTCCCTTCCTGGACCACCACCTCTTTGAGGCGGCGCGCCACATCCCCGATCGTTTCAAGATTCACAACGGCGTTGAAAAGCACGTGCTCCGGGAAGCCTTCAAGGATCGGGTCACCGGGGCGATCTACGCCCGGAAAAAATGGCCGTATTCAGCCCCGCCTCTGTGGATCGAAAAAGGACGATATTCCAGGCTGGATGCCCTTCTGGAGAAATATCTGAGCCGCAAAGCCATAGCCGAGAGCGGCATTTTCAACTATTGGCGAATCCGGGCATTGCGGTTGTTCTCGAAGCTGTTCTTATTCGACTGCGGGCTCAAGAGGATGCTGAATAACGCGTTTGCGGCGGTCCTGACCGTCCAGATCCTCGACCACCTCTTTGTCCGGCGCTTCGAAGAGAATTTGAGCCGCACGGCGCCGCATCCGGCTACGGTCCCTCCAGGCGGCTTCCAGAGAGCGCAAAGGGACCATACTCCGCCAGGAGTCGCCCTAAAGTGCGGTAAAGAAGGTAAAATGACCTTATTTTCAGCCTTATTGTCCACAATCTCAATAGTCTGGATAGCATTTGAGATTTGGCTTGTCGTGAGAGACCGAATCCAGGGCAAGGGCAAGATGGGTCGCGACCGGGGGACCCGCTACTATAACTTCATCGCAATTGCCGCGGGCATGACCATCGCGGGAGTTCTTAGCGGGAATTCCAGGTTTTTCTTCCCCGGCGGCAGGTCTGCCACGGGCTTCTGGATCGGGCTATTCATCATGCTGGCGGGACTCGGACTGCGCGTATGGGCCGTCGTTGCCCTCGGAGCGTCATTCCGCACGACGGTTGAAACGCATGCGGACCAACACGTAGTGAGAAAAGGCCCCTACCGACTCGTGCGGCACCCTTCATACAGCGGACTGATATTGACGTGTTGCGGGTACGGCATAGCCCTTCAGAACTGGCTTTCGTTAGCGTTCGCGATCGTACTGCCGCTCGTCGCTCTTCTCTATAGGGTTCGCATCGAGGAAGCGGCTCTTGTTTCATCCATAGGATGCGAATATGAAGAATACCGAAGCAAGACAAAGAAACTCATCCCATGGGCATGGTGATTGGCGGAATCTATTCCTCCCCGATCCTACTTGGCAAGACTCAATCCCTTGATAGTGAAATCGATGACAGAATTGAATATCCTTTCTTTGGATCCGATATGAAGATTCCAGCTCCTAAAGAGGCCGTCTCACCCCAGACACTGCTCGGTGCGCGCGATTATCTGTTCCTGAACGCCGGGCGCCAGGTCTATGAAATAGGCGCTGAAACCTGCCACCCTTACCACGAGGCGCGGATACTTTTCCGGATGCTTCCTCGCGTCCGTCAATATCTCTTTATCGACCACGTTGAACTGCACGTGATGAATGTTGAGATCGAGCCAGGTTTTAAGATATGCGGCGAAATTGTCCTTATACTCGTCGGCGAGAAACTGGGGCATGAATTTCTGATTGAATAGCTGGGTAAATGTCCTCACGTGGTCTATCTTTCCCACGGAATTGAGCACCGCGCTCGGTCCTTTCAGGTCTGTCCCGATTGCGGGCGAGATCGTGCCGTCGTTGAACACGTCGCGATCTTTTCTGCCGTCCGGCGTGGCGCCTGTCAGGCCGCTGTAGCGAAAATAACTGGACCCTCCCGTGCCGTCGCACATGAAGTGACCGCCGAATATATTCTTGAAGCCGTTGACCACGTCCGTCGATCTCTGCACTACGTCCCGCGCTATCAGGTCGACATAGTCGTCGTCATTCCCGAACTTCGGCGCCTCAAGGAATCTCTGGCGGAGATCCTCTCTCCCCTCCCAATTGTTCTTCAGGGCATCGAGAAGCTCATCCATCGTCGCCGTCTTGTCTTCAAAGATCAACTTCTTCACTGCCGCGATCGAATTGGCCACAGTTATCTGACCGACCGGCTGGATGATGGTCTTGGCGAAGTACTTATAGACCCTGCAATCCTGTCCCCGCTCGATGCAGCCATCCATGAGGGCCGACAGAAAGGGCTGGGGGAGATACTCCCCATCGAGGGCGTCGACGAGGTTGTATATGGCGACTAGTTTTCCCGTGAAGAATTTCACCTGCGTGATATAGGCTTGTATGAGATCTTCGACGGATTTGAAGGTGCGAGGGTCCGGAGTGGGGTATCCCCAACGTTTGCCGGAAAATTTGTCGATCCCTTCGTTCATTGCGTACTCGAGACACTTGGGCAGCGCAAAATTTCCCCCAAGGGCCCTCATGCCCATGGCCTTGCCCGGTATGATCCATCTCATGCAGCCCTCTATCGCATAATTTCGGGCATCCTCAAGAGGTATGCCGAGGGCGGTCAAATGCTGCATATAGAAATTATCATTGAAAAAAGAATAGACGCCCGCATTGTTGCGCAGGGCTTTGACAATCCTGTCCATAAACGCCTTCGGCGTCTTGCTGTGGAGTCTCACTGCAAGGGCCGGCTGGGCGAGTCCTATCGCGTCTTTTGCATCCATGGCGATATACGTCATCTCGTTCGTGGCATCGTCGCCTTCGGGCGTGACCCCCCCGATCGTGGAGACTCGCAGGGTGAGGGCTTCCATCATCGGGGGTACGAGGTCCCCGAATTCATTCTCCTTCAGCCACAGGAATTCCACCAGCTCCTGCGCGTCGTCCCTGGTGATCCGCCCCGCTTCTATGTCTTTTTTGTAGAAGGGGTACAGAATCTGGTCGAACCGGTCCCCTGTTCCCGGAGACTGAAGATCAAGCACTTTCGTAAGAAGAAGAATGAAGTAGTATGACTGGAGGGCCTCATGCAGCGTGCGGGGAGGATTTCCGGGGACCCAATCGCAGATGGCGGCTATTTCCTCGAGCTCCTTCCTGCGCGCTTCGTTCTCTTCCTCTGCGGCCTGTTTCCGGGCCAATTCAGCATATCTCGTTGCCCATCTGTTGGCGGCCTTCATGGTTATTATCGCCGCATCGAGGAAGTTCTTTTGTTCCAGATACTCCCTGCCGTCGAGATAGATTTCCGGATCGGAAGAAATGGCCTTCAATCTTGCTTCGGCCTCCTCCGTTATCCCGTTCAGGCCGATCTTAAAGACTTTCTCATAATTCGCCACACCTGTGCGTCCACCGTGAAGCCACAAGAAGACGCCGTGATTGTCATAGCGCCAGTATGGCAGCAAATGCTCCGGCAGCAACTCCCGCTCGCTTCCGTGAACGGCCAGGTTGCTCCAGTATTTATGGATCTCGTGAAGCTCTTTTCTCTCCCCATCGGTGAGGAGCGGCTTGTATTCCTTCTCTATGCTTTTGTCCAGCCACCTCCAGAAAAGCTCCGGGTAAGTGATTATGCTGTCGGGGGTGCTGGCGAAATTGCCGATGATGCGCTCGTTCTTTCCTATCCATATCGTCATGTTGTCGAGGAAATGGGCCAGCGCCCTGGCCCTCCTAAGCACCATGGGCTGCCCCTCTGTTTCCTTGTACGAATCTGTCACGAGCCTTGCGCGTTCGATGCAGAGCCTTACCCCCGGCCGGTAGGGCATATAATCTTCCACTTTTTTGTCGCCTACCCTCGAAAAAGCCCTCTTCTGCTTGAGCTGAAAAGGCGCCTCATCCCTCATTTTTTCGGTTATGCGTTTTTCTGCTGTTGCCGGCATGTTAAACCTCCTGGTAGTTATTCGTGCAATACCCGCACCGGCCCTGTCCGCCGGACATGGCCTCGGGAGCGCCAGGCTAACGGGGGATGAGCGAATGCTTTTTCCACGGCCCCGGCCCGGCTTCTTTATTGGCGAACGCCCTCAATGTCTGTATTATGGCAAGCCTGCTGTCGCGCGGATCGATTATGCCGTCCGCCAGAAGCTGCTCTCCTGCATGATAGGGGTGCGCGATGTAGTTCTTCATGAGATCGCTTAGTCTTTCCCGCCTTACACTGTCCTGGTTGTCAGAAGCGTTTATCTCTTTTTTGTAAATGACTGCCGTTGCCTCTTCCGGGCTCATCCGGCCGACCTGGGCCGACGGCCAGCAATAGGTCATGTCTATCCCCATGCGGGGCGTGCCCATCACCATCCTGGCCGGACCAAAACATCTGCCGATGCAGACGACGACCATGGGGACCGAAGCCTCGCAGATTGCAAAGACAGGCTTGGCTGCGGTCCTTATCAGGCCATCGCGCGACTCTTCTTCGTCGCTGCCGGAGACGAACCCCGGGGTGTCGAGCAGGAAGACGAGCGGTATATTGAAGGCATCGCAGAATCGTATGAATCGCGCCTGTTTATCGCACGTGTTGATGTTCAGAACGGCGTTATCGTGAGCCGGGTTGTTAGCCACAATGCCGGCCGTGCGTCCATCGAAGCGTCCGAAGCCTATGATTATGCTCGGAGCAAAGAGCCCCTGAAGCTCAAGGAATCGCCCGTCGTCTACTATGCGGGAAATGACGTCGTGCATCTCATAAGGCCGCGAGAGATCGGCAGGCGCAATTTTCAGCAGACCATCGTCCCTGCGGTCGATCGGATCGTCGGTGTCGGCGAAAGGCAGGGTCTTACGGTCGTTGCTGAGGGGCAGGTATGTCATCGAGCTCCCGGCAGAAGTCGATCGCCTCCTCATCGCTGTCCGCCAGATAGTCGGCAGTTCCCGTAACCGCGGCGTGAAGCTCGGCGCCGCCTATTTCCTCCTGGGTAACGTCTTTATATGTTACCGTTTTCAGCACCTGGGGAGATGCTACCGACATGAAGCTCGTTCCTTTCCTCATCACGACAAAGTCGGCCAGCGTAGGAGAGTACGCCGACCCGGCATAGCACGGTCCCAGCAAAAGCGAGATCTGGGGAATGACGCCCGAGGCGATTGAAGGCGCCGCGAAGATGCCCGAGGTGCCGCCAATGCCTAGCCTGCCGGCCTGTATGGGCCGGAATGCAGGCCGGCCGAATAGATCGTGGATGCGGACGCCGCCGGAATCGACCACCCCGACGTAGGGCGCTCTCGCCTCCGTAGCCATTTCCATGAGTCTGGTGACTTTGTGGTCCTGGCCCGAAGACATGCTCCCGCCCACGACGGTGAAGTCGTGCAGATACGAGTAGACCGTGCGGCCGTGTATCGTCCCGAACCCGGTTATGACCGCATCGCCGGGGAGGTCCTTGCCGTCGATGTCGAATCCGGTCTTGATCGGGCGAATCCAAAGAGCAATCTCCCGGAAAGAGCCCTCATCGAACAGCTTGACAAGCCTTTCTCGCGCCGTGAGCTTTCCCTGCCGGTGCTGCCTTTCTATCTCTTTTGCGTCTCCGCCGCGAAGAAGGAGCTGCCTCCTTTCTTCGACAGATTTGATCTTATCCTCCATGTTCATGGCGCCTCAGATCACGGCTCACAGCCGTATATTCTCATGTTTTCTCGGCGGCATATCTTGTCGCCGATCCTTCAGCCACGCAAGCGCCCGGATTAGAAACGGCCTGGTTTGCCTCGGATCGATAAACCCCTGAGTCGATTCGCGCAGGAGCATGTCGAGCCCCCACTGCATCTCCTCCAGGCGTTTCCTCTTCTGCTCCTCTCTCGTCTTTTCGTCTGCAATGGCAGACAACTCTTTCCTATAGAGGATAGAAACGGCGCCCTCCGCTCCCATCAAACCCGGCTCATAGGTAGGCCACGCAACCTGGAGATCGCCCATGAGGAACTGCCCGGGCATAGCCAGCCTGCCGCCGCCGTACGCCTTACGGATAAAGACAGTGATCCGTGGGACGGTCGCTTCCGTGTTTGCGAAAATCATTCCGCTGCCATGCCGGATTAACCCGCGCCTCTCCTCATCGACGGCCGGCAGGAAGGCGGGCGTATCGGCCAGCCAGATGCAGGGAATGCCGAAGGCGTCGCAAAATCGCACCAGGTTGGACATCTTGTCCGCGGCGTCGAGGGTCATGCAGCCCCCTTTGTCTTGCGGGTTGTTGGCAATCACGCCGACCGTCCGCCCTCCTAGCCGGGCGAACCCCGTTATGAGATTTCGCGCCCACTGCCCTCTGATCTCAAAAAATGCGCCGTTATCGACAATGAGAGATATCAGCTTATGCATGCTGTACGGCTTTGAAGAATTGAGAGGCACGAGTTCCAGCAGGTCTTCCTCACAGCGGTTCGGGTCATCCCCCGTATCGACCACCGGCGCTCTCTCAGCATTATTAGCCGGCAGATAGCCGAGCAGCTCCCTGCACTTCAGGAGACACTCCTCCTCGGTAGCGGCAAGCACGTCGCAACAACCGGTCTGCCTCGCATGGACGTTCTGGGCGTCCCCTATCTGCCGGCCCGTCTTGTCGGAAGGAAGTTGCGCCAGATGCATGAAGCTGGTATCTTTCACCATAAAAACAAAATCGGAAAGAACGGCAACGATCGCCATATCGGCAGAGCAGGGCCCCATTATCAGGGATATACGCGGGATCACGCCGGAAGAAGCGGTCTGAAAACGAGCCATCGTGCTGGTTGAGTAAAATTCGGGATACTGGATCGAGTCCTCGGCCCTCAACCCCTGAGAGTCGAAGATGCCTACCAGCGGCGTCCGGGCATTCAGGGCGTTCTCCATGATCATATTTATCTTCCTCGCGTGAACGGCGCCTACAGTTCCTCCCATGACCGTTGCATCCTGCGCCCAGACCGTCGCCGGCCGCTTGTTTACGGCGCCGTAACCGACAACGACTCCGTCGCCTCTGCCCCTTTCCTCGCCGATGTCGAATCCGGTTTCATAAGGACGATGCCAGAGGTCCAATTCTTCAAAGCTGCCGTGGTCGAACAGCTTCGCCACTCTATCCCGGGCCGTGAGTCTTCCGCCTTCGCGTTGTTTCGCGACGGCCTGCGGGTCTCCTTGTTCGATCGACAGCCTTTCTTTATTGAAGGCCTGGAGTCTGGCCAGCACGGTTTCGGCCTCTTTTATGTTCTGCGACGCCTCGATAAATTCCCGCGGCGCCTTAAAGCGCTCTGCCATTTCTTCTATTTTTTGCCCGTCGCTGTCGGACATGACAACCATCTCCCTTCAAACTCGGGCTTTTCGCTTTTCCATGAAAGCGTTATGCCTTGTTTATGACCTTCTGCGCCCCGGCGTGTGCCCTAAAGCCTGACCTTCGCAGCAACGCCTCACCGCCTCTACTATTATATTATACCACCTCCGGGGTTAGATTTCCCGCACAACATTTCCCGCCTCTTTCCAAGCCTCTCGAAGACGAGGGCCGGACCGATCTTCTCATCCGGGGTCGAAACATGACCCGGATGATCGAGGGGAAAGGGTTTATTTTGCCCAACCCAAAGGGATTTATTTTAGGCATTGGTTTGTTTTCGCATTTTGCTGGGAGGTTTGATATATGTTTTGTATGATTTGTATTTCTCTAACTTCTTTGTTATTTCATTCATCACTTGCTTTTCTTTGGATTGAGGGATCGATGAAGTCTGCTGTAATTCATAGGCTATCTCGGGATTGGCCGGATGGTATTCGATCCAATGCTCCAATTTCCCTGCTATCGTTAACCTGGCCCTCTTTTGCTCTTTCTCGCTAAATGTTACCGTTATCTGATCGTTTGTTATCTTGAGTTCTCCGACGATGCCGCATATGGGACACTCTACGGGATTCTTTTTCTGTATAGTCAACTGGTTCTGGCGGCAGACCGGACACGTCCCGGCTTCATCGCCCATCCATTTCATTTGGGAAGCAGGCTTACCCATTTCATGAGCGACCTGGCGGCCCAGTTTCCTGGCTCTCGCCATGGCCTCTTCATTCAAAGCAACCTGACCCGCGACGACGCCCGCGCCAAGCACCTGCATTTGGTCGACAACCTCTATTTGCAATGAGAAAGTGAAGGTTTGCAGCATGGACAGCCCAAAAGAAAGCCAGTTTGGCGTCACGGAGCCGCCGTCGGATATAAGGCCGCCAGCCCTCGTCTTAAAACACCTCTCATCAACGAATACTTCGGCGCCCTGCGCTTTTAACTTCTTACGCTCCATCATCCAGGCCACATCGGCTTTGGGGCCAAACGCTCTATCGCGAATCTGCAGCAAGTATCCGGGGGGGGTCAGAGAATAGACGGGCGCGCTGATAATCAGCCCATCGCAGTCCATGATTGTGTCCCAGACAAAGGCCGCATCGTCGCCTTTTATCACACATGCCTCCGGCCCTTTTTGCCTCCACCGACATACTTTACATTGTATGCAGGGCCTGACATCAAGGTCCAACATGCGCAATATCTCAACGTCTACGCCCAGTTCCTCCGCTCCCATCAGCGCTTCTTTAAGCAAGACTTCGCTATTACCCATCCTCTTGCCGCAAGAGAATCCTAGAAGCTTCATAAAAGGGACCTCCATTATGGAACATCTTGGTTCAAATATGTTCGTGCAATATTCGCGGTTATATGATGCTCACCTCTCGACGCCGGCCTTGCCCAAGTAGACGCCGAAACCCGCTATCTCGATTGACTCGGCGTTGTCGGAAAAGAGACCCGCAAACTCCTCCCGCATGCCGTGATCGAGGTAATAGGCGTACAATCATATCTCGTAGATCGAACGTTCTATCTGCTTATAGTATATCCGCGAATTGCTTGTCAAGTTCTTTGCCGGCTCGAACTTACGCATGGGCGCTCCGGCTATCATTCTTTTCCTTCCGATAGGCGGCAAAAGCATCGAGCCTGTCTTAGCTGCGGCCGCCGTCAACTCGTTAGGCGGCCAGGATGTCGATTAAGGGTCTCCCGACATCGTCGCCGGTTCGCCTCGGTCGAGCCGTGGTTCTCTTTGCCCGCCGCCCCTTGTAAGAGCGCGGCGACTGTCGTATACTGATACATTATGTGTCTGGCGGTCCCCGCGCTCATCACGAAGATCGACGGCGTCATGGCGGATGCCGAGCTTGCCGGCAACATGACCCGGGTGAGCATACTCTTCACGCCGGAGGCAAGGGTAGGCGACTACGTAGTCATGCACGCCGGCTACGCAATCAGCGTAATGGGCGGGACTGAGGCGGAAGAGACCTTCAAGCTCCTCGAAGAGATGGCAGGCCTGGATGCAGAAGAGTGAGGCCTTTCGCGACCCCTCGATCGTCGAAAAACTGAAGGCGCGGATATGGGACGTGTCGAGGAAGCCGATCAAGATCATGGAGTTTTGCGGCACCCATACCCATGCCATGCACCGCTTCGGCCTAAGACAGCTCCTGCCGCCGACCATAGAGATGTTTTCGGGGCCGGGTTGCCCGGTGTGCGTCACGGATAACGGCGATATAGACCGCGCCATTGCCATTTCAAAGCGCCCGGACGTCATTGTCGCCACTTTCGGCGACCTGCTGAAAGTGCCGGGCACAAAGGAAAGCCTCCTCACCAGCAAGGCGGAAGGGGGCCGCGTCGCCATGGTCTATTCCCCGCTCGACGCCCTTAGCCTCGCGGCGGACGATCCCGGAAGCAAGGTGGTCTTTCTCGGCATCGGCTTCGAGACTACCGCGCCCGCGGTGGCTGCCTCGATAGCGGAGGCGCAAGACAAGGGGCTCGACAACTACACAGTGCTGTCGCTGCACAAGGTTACGCCGCCGGCGATGAGGGCAATGCTCGACTCCGGCGAGATCCGCCTCGACGGGATCCTCTGTCCGGGGCATGTGAGCACGGTGACCGGCTCGAAGGCATGGCAGTTCCTCGCGGACTCGTATCATATTGCGGCCGCGGTGGCCGGGTTCGAGCCGGTGGACATACTCCTGGCGATCCTTGAGATTGTGCGCCAGTGCGAAGAAGGCGCGCCCCGCGTGGCGAACATGTATCCGCGAAGCGTGAGCCTCGAGGGGACGAAGCCCGCCATGGAGATGATGGAACGGGTCTTTGAGAGAGGAACCGCTTGCTGGAGGGGGCTCGGATGGATCCCCGAGAGCGGGCTGGCCATCCGGGACGCCTATGCGCGCCACGACGCGCGTCGTCTTTTCGAGGTGGAAATTCCCGAGAGCGCCGTGCCGGACGGGTGCCGGTGCGGGGAGATCATAAGGGGATTGACAAAGCCCGATGAGTGTCCCCTTTTTAAAACAATTTGCACCCCTCTTCACCCGGTAGGGCCCTGCATGGTCTCTTCCGAAGGGAGCTGCGCCGCTTATTATCTCTATGGATGAAAAGCTGATACTGCTCGGTCACGGAAGCGGAGGGGGTTTGAGCCATGAGCTGATAGAGCGCCTGTTTGTGCGCTATTTCGGCAATCCTTTGCTCCTGCCTCTTGAAGATGCGTGCACTTTCCGCTTGCCCCGGGGCAAGGCCGCCTTCACTACGGACAGCTATGTGGTAAAGCCCATCTTTTTCCCGGGCGGCGACATTGGCCGGCTCTCAGTCTGCGGGACCGTGAACGACCTGTCGATGCGCGGCGCCCGGCCGCTTTATCTGAGCGCCGGGTTCATCATCGAGGAAGGCTTTGCCGTGGCCGACCTGGAGAGGATAGCGGCCTCCATGAGCGAGGCTGCGGCCGAGGCCGGCGTTTCGATTGTCTGCGGGGATACGAAAGTCGTTGAGAGGCATGCGGCTGACGGGCTTTTCATCAATACTGCCGGGGTCGGCGTTGTCCCCGAGGGCGTCGATGTCTCCGTGGAGCATGCTGCGCCGAACGACGTCGTCATCCTGAGCGGGACCATTGGCGACCACGGCGTGGCCGTCCTGAGCCAGCGGCAGAGCCTCCATTTCAAAAGCCCGGTCGCCAGCGACGTTGCGCCTTTGAACGGGCTGGTGAAAAGCATGCTCGACGCTGCGTCGGCCGTGCACGCCATGCGGGACCCCACAAGGGGCGGTATCGCCGCAACCCTGAAGGAGATCGCCGTAAGCTCGTCGGTCGGCATAGAGATAGAAGAGGAGCGCATCCCCGTATCGGCGCCCGTCAGGGCCGCCTGCGAGATGCTCGGCCTCGACTACCTGTATCTGGCCAACGAGGGGAAGCTCGCGGCAGTCTTGCCGGAAGGCGACGCGATGCGGGTCCTCGACGCGATGAGGCGGAACGCATACGGAAAAAACGCCGCCGTCATAGGGCGCGTGACGCAGGACCACCCCGGCATTGTGACGATCAGGAATGCTTACGGGGTTAAACGGATTCTGGAAATGCTCGCTAGCGACCAGTTCCCGCGGATTTCCTAGTCTCTTTTCTTTCTTTGTCGAAGGGTCTCGGCTTTGGGGGAAGACAAGGACGTCGTTGCAGTAGGAGAACAGGCCCGCTGGCTTTATTGTTCTTCCTCTTTGAGAAACAATCGATGGTACTCAGGCTCGGTCAGGTACTTTTTCAGCATTTTTCCGATAATCTCAAACAGTTCGGTCAAATCGTCATCGGTTGCCCGTTTCAAAACCGTCTCCATCAAACGATCGTCCGAGAATTTCTGCAGATAGAATTGCACCGTATTCTGATCGGTTTGCCTGTCCAGGCCGTACCCCACAATGCCCTTAAAAGTTTCCACAAAACAATGGGAGTGTTTTGCCATAAAAGCCCTCCTTTCTTTTATATCTTAAATGAACCGTAGTCCGGGAAGCAACAGGACGCTTCATTCAAGAGTATCGCGGGACGTTGTGGGTGCAGGCGAAATAGTACGCGGCGGATGGGAGAAGAGGGAATCAGCGCGCACCGCTGTTGCTATGCGGCGCTCCCTTCGTCGGGAACGTAGGCAACAGGCACTTCCCTGCCGCAATAAAAGCAGAGTATTTTTGAAACAGGGTTATGGAAGACCTTGTAGCCCCTGCCGTCGATCCAGGCCCGGCGGTCGCCGCCTCCATCGAGGGGCGTGCGGGATGAAACGGGCGCTCTTTCCCTGAACTTGTCGCTCCTCACCGCGCAAGGGATGCAAATAGCCTTCTTCAGACCCAGGGAGGCCGCTGCAATCCGTGAACAAAAAGGCAATACCTTGCCGCCGGTCGCTTTCGTTTCTTCGTGTTCCATTCCGTCTGCCATAGCGCCTCCTTACTTTATGGACCTTATTATGAGATAAGCGCTCTCTGTTAAGATTCAACATCGCGGGCGGTGAAGACTTCTTTAACTTCGCCGGGCGGCCCGGACCTGCCCGCGCTTTCTATCCGCCTGCTTTTATTGCATCACTTCCTTGCCGCCGTAGGCGATTGACTTGATGATTTTCTCCGTCTTTTCCTGCGCGGTCTTGGATAGCGGGGCATATTGCAAGGGCTGGGCGTACTTTTGCCCCTCGTGGGTCATCCACCAGACGAGCTTTACGACCGTGTTTGCCTTGTCTGCCGTCCTGTCGCCGTACTTCTGCTCTTTATAGAGGATGATAAAGGTGAAGCCGCTGATGGGATAGCCGTCCGGGGCGGAGGTGTCGGTCAGGCTCACCTTCATGTCGTCCGGAAGACTGATATTGGCGGCCGCGCTCGTGGCCGCAAGGGTCGGCCTGATGAATTTCCCTTTCTTATTCCGGAGGTCCCCGAAGGGCATCTTGTTCTCCAATGCATAGATAAGCTCCACGTAGCCGACGCTGCCCGGCGTCTGCTGCACCAGCCCGGCCACGCCGGGGTTTCCCTTGGCCCCAAGGCCGGCGGGCCAGTTGAGGGACGTGCCCTCGCCCACTTTCTCTTTCCAGTCTTTACTCACCTTGCTCAGATAACCGCTGAAGATGTTCGTGGTGCCGCTCCCGTCCGACCGGTGGATCACGGTCATCTCGGTTGCAGGAAGGTTCGTTTCGGGGTTCATGGCGGCAATGCGCTGGTCGTTCCACTTCCTGATCTTTCCAAGGAAGATGTCGGCGACGATGTCCGGGGTGAGTTTGACCACCGGATTGTTGGGAAGATTGTAGGTGACGACGACCGCTCCCGCACAGGTCGGGACATGGAGCACCGGGGCGCCTGCCGACTTCGAGTCCTCTTCCGTCATGATTGCGTCGGACCCGCCGAAATCGACCGTTTTGTTGATGAGCTGGCGTATGCCGCCTCCCGACCCTATGGCCTGGTAGTTGACCTTGACGCCGTATCCCTGGGCATAGACGTCAAACATCTTTGAATAGAGCGGGTAGGGAAAGGTCGCTCCCGCTCCCGTCAATTCCCTATCCTGGGCAAGAGCCGGCGCAGTAAATGCGCCGGCAAGAGCAAGCAGAATAACAACGAGCAGCAACGGCTTCATATGACGCCTCCTGTAATTGATTTTCTTGAGTTTTTTAACGCATTTCTCCGATAATTTGAAAACGCCGTTCATATTTCCGTCACGTTGCAAGCTTGTAGCCGACGCCACGCATGTTTTTTATGAGGGCGCCGGCTTTTCCCATCTTCTCCCGGAGGTGTTTGATGTGGACGTCTATCGTCCTGTCGAGCACCATCTTGTTGCTCCCCCACAAATGGGTAAGTATCTTCTCCCTGGAGAAGACCCAGCCGTTCCTCGAAGCGAGGAGCTGCAGGATGCGGAATTCGGTGGCCGTCAGGTCCACTTTTGCCCCCTCGACTACGACCTCGTATTTTTGCAGATCGATGCGCAGGATGTCGCCGATCTCGATTTTTTCCTCTTCCCTCTCCTTCTCTGTCTCCTGCCTTCCGGTCCGTCTCAGCACCGCTTTGACGCGCGCCACCAGCTCTCTGGGCGAAAAGGGCTTCACCATGTAGTCGTCGGCGCCCAGCCCGAGCCCGAGGACCTTATCGGTTTCAGTCGAGCGGGCGGTGACGATAATGATGGGGATCGAAGCAAGGTCAGGCTTCGCCCTCAACAGCCTGCAAATCTCAAAGCCGTCGATATCGGGCAGCATCAGGTCAAGAACGAGAAGGGAGGGCCGCTCCGTCTCCAGATATTTCATGGCGCTGTACCCGTTCAAGAAACCCCGCACGTTGAATCTCTCTTTCTTAAGATGGAGGGAGACCAGGTCAAGAATATCGATCTCATCCTCGACGACGACGATCTGCTTGCTTGCCAGCATCGAGACCTCCAGGCAACAGGGCATCTTGCCCGGGGCCGGGGACGAACGGCGGAATGTCCCCATTTCATGCCCCGGCACTATTATACCTGCCTTTAATTAAGGAATGGTGAATGGCCGGTGAATTATCTGTTAACGGCGCCGGCGCAAATTAACGCCCTTTTCACGGACGATTCATATCCTCTTTACATTAACCCTTTAAAATCCCCGTCATATTATGGTAGGACTTTTGCGTCATGATCCAAGCCTGTCCGGCCGGCTTTTCAGCGAAAAGTCGCGTCCGCGAATTCGGGGCGCCGATCATAGTCGGAGGTGTTTTGTGCAGACGAAAAGCCGCAACAATCGCATTTTCACGCTCGACATCAAACCCCCCGTGGCGGCGGGGGCCCGCATGTTTTCCCGTCTGAGCGGTTTTCTGGAGCGTTTTCTGCTGCTGCAAAGGTTGAACGATCTCTACGCGGAAATTGACCCGGGGGAAGGGACGGGCGATTTTGCGGAACGGGCGCTCTCCGCCCTGAAGATCGCATATCGCGTCGAAGAGGAAGAGAGGGCGCGGATCCCGGCGCATGGGCCTCTGGTCGTCGTGGCAAACCATCCCTTCGGAGGCGTCGAGGGACTGACGCTGGCCTCGGTGCTTCTCACTGTGCGGCAGGACGTCAGGATTATGGCCAACTACCTGCTGGAACGGATACCGGAAATGCGTCGCCTCATTATTCCGGTCGATCCCTTCGGGGGCAGGCGTTCCGTGCATCGAAACCTGAAGCCCCTGCGGGAGGCGCTCGCCTGGATACGAGGAGGCGGCGTCCTGGCTGTTTTCCCGGCCGGAGAGGTCTCGCACCTGCATCTTGCGAAGAAACAGGTTGTCGATCCGGCGTGGAGCGATGTGGCGGCCCGCATCATCAGGAAAGCAGGGGCGCCTGTCCTTCCGGTTTTCTTCCACGGGAGAAACAGCGCCCTTTTTCAGGTCGCGGGACTCATCCACCCGCGCCTTCGCACGGCGCTCCTGCCTCACGAGCTGCTCAACAAAACGTCGAGGGAGGTGCGCCTCAACATAGGGAACCCGGTCCCTTCCGAACGGGTCAGGGATTTTGAGGACGACAGTCGGTTGACGGCCTACCTGCGCACCCGCACCTACGCGCTCCGCTGCCGCAGGCCGGTAGGGAAAGGAAGGGATGATGCGATGCGCTCATCGGGTAAAAGAGCAAGCCGGCCGGAAAGGGTGATCGACGGGCCGAAGACGGAGGCGATTCAAGGCGAGATCGACCTGCTCCCTGCCTCTCAGGTCCTCTGGGAAACGGACCGGTACTCGGTGATGTACGCGAAAGCCCAGCAGACGCCCAATCTCCTATACGAGATAGGGAGATTGAGGGAGCTTACCTTCAGGGGGGCGGGCGAGGGAACCGGCAGGTCTGTCGACCTGGACCGTTTCGATCTTTACTACGTGCACCTGTTTCTCTGGGACAAGGAGAAGAGCGAGCTGGTCGGCGCCTATCGTCTCGCCCCGGTCGACCGCGTCATCGAACGCTTCGGCATAAAGGGCCTCTATACGAGCACCCTTTTCACGTACAAAGAGACCTTCTTCCGCCACATGGGCGACGCCGTGGAACTGGGCCGCTCCTTCGTCCGGATGGAGCATCAGAAATCTTATTCTCCGCTTTTCTTGCTCTGGAAGGGGATCGCGCGCTTCATGGCGTTCAATCCGCAGTATAGGGTCCTCTTCGGGGCCGTTACCATCAGCGACATGTACAGCCCCGCTTCCCGGCAGCTCATCGTCTCCTTCCTCAAGGGGAAGAGCTATGCGCCCCATCTTGCCCGGATGGTGAAGCCGAAAGCGGCGATGCGGCCAAGGCGCGGGCGTTCCGCCCGGCCGCCGCTCGATCCGGAACTGATTGCCGACATAGAGGAGCTGTCCGCCTGCGTCTCAGACCTGGAGACAGACCGGAAAGGCGTTCCCGTCCTCCTCCGACAGTACCTGCGGATGGGGGGGAAGCTGATGGGATTCAGCGTCGACCGGTCCTTCGCCAACGTCGTGGACGGGCTGGTCATGGTCGATTTGACCACATGCGAGCCGAAGGTGCTGGAGAGGCTGATGGGGCGCGCCGAGGCGGCGGCGTATCTGGCGCATCACGACCGAGCGGAGCAGAGGCGCGCGTCATAGGCGGCCATTTAGGCCGCGGCCGCCCGATTCTTCGCCATCCATCAAAAAGCGCCGCGTCCCCGGCGATAGGCCGGGCGCCGGTATGCACGATGACCGCCGGACATGCCCATCGGAAGGCCTGCGGAAATTTTTACTGGCGGACTGGGTGGAGTTTCACGAAAGAGTCAAAGGCGAGCCAGAGAAAGGCCCAGGCGGGGACCTGCGACACTCTGAAACCCTGGCGCGCAATCGCCCAAAGGCCTGCGCCAAGGAGCGTCAGAGGCAAAATCTTCTTCAGATCGATATTGACGCCCGTCGATTCGGAATACCGCCTGTTCAGGTCTTCGACGGCGCCGATGAACGTCATCGGCTTTTTGCCGCTCTCGCCAAAGGACGGCGCATCGGTCAGGTTTCCCACGACCACGTCGATGTCTTCGAACACTTGGCTAATCCCTTCCATGGTGTGCTTGGCGTGATCGTAACGGACCGTGATGCTCCCCGTTGCGTGGTTCAGGTCCACCGCGTCGATGCCGGCCACGCCCTTTAGCTGCTCCTTGATGTGGGCCATGACGCGCGCATCGCGGCTGGCGGCTGCCAGCTTTACTCTCACCCGGCCGGGAATATGGCTTGCGACCCGGCCGTGGCATCGCCTTTTTTCGGGGGTCATGATTTTTTTCTTTTCCCTATGTTAAATAACTGATCCTCCCCCTAAAAGTCAAGCAAAACCGTTTTTGTTGACAAAACCCGGGCAAGCATGTAGTCTATGGCGCTCACAATGCCTATCAATCCGGAATTTTCCAGCCTGGAGTCGTTTTTTTGTCCGGAGGCGCATCATGGGGCGCCTTTATGCTTCCCGGTCGCGATATGCTTGTTTTGAAGACGAACATATATCCTTGAGCCCTTCCATGGACGTGATGGAAAGAGACGATCTTGTCGTTGTGGTCCACAGGGACAAGAAATACCTGAAAAAGCTGGAGACGGAAAAATCGTTTCACGGCAAGGGCGGCATCCTCCCCTTTGCGTCCGTGATCGGATGCCCCTGGGGGACCAGGTTCGGCGAGTATGAGGTCTTCCGGCCGGCCATCGAAGATATCATCATGTACGGGGTCAGGCGGGAGACGCAGATAGTTTTCCCGAAAGACGCCTTCTTCATCTGCGCGAAACTCGACATCAAATGCGGGTCGCGGGTGCTCGAGGTCGGCACGGGCAGCGGCGCCCTAACGCTTTTACTTTCGCGTGCGGTCGGGCCGGAAGGCCGCGTGGTCTCCATCGAGAAAGAGGAGCGTCTCCATAAGAACGCGCGGAAGAACCTCGCCAAATACCTGGAGTTCCAAAATGCGGAGCTCCTTAATATGGACGTTGTCGACTTCGAGGGCGGGGAGTTCGACGCCGCCTTCGTCGACGTGCGCGAGCCGTGGCTTCATATCGAGCGGCTGCACAAGTCTCTGAAAGGCTCGGGGCTCGCCGGCTTTATAGTGCCAACCGCGAACCAGGTGTCGGACCTGCTTCAGGTCCTGAAGCAGGGTTTTGGCGACGTCGAGGCAGTGGAAATCCTCTTCAGGAAATACAAGACCGTAGCGGCGCGTCTGAGGCCGGAGGACCGCATGGTCGGCCATACGGGCTACCTCCTCTTCGCCAGAAAGATTGAGCTGATCAAAAACATGAGCAAGGCGACTCATCCGGAGGCGTAAGATAGGCAGGACCGGGCCGTTCCCCTCGCTCGCTCATGATGTCAGATGCCAGAACGAGTGGAGCGCATGATATAATAATGATGTGAAAAACTATTCTAACGAGGGGACGTTCTATGAATATACAAGAATTGGAGGCAAGAATTAAGACTCTCGAGAATCAACTCGAGTCTCAGGAGAAAATACTCAGGACTCTGCAGGATATTGAGGAGATAAAAAAACTACAAAGGGCATATGGTTATTACCTCGAACATTGGATGGCCCAGGAGATAATAGATCTTTTTTCCGATGCCCCCGATGTCTCTTTAATGTTGGCTCAAGGCGCCTATAGCGGGAAAGAAGGAGTCATAAGGTATTTTGAGCGCTATAAAGAGCCGAGCCCCGAGTTCTTACATCAAGTTATGCAGCTTTCGGGTATTGTCAATGTCGACCCGGACGGCAGAACGGCAAACGGGCGATGGTATGGCTATGGTGCAGTCGCCGTACCTGTGGATAAACAGGTCATACAGAGATTTATTAGTGGAATATATGGATGCGAATATGTAAAAGAGAATGGGATATGGAAGATTAAGAAACTTCGGTTTGACCAAACATACAATGCCACGCCCGCGAGGGGTTGGGTAGAGCCGGAGCGAGTTGCCGATGTAGAGGGAGGTTTTGTGGCGGCTGATATTCCCCGCACTTTTAGCCCGCGTTACCCGTCCGGATATATCTTTCCCTTCCCCTATAAACATCCCGTCACCGGGAAGGAAACTAGCGAAGGAATACGCAATTCATCCATAGAAGGTGTTGAAAAACAGTGATGAGAAGACGAACTTTTGGGCAACCCCGTGGTTTGCCTTTCGCTCACTTCTGAGGAGGGGAGACCCGGCGTGATGCCGGAAATTGAATAGTCTTCATAAGGAGGCAACGGCATGAAAGTCATGAAAGTCGAGGCGATTCCTTTCAAGATTCCCTTCCTTGCACCTATCAAATGGGGTCTGTCGAGCTACATGGACGCGGCAGAGCACGTATTGGTCAGAATCCATACAGACGATGGAATTGTCGGCGCTGCAGAGGCTACGCCCCGACCTTCCATATACGGCGAATCTCAAACATCCATCGTTTTCGCCATTCGAAACTGGTTTGCCCCTATGATCGTCGGCCTTGACCCGGGCCACACCGAGAAAATCTGGAGAAAGTTGGACGAGATAGCCTGGAACCCCACCGCAAAAGGCGCTCTTGATATGGCGTTGTACGATGCAGTTGCCAAGCGCCGGGGAATACCTCTGTGGGAAATGCTGGGTGGTTTTTCCGATTCTATTGAGATTGAGTGGACCCTTGGGCTACGTTCAATTTCCGAAATGATGCAGGAAGCCGAGGGGATGCTTGCCAAAGGAATCAGGGCCCTCAGAGTCAAGGTAGGGCGTGAGCCTAAGAAGGACATAGAAGTGGTAAAATCGCTTCGGGGGTTCACCGGGCCGGATGTATCGATTAACATAGATGCGAACATGGCCTATTCCGTTTCTACGGCAATTCGGACCATAAGGAAGATGGAGGAATATGAGATAGGTTTTGTTGAGGAACCGGTCCCTTGTTGGGATTGGAGAGGAAGGCTTAAAGTGGCGCGAGCTATTTCCGCCCCCATCCTTGGCGACGAGAGCGTCTTCACGCCGGAACAGGTGGCTAGGGAGATTGATCTTGGGGTCATCGGCATTATCGGGATCAAGGCGTCCAGGACAGGCTACACGCAATCCCTCAAGATCGTCCACCTCGCCGAGGCAGCCGATATTCCGTGTCTGATGGGAACCCAGGCAGAGACCGGGATCGGAACACTGGCGAGCGCGCAATTCGGCGCAGCCCGTGCGAATGTCTCGATCCCCAGCGATCTTTCCCATTTCATGTTTTTGAAAGATGACTTTCTCGCAGAACCCATATCTTTCAGGGATGGCTTCATCCAACTGCCCAAGAGGCCTGGAAACGGAGCCGTCATTGATGAAGAGAAGCTCGCGAGATACAGAGTCGACTAATAATGACGATTTGATGGTGAACAGGCAGATAAGATACTTTGTATCTTCTTCCTGTCTGTCCTGATCTCCTTTGTCGGTTCGTCTTCTTTTGTTCGTTCCATCATCTACGGCAGTTATGGGGTTGGCGCCCCTCAGCTTGCCATTGTCTCGGCTTTCCGTCCTTGATCCGAAGATAGACGGGTGAGGGTGCCTTTCCCTGAAAGACTATCCTGTGAAACCCCGAGAACTGCAGGTAGGCGCCGGAAACACCAATAATCTTTTATGGCGCCGCTATGTTGGAGTTTATTACCGTTATCGCGTTATTCTTTATTTGCATCAGGGTAAACGGGGCCATCTTCTCACCCTTCACATATCGGTACCGATACTGTATGCCTTGCAGCGGCCCGGAATTGTAGAGGAAATTACTAATAGCCTGCCGTTCCTGAGCTATGTTGCCGGAATTTCCCGTAAGTTTCAGGGCCTCCACCGCAGTCTTAAAGGCATATACGGCATCATACCATTCAGCCACCTCGCCACTAGGCGCCTGACCTTTATGCTCCCTTTTGTAAGTCTCATCGAGTTTCTGATACCTCGGACTCGCATCAAGAGGATTCACGTTATCCCACAAGTAGCTATTCTCCAGGTATCCTTTGCCTATGGTAAATAATTCGGGTCCGTATGCGACCGGAAGTCCAATATATTTCGCACCCGGAGTTGCGCCGCGGTTATGCAGCTCTTTAGCAATTGCCGAGTGGGCGGCTGCCATGCCAAAGTCGTAGTATCCATCAACCTTGGCGCCCAGGGCCTTTATGACGGCAGGTCCAAAGTCAATCTGCCTAAGCGACATTTCAATATTTACGGTTGTTGTCCCGACGTTGGCAAATCCCTTGGTCATCCCGTCAACCCACAATCTTTGATTAGGACTGCTTGGGTCCATGAAAACAGCCACTGACCTTATATTTGGTTGCAGTTTAAGCCA
Source organism: uncultured delta proteobacterium (assembly GCA_963733345.1). Taxonomy (GTDB): domain Bacteria; phylum Desulfobacterota; class Syntrophorhabdia; order Syntrophorhabdales; family WCHB1-27; genus BOG-1155. The sequence continues at coordinate 22,946 of CAVTDX010000043.1, forward strand.
TTCCAGACCAGTCATGACAATTCCTGTTATCTGACTCTGGGTGAGGGATACGGAGTAGGGCGCCGATGCACTCAATTGAAAAGAAGTGCTGTTGCCATTGATCGAAGGGATCTTGTTATCCCGAAGTTGTTGATTTACTGCAGTAAATTCGGGGCTAAAGAATGGTCCCAGCACTATCAGGCTGCCTGGAATTGCCCTGGCCATCGCGGCGACGCTTTTAGCCGGGTCCATGGCCGTGTCGTACTCGACAAGCTTAATCGGGACGCCTCTTACCCCGCCGCCGGCATTTATTTCTTCTACTGCATACTTTGCTCCCTGCAAGGCGGGAATTCCCAATGCCGCCACGGGTCCGGTCATTGTGGCCAGCGCCGGAAGCTGCCACTCTTTGACTGCAACCGCATCAGTCGCTGGCGCAGCAGTTGCCGGTCCGGCATAGCCGGCAATGATAGCCGTAATTAAAATACACGCCTGTCCAGCCAGAATAATTGACCATAGTCTTATTTTCCTTGTTTTCATTTTTTATCCCCTTTCGTTTTCGGTTTATTTTCTTCTTGGCACTATCCTGGCAACTCTTAGGGGTCCTCACCTCTTCAATTCACCTCTGTTACAATTTGTTAACCGGGGCTCCGATTATCTCGCCTCAGCAAGCTTCCGGCCTGGTTTTTCAAGTTTTGCGTCATTACCCGGCTGACAATGCCTTCGGGTCGGACCGCCGGCACGGCGTCGACCGGAAAAGCAAGAGAGGAAGACTTCCTCTCATAGGATAGGGCATGACCGCTTCAGGCGCCGGCGGCTTGCAGCCGAGCCTTAGCTGACGGGGGAGGGCTGAGCCGGGAGAATGCCGGATACTCAGCCTCCCCGGTCTTGCGTCCGCTACCCTTTGGACGGATGATACTTGAAGGAGACTGTAAGGCGGACGCGATAGCCCGTCACCTTCCCCTTCTCGATGGTCACGTCCTGTTTCACCACCTCGGCGATGCGCAGGTCTTCGAGGGACTCGGCGGCGGTCTCAATGGCGACCTTGGTCGCGTCTTCCCATGAGGTTGGGCTAACACCAACGATTTCGATGATCTTGTATACGCTGCTTTCCATGCGAGCCTCCTTCTATGGATTGAACTACCTTACGGCGCCTCTTCCCATTATAGTATGGCTGCAAAATATGTCAACGATAAAACCGTTGGGCAATGAGACTAGTGAAAACTATCTTTTGAGGAAGCGAAGCAGACGATTGAACGGGCGCAAACGGTTACGACCACGGTTACAATTCCTATTACGAGAGGAAGGGGCAAGGGGCAAGAAAATGGCGAAAAGCCTTGATATAATTGGCGCCGAAGGCGGGAATCGACGCCATTGCCGTGGCGAGAGGGATCGATCTACTCGGCGAACACGTAGAGACTTTTCTTTATCCCGTGACACTCCCTGCAACGCATCGTTATGCCGACTGAGGGAACCATAGCGTAGCGCCTTTCATCTATCCATGCCTCAGCCAAAGACGTTTCAAGGCCGTCGCCTTCGCCCATGCAAGGCCTATTTGTCTGGCTGAGACGATGATGCCGCACGGCGCACTCGATGCACAGGCCAACCGTTTCGCTTTCCGGTCCTGCTGTCGCATCCGCGCCCGCAATGGTCTCAGCAAGCGATCTGGCCATGGAAACCGCTTCGGTTTCACGGGTTTCCTTTATGCCCGCGAGAGCATCTCTTTGCGTCTCCCTGTGGTCCATAACAAGACTCCTTTGAGACGTATCCTTGAGCGACCCGTCTCAGCGCTCTGTTTCCGAGATATGCCTTGACTTTGTTGGACCCCGCTGACATCCATATCACGACGCGTAGATGGGCGACGAACGGAACAACAGGAAGGGTCTGCTCTTTCGGTCAACCTAAGCATCCCCCTTCTGGATGTCAAGTGGAAGAAAACCCGCGTGCGCCTTCCATGATTTGAAGTGAGGAGTCACGCCGAGCCGGCGACCGCGCCAGGCGCAAAAAGCGACCGGCCACGCTTAGATGCGGCTGTTGAGCCACTGCGACGGATCGGCAATCCCCTGGAACAGTCCCTGCAAGTCCGTATAGAGCAGATAGACGAAGTTGTGTCCGTGCGGCCAGCGCGCAACGATCCTGTGTTCCTTCAGGACCAGTCCGGTGGTGATGGCCCTCGTATAGCCGACCTGAAGCAGGGCGGACCCCGGCGCGAGTTGGTTTGTGAGGTGGGATTTTCCCGCCCTGTGGTTGTGGACCGTAACCGGTTTGCCCCAGCGGAGCGTAGCGACCTTCCCGTCGTCCGCTTTCTCGAAATCGACGGCGAAGGGCGCCTCCACGCCGGCGAGGGTGATCTCATCCAGGATCCCTTCCCCAGGATTCGTTACCGGAGGGCTCTTCACCTGGATTCCGATGTAGTATAGATGTCCCCGGATGAGCTGAAAAATGAGTTCCGAGTAAAAGAGCACGTCGATATGCCGCAAGGGCCGATTTTCAGCGTCCTGGAAGATGCAGTCCGTGATCCATTGGTTCTCCGGTTTTCTGCAGACGACGAGGAGATGCCACGCCTTTTTCAGGGCGTCGCGATATTCGGGGTGCTGCCGCACCGCCTTTTCCCACTCCTGTTCTATGGCGCTCTGCAGGCCAGGCCCTGCTTGCGACGTTCCGTTTCCGGTCATATAGAGTAATATAGGTATTCTTGTGCGTCGTGTCACGAAGATCGCCCCTGCCCGAGTGCTTTAAAAAAGGGCTTGCGCGACCGGACGGGATCTGAAATGGCAAAAGGAAGGACCGGGACGGAGAACGCGGAAAAGAGAAGGGTCACCCTCGTATCGCTAGCTGTCGCCGTGTTCCTTATCGCGCTCAAGCTCTTTGTGGGTCTCTCTACCGGCTATCTGACGCTCATATCGGAGGCGCTCCATTCATCCCTCGACGCCCTCGTCGCGATCATCGCCTTTTTCTCCATCAGGTACGCGGAAAAGCCGGCCGATGCCGAGCATCCCTACGGCCACGGCAAGGCTGGTCGCAAGCGGGTGTGGGTTGGCTGCTCGCGCCAACCCACACCTGAGAAGTACGACAAGATCCCAAATGCGTTTGCCCTGAGGCCGGCCTCATAAACATGTTGTAGGAAGGGTCCTGTGGTATTATACTCTTAGCTTATCGTTCCGGAAGCGCATGAGGTGAACGCGAACAGATTTCCCTTTTTTGTGATGTTGGGCCTGGTGCTGGCGCTCGGGTATCTCAGTTACCTGATCTTGCGTCCCTTCCTGGTCCCCCTCGCGTGGGCCGTCGTCTTTTCCATCGTCTTTTTTCCTGTCTATGTCTTTATCCTGAAATACGTCAAGTGGCGCTCCCTTGCCGCAGCCGCCGGCACGGCGCTCGTCTGCGTGCTCATCCTCGGGCCTTTTTCCTATTTTACCTATCTTTTGACCGTCGAGCTGAGCAACGTGTCGCCCGAGGCCTTCGAATTCAAGAGCGTCTCGCGCCTGCTCAACAATCCGCTGATCACGCCTGTTACGGACAAACTGCTCTCGTTCTTCGACATTAGTCGGGCTCAGCTCCAGGCCTCCGCCGTGAACGGGCTGACGGGTTTAGGGAAGTCGCTCGTCGAATACCTGCCCGGGCGGCTGAGCGACGCCGCGACCGCAGTGCTCCATTTTGTCCTGATGGTTTTCGCCCTCTTTTTTTTCTTGAGGGACGGACCCCAGTTCCTGGCGCGGATAAGCCAGTATGTGCCTTTCTCCAGTCAGCACAGGGAGAGGCTGAGCCGGCAGGTTAAAGACATCGTGATCTCCACTATTTACGGCGGCATCGTCGTGGCTTTAGCCCAGGGCTTTATCGCCGCGTTCCTCTTTGCCGTTCTGGGTCTCCACTCGCCCATCCTCTGGGGCCTCGCCATTTCGATCTCATCCTTTATCCCTTTTGTGGGTTCCGCGATTGTCTGGGTCCCTGCGGCGCTGTGGCTCCTCCTCAGCGGTTCCGTCGCCCGGGGCATTGTCGTGCTTATCGTGGGGCTCCTCGCCATGGCTCTCATAGACAACGTGCTGCGGCCCGTCATCATTCGGGGGCGGCTGAGGATGCCTCTTCTCGCCATATTTTTCAGCGTCCTGGGGGGCATCGAGCTCTTCGGCCTCATAGGTCTCGTCATGGGGCCCCTCGTGCTGGGGATCTTTATCTCCGTCCTCGACATATTCAAGGACGTGGAGCAGGAGTATGACTAGCTGGGTCCGGGCAATAGCCGTGCCTGTGGGCGCCGCCGCGGCGTGCATTGTCGCGCTGCTTCTCCTGAGAAGGGGGCTGATGAGATATTTCAGGGCGTGGGCGGACAGGCGGGAGCGCGCATTACGCATCTACGAAGCGGTCCGGAAGCCCCTGGCCGCGCCTTCCGTTTACTGGTGCATAGCCGCGGGTCTCTACCTCGGTATGGCGGTCTCCGACCTTCCCGCTAAGTATGTCTTTTATTGCGACAGGATCATCCACGTGATCCTGGTGTTTTCCGTGACCATTGCCGCTGCCGATGCGGCGGAGAGGTTCTTCAGCGTCCAGGCGGGCAAGCTCGATATCCCCGTCTCCTCGACCGGCCTCGTGGGCGGGGTCCTGAAGGGCGGGGTGATCGCCATCGGCGTGCTGATCATCCTGGACATCCTCGGCATATCGATAGCCCCGCTCGTCACGGCCCTCGGCGTCGGCGGCCTCGCCGTCGCCCTGGCCCTGCAGGACACTCTCGCTAACCTTTTTGCGGGTTTCCATCTCCTGATCGAGAAGTCGATACGGGTAGGCGATTTCATCAAGCTGGAATCCGGCCACGAGGGATACGTCGACGACATCACCTGGAGGACGTCGAGGATAAGGACATTGTCCAACAACACGGTCATGATACCCAACAAGAAACTGGCCCAGAGCGAGGTCGTCAACTATTCGCTGCCGCAGCCGGAAATGGGCGTTTCAGTGCCGCTTCGCGCTTCTTTCAAGACAGATTACGACCTGGTGGAGAGGGTCCTCATGGAAGAGGCGCAAAAAGCCGTGCAGGAGCTGCCGGGGCTCGTGGAGGGCCAGGCGCCGTCGGTGAGCTTCAATCCGGGCGAGAGCTGGATGGAAGTATCTCTCAATTTCACCGTAAAGCGGTTTGTCGACCAGTACGCCGTCCAGAGCGAGGTGCGGAAGCGCGTCTTCAGGAGATTCGCGCGGGAAGGGATTGAAGTCCCATTCACCACGAGGACCGTCTACGTGAAGGAGGCGGCCGATGGAAAAACAGACGCCGCCCTTTGATTTTCAGGATGCCATAAGCCTCCTGAAAGCAACGGAAGGGTTCGGGCTCACCGTGTCGGAGGCGATGTGGAAAGGGGGGCAGTTGCGCTCTCGAGGCCGGCTCGTTCGCTCCCTTGAAACGGCGGGGAGCGGGTGCGTCAAGAATAGGCGTGCACACCTTCAGGTTGTTGGCGATATCAAGAGCGCCTTCATCAGGAAATTCGGAATTTCAGGCTAATTTGCGGACGGCTTTGTATCGTCGTCCTTCCCTTCGAGTCGCTTGGGCGCGTCGTCTTCGTTCATCGCCTTTTTGAAACCCCTTATCGCCTTGCCCAGGGAGCCCCCCACGTCGGAGAGCTTGCCCGGGCCGAAGATGATCAGGGCGATCACAAGGATCACGAGGAGATGAAACGGTTGAAAAAGACCCTCGAACATATGTTTTCCTCCTTTTGCTTGACCCCGGTCATATCCGCCCTGGGGACAACTCCTGCGGACTCCCGGCGGCTGCGGCCTTGCTTTTTAGGATCATCCGCACATATAAGTCTACCATAATTTAATCGTTAGTGTTAGGGCTTGCCCCCTTCCTCTATCCACACGGAATGGTGAACCAATCCGAAGGGCATGAGGGCGAAGACCCGCCTTTTCGCTCTCATGCGGGCATACAAGCCAGAAACATGCCATGCCATGAAAATCCGACAAGAATATCACGCTTTGCCACTATGAAACCTCTTGATTGTCAAATATCACGAAAGACGTTATGCTATTTCGCAGAAGGGTCCTTTTGGGTTGCGAGATGCCGCATTCTCTGATCCATTATGGAGGCGACCGCGACAACGGAGGAGAAAGACAAAAAAGAAAACCTGTATGAAGCTTTCATTGCGCTGTCCCCAGAACATTCAAACAGTGCTGTCGGAGATCCTCGCCGCCCGGGGCATAGCTGTTATCGACGATGCCGCTTTTTCCCTGGTCGATAGAGCTTTCTCGCCGCCCGCCAACGGGATCGCGGTCTTGTTCGACGGAGCGAAACTCGACGAACTGCTTCAGTTCCTAGACGGGCTCAAACAGGATGCGGCGTCGCGAAGCGAAAGCGAGACGGTGGTCGGAAAAAGAAAAGACGCCTATGAGATCATAAGACTCGACGATGTTTTCTTTTTCCAGGCGGAGGACAACGATACCTATTGTCAGACGAAGCGCCAGAGGTATGAGATCAAGAAGAAGCTCTACGAGCTGGAGAGCAGCCTCTATGACAAAGGCTTTATCCGGGTCAGCAAGTCCTACCTTATCAATATCCTTACGGTAAGCGAGATCGTCCCCTGGTTCGGAGGAAGGCTGCTCCTCAAATTCAAGGACCTGAACACACAGATAGAGGTTTCACGCAAGCATGTGCAGTCTTTTAAAAGCTTTATCGATATGTGATTAGGGCTTTTCTTTGAGGGGGAGGCCGGGCCCGAGCTACGGCCGGGAGGCGTCGGCAGACCTTGCCCCCCTCGCGCATTCCGGAGGCGCCATCGCTTGAAGGCTTCGCCAAGTACTTGAAAGAGGAAGCCATGAGGCGCCGGGAGAAGATCGTTGCCATAGGGATCGTTTTCAGGGTGAGAATCGCGCTCATCTCATGTCTCGTCGCCGCTTTGGTCGTCCTTCCCTTTATTCTCCTCTGTCAGTGGGATGCCCGGCTCGCTCTCGAAAGAAGCATGGCCATCGGGCTCTTGAACGGCGTCATTGGTCCCTCCTTCCTCGCCTACGTCCTTTCCCGAAACATGGGCTCGAATGCATTCCGGTCCTTATCGGCAGTGTTTGTCTACATCGCCGCTGTCTGCTGCGGTAGCGCGCTCCTCTTCGGCTTGGCCGATCCTTTTCTTCTGGTCGCGATCGTCGCCTGGGCCGAGGCGACCGGCCTCATTGCCGCTTATTTGATAGCCCGCTACGCGGTGAGGCTCAACAAAAAACTGCTCCAAACCCAGGAACGGATACGGACTTCCCGACGTGCCATAAAGTCCCATGAGGAGGCGTCGAAATGAAAACCATGCTGAATGAAGCAAACGACGCACAGTACGAAAAGAATGACCGCCCGGCTTGGTCCTGGCTGCTGATCGGATTTGTTCTCGTGCCGTTTACGGCGGCCGCCGGGCGCCGGTCTTCGTAGGAAAGGAGCCAGGCGCAAGAAAGTTCTGTCTTTAGACGGCGCTTTAAGGACCGGACCCCTTGCCTTACAGGGCCGGAGAGTGGTATCGTTGTGTGCTTCACAATCAACTAGAACGCAGCAAGAGGTGCATCGATGGTTGAAGAAATAGCGCCCGGCGTCTTCAGGATGCCGATCCCCCTGCCCGGCTCGATCCTGGGGTCAGTCAACGCCTATGCGGTAAAGGGGCGCGAGCGCAGCCTAATAGTCGACCCCGGGATGGACCTCGATCCCTGCATGCGGGAAATAGACGAGGGATTGCGCCGAATAGGCATTGACGCGGCCGAGAGCGATTTTTTCATCACCCATGCCCACCCCGACCATTTCCCCCTGGTCGCCCGGCTCATACGGGCAGGATCGGTCATCTACATCGACAGGCGGGAGGCGGAATCGCGCGAAAGGGCAATATCGGGCGCCATGTTCGCCGTTATTCGGGAGTTTCTGCGAGCAGCCGGGTTCCCCGACGTGGACCTGCGGGAAATCCTTTCCCCGGAGATCACGCAGCCGTCGCCCGTCAAGGAGGCGTGGCCCTTCACGTTCGTGAAAGACGGATATCAGATCGGCGTAGGTGATTATCGGTTTCACTGCGTCTCCACGCCCGGCCACAGTCCCGGCCACACGTGCCTCTACGAGCCGGCAAGCGGCTCCTTCTCGCGGGAGACCATCTCCTTTCGGATATTACGCCGGGGATCCAGGCGCGCATCGATAGAGAGGATCCCCTGGCCGACTACCTGGACTCCCTAGACCGGGTCTATCCTCTAGATGTCAGGGTCGTCCTGCCGGGGCATCGCGATCCTTTTACCAGATTCCGGGAAAGGATCGATGAACTGAAGGAGCACCACCGAGAGAGGGGCGCCGAGATCGCCTCTGAGCTGAAAGGCGGCGGGAGGGGCGTCTACGAGCTGGCGTCGAGGATAACGTGGAGCGTGGTAGACGCCGGCTCCTGGGACGCCGCGCCCGATTTGCAGAAGCTCCTCGCAACGGGCGAGACCTTTGCCCATCTGAAGCACCTCGAGGCCACCGGCGCCTTGCGGAGCGAGATGCGCGACGGCAGGATCATATTCTTCCTCGCCCGGGCCGCAAATTAAGGCGCTCCGGGACGGAAACGCGCCAGTTCCACAGCCTCTCGCGCAAAAACTTGTTTTTTCCTGAAAAGTTGATAAATTATCTGTTGAATGGCCAGAGGAGAACTGGGAATGAGAATGCCGGGCGCCGGCCGGGGAGAGGCGGCAGGCCCGGTCTTGAGGTTTTTTGCCGCTGCCGGCAGGGGGGGCCTGGCGATTTTGCGGTTCCTCGGGGCCGTCTTTATCTTCTTCGTGATCTCGCTGGGCGGCATTTTTTCCCGAAAGCAGTTGACAGAGACGGCCTGGCAGCTTTACTACGTGAGCGCGACGTCGAGCGGCATAGTGCTTCTGGTCGGCCTGTTCACGGGAATGGTGCTGGGGCTCCAGTTGTATTACACGCTCGTGCAGTTCGGTTCCGCGAGCCTGCTTGGGAGCGCGGTGTCGCTCACGCTCGTCCGGGAGCTCGGCCCGTGCTGACCGCCATCATGGTGACCGCCCGAGCCGGCTCGGGCATGGCGGCGGAGATAGGGGTCCTTCGCACGTCTGAACAGATCGACGCCCTCGACGCGATGGGCGTTGACCCGGTCCGGTATCTCGTCAGTCCCAGGCTGGCGGCATCGATTATCGGCATGCCGATCCTGACCGCGTTTTTTGATTTGATAGGCATTATCGGCGCGTACCTCACCGGCGTCCTCCTGCTGCACGCCAACTCGGGGGCGTACTTCTACCGCGTGCACTCATCCATGACGGTACAGGACATTCGCGGGGGGTTTATTAAGGCGATTGTGTTCGGGGTCGTAGTGTCGATCATCTGCTGCTTTGAGGGCTACTTTTGCCATATGCGGACCGAGAGCTCAGGGGTGAAGAACGTCGGTCTCGCAACCAGGGCGGCCGTCGTCCTTTCATGCACGCTCATTCTCGTCTCGGACTACGTCGTGACTTCTCTCCTGACGTAAAGGCATAAAAGGAATGGCGAAAGATCCCCTCATCGAGTTCCGGAACGTGACGAAGCGGTTTGGCGAAAAAACAGTGCTGGACCGGATCAATCTGAAGATATATGAAAATGAGATCACTACGATTATCGGCAAGAGCGGCACCGGCAAGACCGTGTTGCTGAAACACATCATCGGTCTGCTGAAGCCGGATGAAGGCGTCATACTCTTTGCCGGCAAGCCCCTCGGCGAGATGAAAAAAAAGGAATGGAGGGAGTATAAGCATCACATCAGCTACCTCTTTCAGCACAATGCGCTCTTCGATTCCATGACGGTCTTCGAGAACGTTGCGTTCCCCCTCGTGCAGACCACCTCATTGAATGAGGAAGAGATGCAGGCGAAGGTAATGAAGCGGATCGAGCAGACAGAGCTGGCCGATGCGAGAGACAAGTACCCTGCGGAGTTGTCCGGGGGCATGCAAAAAAGGGCGGCTCTGGCCCGGGCGCTGGCGACAGACCCGAGAATTGTGCTTTTCGACGAGCCGACCACCGGCCAGGACCCCATCCGAAAGAACGTGATCCTGAGCATGATCGCGCGGTACAGGAGGCAATTCGGCTTCACGGCGGTCCTGATCAGCCACGACCTTCCGGAAATATTCTTTATCTCCGACCGCGTGGTCCTTCTCTGGGAAGGCACGGTCGGATTCGAAGGGTCTTACGAGGAGGTGACGCGCTTGAACCATCCCATGCTCGTGGAATTCTTCAACAGCCTCGAGGGTCTCCAGGAGGAAATGACGGGCCTTCTCGCCAAAGAGAGTTTCCGTTCCTGTTATGCGTCGGTATTTTCACGACAGGCCCTGGCGCCGGCGACTTCGGCGATACATTTTACGGTTGAGCTCGACCTGCCCGGGGAGACGCTCGGCCCTGAAGCATGTGCAAAAATAATGGAGGACCTTGGGGAGCAGACGGCCCGCCGGTTCAGGACTCTCGGAGGATTCTCAGCGATGCGCGGCCCGGCGGGGATCCTCGTCGTGCTGCCCCACACGAGCGTTCGCGAGGCCGAGCAGCTCATGGAACACTACGCGCAGGAGCTGGAGCAACGGGCTGCGGCCGCGCTCGAAAAGACGGAGGGACTCGATCGGGGAAGCGCTCGAGGCTTTGAGGTCCGCATAAAGGGGGGCGCCTCCGAGGTCTCCCCCAAGGACGATATCGACCACGTGGCCGGGAAGATCGCATCAGGCGAGCGGGTGCTGGCCGCCTCCGAAAGACGCGACAAAGGGATCAGGCAATGAAAAAATATTCGATGGAAACGATAGTCGGCATCTTCGTCCTCGCGGGTCTCGTCTGCGTGGGGTATATTTCGATCAAGCTCGGCAATGTATCCCTTTTTCACCGGAACATGTATACGCTGTATGCCCGTTTTTCCACTGTCGAGGGCTTGCTGGTGGGCAATCCGGTCGAGATCTTCGGCATTGAGGAAGGCAAGGTCAGCTATGTCGGCATAGACAACGAGCGCCAGGCGGCATTGGTGGGGGTGTCGATCAACAAGGGGATCACCGTCTACGGGGACGCGACGGCCTCGATAAAGACCCAGGGACTCATCGGGGACAAGTATTTGAAGATCGATCCGGGGGCGCCGAAGCGCCGCTCAAACCGGGAGGCACAATCACGAACACTTCCGCCATGCCCGACATCGAGGACCTCATCGGACAGTACGTCTTCGGACAGGTGAAAACCTCCTCGGGCAACCGGACAAGGAATGAAAAATGAAAAGAATGCTTTGGCCGGCCATAGTGCTCATCCTTCTGTTTCCGGCGATCGGGAGGGCTCAGCAGCAGGGCGCCCAGGCGACGGTGGAAGGGCGCGTGAACAACGTCCTCAACGTGCTGCGCAATCCGGCGCTGAAGGGGGAAAAGGGAGAAAAGGAAAAGAGGGCGGAGATCGCCTCCGACGCTGACAAGCTCTTCGATTTCGTGGAGCTTTCGAAGCGCACCCTCGGCCTTGAGTGGAACCGGTTCACTCTGGACCAGCGAAAGGAGTTCGTCAACCTGTACCGAACCCTCCTTTTGGACACCTACCTCGACCAGATCACCAAGTATACCAACGAGAAAGTGCAGTTTACTTCCACAGTCCCCCTCGGCGAGAATGCCGCGGAGGTCCGCAGCGAAGTGGTCTCCCAGGGCGGCCCGGTCCCTATCTACTATCGGGCGATGAACGAAAACGGTCAGTGGAAGGTCTACGACGTCGTGATCGAGGGCGTGAGCCTGATCGCGAACTACCGGAGCCAGTTCAGGGAGATCCTCATCAACCAGCCGCCCAAGGCGCTCCTCGATACGTTGAGAAAGAGGGTAGGGGAAAAATCGTGAGGGATGTTCACGGCGCGGCGGGCAGGGTCTCGAACTCCCCGTAATCGCCGACGGCATGGGAATGGGTGTTGTCGGAATCGGTTAGGACCGCGATGCCTCTCGCTGTCGGCGTCTCGCTAGCATCGAAGAAGCGGCGATAGTCGGAGAGGACGTCGCGTCTCTCGGAGATCCACGTTCCCGCGGCGGTCCTGCCGCCTCGAAGCACGATGAGGCGGGTCCTTGAAGAAAAAGGGGAGGTGAAGGACGCGCCGACAGACAGCGTATCGCTCCATATGTACTTGAGACACTTGATGAAGGGCCAGCGGCCGAAGACGACGTAGACGGCCAGCGCGCTGTCGCTGCCCGATTTTTTGCGCTCGTCGCTGTTCGAGGGAAAGAGCACGGCCCGCCACTGCCACTGGAGTATAGGATATTCGCCCAGGGGCCACGGCTTCTCATAACCGAGGGGCTCGCACGCGTCCCGAGCGTCTGCGCGGAGGTATTTTTTTCCTCCCTCTTCCTGCACGGAATAGATCTTTCCGGGGTCTTTGTTTCTCGATGCCCAGCCTCGCGGCGCTTTTCCCACCTCGTCAGCCTGGAACGCGACGTGGATCGGCTGCTCGGCCGATGCTGCGCGCCACGCGCAGGGCAGGGGAAGGAGCATCGCCGCGAGGCAAAGGAGAAAGCATCGAAGCGGGGGTTGTCTGTCGTTTTTTGCGCGTTTCGCGAAGCGCATGCTTAAAAGCCTGTCGTGAATTATATAGTGTTTCGCGCGGGCAGTCGCAGGGCGTTCTCCATGCCCGGCGGGACCGGTCGAAACGTGAAGGCGCATTCTTGCCATTTTGCGGCTAAAAGACAATACTATAAGCGAACAGATAATACTATAAAAAGAAGGTGTTGGCCATGGCGGCCGAAACAGCGCGTCTGAAGGGACGGAAAATGGGTAGGAACGCCGGCGGCCGCTTCCGGGACGTCCTTGAAGCCGCCCGTATGCTCGGCGCGAGCAGCGTTCCTGAAAAGCTCGTTGAGAACGTGCTCGACCGCTTGTGCAAAAGGCTCGGCAAGAGGGCCCGTTGCATTTTGCTCGAAGGAGAAGACTTGAAGCTCCGTTTCTGGGCAGGCAGCCACGAGTGCCCCTTGGAGGGCATCAAAGTCGCGACAGGCAGCGTTGTATGGGACGCCGTCAGACGGGGCATGCCCCTCAACCTGACGGATGCGCGGCAGACAAACGGGTACGAGCATAGCCTGTCTCAACCGATCAAGATCAAATCGGTGATCCCTTTAATGTACGACGATCCGATCACAGGCCAGGCAAAGAAGCTGGGCGCGCTGGTCGTCGATTCGGGACAGCGGGGCGAGCCGATCCAGGAGGAGGATTTCGAGTACCTCCAGGTAATAGGCGAGCTGGTCAGCGCTATTCTCGGGAGGGCCGAGCTTGTCCGCCAGCTTACGGCATCGTGTCGCCGCCAGGAGGACATCCTCATGGAGACCGCCCATAATTTCCGGAACAGCATTGCGGTGATCGGGGGTTTCGCCCAGCGCGTCGCGCAATTGGCGAAGGATACGCCGCTCGCCGATAAGGCGACGCACCTCCGCGAAGAAGTGAAAACGCTCGAGGGGCATTTGGCGGAGTTCGAAAAGTATATGAGTCTCAAGCCGTAGTCCTTCATTTTCTTTCTCTTTCGTGTTCTTTCCCCTTTTTAAGTCCGGGGCCGCGAAGTTCTGTCCGTTCCATGATGCGCAAGGCGCCGGGGCAAACCTCACTTCATCACGCTCGGCAGCCACAGCGCCGTCTGCGGGAACCACATAAAGATCGGCATGGTCACTATATCCATGGCAAGGAACGAGAGGCAGCCCTTGAAAACGGTGGTTAGGGGTATCTCCTTATCCAGTCCGGCCACGACGAACATACACATGCCCAGGGGCGGCACTATCAGGTCGATCTCCACGCCGCTATCCAGGATATGAGCCTGTTTCTCGACCGCTTCATCTTCTTACCCTCCGTTCTTCTGAAGTTTCGCAGATTTATCTATGAACTGCCATGCAGAAGCCCAACCCCTCGCCTGCAATGAGCATCCTGTCGGGTGGGGCAATTTTGCGCCGGGTGCAAAAAGCGCCCCGCCCGACTTGAAAAGGGCGCTCGTTTCAAAGTATTTTATAGGGCATGGGACGGATTGTCTTTACGGTCGGATCGAAAGAGAACTCCCTCGAGGACGTCAATGTCCTCGCCTCCAGGTGGTCGGATAAGCCGCGCATCGTCTTCCTCACAGGGCCGGCAATCAAACAGGCAGTGACGGAAAAGGCTTCCGCCCTGTTTATTGAAGAGGGCCTTGTCCTCGCGCTGCTCGACCCGTCAAAAGAGACGATCCGCCAGATCGAGGCGTCCTTGCGGATCATGGGGGAGAGGGCGGGGGTGATTATTTATTCCACCTCGGATGACCCCGGTCTTCCGCCCTCTCTCGGCGCCGTCAGGGTGGACCTGGAGCAGGAAAGGGAGGAGCGGATCAGGGAGCGCGTCCTGGCGGCGGTAAGGGCGGACGGCAAGAAGATGTCCGGCAAGGCTTTTGTCCTTCTGAAAGAGCGCATACGCGACGAGGCGCTCATGGAAAGCGAATTGGCGAAGCTGATCAGCTACGTGGGGGACAAAGAGGTCATCGAGGCGAAAGACGTGGCGGCGGTGACGACGGAGGGACTGCCGGAGCGGGACCTCATCGCCCTTTCGGAGACGCTGGCCCGTAGGGACCGGAAAGAAATGCTGGCGATCCTCGAAGCCCTCCTGGGTCAGGGCATGAACATACTGGCGATACACGGCTTCATGGCGCGCTATATGGGACTCTTGCTCCAGGCGAAAGACTGTGAAGGTCTCCTGGGCGGCGCGCCCGATTTTCGAGCCTTTTCAAAGGTTTTCGGGAAATTGAAGGAAGACCTCGACGCCGGGCCCGTGGACAAGAGATATTGTCTTGCCTTCCAGAAGCCCTTCTATGCCTACAACCTCTTCCGGGCGAGCCGGAAATATACGAGGGAAGATCTCCTTTCTTCCCTCGATATGCTCCTCCGTTTCGACGCCCGGATGAAAAAGGGAAGCCGGCACGACCGGACAAACTTCGAGGCGGGTCTCCTGGAGGTTTAAATGGCGAGGCGCATATTCATCCATCTACTCCTGTTCTGCCTGACGGTCCTCTCCACCATATGGGTGGGAGGACCGTTGTACAGCGCCGCGATCATGACAATACTTCTTTCTCACGAGATGGGCCATTATCTGACGAGCAGGCGATACGGAGTCTCCTCGACGCTGCCTTATTTCATCCCTTTCCCCCATTTCCCTTTCGGGACGTTCGGGGCGGTGATCAGGATGAGAGGGTCGATATACGACAAACGGGCCCTCTTCGATATCGGCGCCGCCGGCCCGCTGGTCGGCTTCATTTTTTCCTTCGTCTGCGCCTGCATCGGCATAAAACTGTCGGCGGCCGTAAGGATGGGCGCGACCGGGGGCGCGTTCATAGAGCTTGGCGACCCCCTGCTCTTCAAGGCGCTCGAGTGGGCCATCGTGAGAAACCTTCCACCGAATTACGAGCTGGTGCTCCATCCCATCGCATACGCCGCCTGGGTCGGGCTCTTTGTAACCTCAATGAATCTTCTGCCCATCGGCCAGCTCGACGGGGGGCATATCGCTTACGCGGTCATGGGCAGCAAGAGCGTATGGCTTTACCGCGGCCTGATGCTTCTCCTCGTGGGCCTGGCGGTCTTCTACAGCCTCGGGTGGCTGGTCCTTACCGCGCTGCTGTCGGTCTTCGGCATACGCCACCCTGCGCCCGTCGACAGCATTACGCCCCTCGACGGGAGACGTAGGGCCCTGGCGGCGCTGATGCTCTTCATCTTCATATTGTCTTTTGTGCCGGCGCCGTTTCCGGGGGGGAGCATTATCGAGCTGGCGGGCAGGCTGCTGGGAAGGTAGCCTGCGGGTGAGCGATTACGGGCGGATCGGGGTTTGCGCGTGCCCTTCCCGGCCGGATTCCGTGTGCACGAAATCGCCCCGCTCGATGGGTATGGCAACCTTCATGAAGAGCGTGAAGATGAGTAGTCCCGCGGCCCATACGCCGAAGGAGACGAAGAGCTCGAGCCGGTTGGGGATGTAGTCGTAGATCTCTCCGAGGGGGCCGGGTACAAAGCCGGGCAGGACAAAACCGGGCCCTTTCTCGATCCATACGCCCACTATGATGAGCAGACAGCCCAGATTGAGCGTGGGGCGCCATTTCCTCGTCCGCCTTATAAGGAAAAGGAAAAAGGCCGTCACGTTGAAGCCTAAGGCCGTCCACATCCAGGGCACGAGCACCCGGTGGCCGTCCAGCCCCTGGTACATGTACCGGAGGGAGTAAAGATCGATGGTGTCTGAGTAATATTCCTTGAAGACTTCGGCAGAGAGGAGGAACAGGTTGAGGAACATGGCATAGGCGATCAGCTCGGCGATCTTGAAGAGGGCCGTGTCCTCGATCTTGATGTAGGAGATCCGCCTGACCACCTGGAACATGATGATGACCATGGCGGGCCCCGAGCAGAAGGCGGAGGCCAGGAAGCGGGGCGCAAGGATCGATGCGTTCCAGAAGGGTCGCGCTTCGAGCCCGTTATAGAGGAAGGCCGTCACCGTATGGATGCCCACGGCCCAGGGGATGGAGATTAAGATGAGGGGGATCACAAATTTTTTGTTCGGTTCTTTTTCATAGTAAAGCTTCACGAGCATGTACACCGGAATGAATGTATTGAGGAGCAGGTATCCGTTGAGGACGAGCACGTCCCAGGCCAGGAGGGACCTGGGGAAACTGAGCCATCCTATATAGGGGATTAGATGCCAGAACCGGTCGGGCCGGCCCAGGTCGACAAAGATGAACAGGAGGGCCATGAAGATGGACGAAGCGGCCCAGAGCTCGCCGAGGACGACGATCTCCTTGATCGGCTTGAAATGATAGACGTACGCGGGTATGACGAGGAGCACGGCCGCTGCCGCCACGCCCACGAGGTAGGTGAAATTGGCGACGTACATGCCCCACGATACCTGGTCGCGCATGTGTGTGACGATCAGCCCCCGATCCATCTGACGCAGGTAGTAGGCGAGACCCAAAAGGATTATGCCGATCAGGAAAAGGCACCAGGCGTAATAGAGGGGGCCGCCTGTCGCCGCCAGCCTCAACGTCTTCTTGAAGAACCTCCACGCTTCCATGTTGCGCCCTTTCCCCGATAAATCTGGAGGGGTGTCCCCCCAACCCTTCCTCTCACAAAGAAAAAAAATAGTAGAACTTCGGTTCCGTATTCAGCTCTTCCTTGAGCCTGAACACCCTCTTGTGATCGATCATGTAGCGTATTTCGCTGTCGGGATCGAGCAGGTTCCCGAATTTCCTCGTTCCCGTCGGACATGCCTCGACGCACGCCGGGTATCTGCCGTTTCTCACGCGCTGGACGCAGAAGGTGCACTTGTCCACCACGTTTCTGAACCGCGGCCGGTTGCCCAGGTAGTGGACCCGCGTGTTCCATTCCTCTTTCCGCACCTTCGGCTCGGACCAGTTGAAAGTCCGCCCTCGATAAGGGCACGCGGCCATACAGTACCTGCACCCGATGCACCAGTTATAATCGACGACGACGAGACCGTCCGGCTCCTTCCATGTGGCGTGGACCGGGCATACTTTGACGCAGGGCGGATTCTCGCAATGCTGGCATTGGACAGGCATGTAGAAATAGCCTTCTTCGGGTACTTCAGGGGGGTCGTAATAATCCTCGGCCTGCTCCAGATTTGGGAGGTTCCCGTTTTTGAGGCGGAGCACCCTGATCCACTGGACCTGGGGATTATGCCGCGACAGGTTGTTCTCCCTCACACAGCCGTAGACGCACCGCCTGCATCCGATGCAGCGGGAGAGGTCGAGGCCGTACCCCCATAAGGTGTTGGGCTTCGCCCCTTGAACACTCACGTCGAATTTCAGTCCATACTTCTCCCGGTAGCCCTCTTCCAGCCTCTCGATCGTCTGCTTCTTTTCGGCGTCCGTCATCTCGAGGAAATGCTTTTGGAAGAATTGTTCCCTCTCGGTTTTGGCGCACGAGGCCAGGGAGAAGGCGGCGCCGGAAGCCCCTGCCGCAACGAGGGCGCGAAGGAATTCTCTGCGCGTAAAACGTTTACGGGCCATTTTGTTCATCCATTGGCCTGAACGGCGGCGGTTCCGGCTTCAGGGGCTTGAATTTCGGGTCGTGCGGGTTGTGGCAGCTCACGCACAGGAAGTACATCCGCGAGCCGCCCGAAAAGTAGCCGGTCCTCTTGCCGTGGATGCCCGCTTTCCAGTCCCGGTAATTGGTCCCGTGACACTGCCCGCAGAGGCGGTACGACTCGGTGAAATCGATGAGCTCTCCGTTGACGAGGTGGAACTTATCCCTGTTCGTTGCGTCGTGGCAGACGAAGCACCAGGTAATCACCCCGGGCGCGTGGCGGAGCTTGATCTCCGAGTGCATCACGAGATCCCTCTTTGCCGTATTGGGCTTCATCGCTGCGTGACAGGCGCTGCAGGGGAAGATGCCGGGGTTAAGCGGCGGCGGCGCAACGGGAAACTCCTCGGACGACCAGAGGGACCCGGCGCCCGGGGCGAGGGCGGCGAAGGCGAGAAGGGCAAGCCCGGAGACATGACGGAGAACCCACCATAGCTTCGCATGACGCCCGGCCATGGTTCCTCTTCCCGGCCCTCTCGCCATATCCTTGCAGCTACTTCGACCCGGGTCCGAAAGTCCCGGTCATGTAATCCGTCACGTCCCTGATCTCGTCCGGCGTCATAGCGATGGCCGGCATCTTGCCTTTCCCGCTACGTATCGAGCCGCCGATGCGCGTTGCGGCGTCCCCTTGCCAGAACCTGCCGTCTTTGAAATTGGTGGGTTTGACCGGTAGGGCGGCGGCAGCCGGTCCATGGCTGTCTCCCTTTTCGCCATGGCAGACGGCGCATTTTTGCGCGTAGAGCGTCTTTCCCCGCTCATCCGCGCCCTGGGCGGCCGCAACGGCGACACACAGGAAAAACAGCGCAATCCGGGCTATGGATAAAGATCTGCTTATTGCCCTCGCTCTCATGTGAGCCCTCCGCTCGAAAGATGATTGCTAATGAAAGTATAGTGGCGAGCCTAAAAAAAAACTAACGATTTGCTATTTTTCCCAAAAATCTTCTTGACTCACGACGCCGGCCGTTAAATACTTACTTTTGGACGCCAAGCCACCTGGAGGTGTTCTTCATGAGATTCCGATTGGTCGCAGGGCTCCTCTTTTCTTGCCTGTTGCCGGTCTTTTGCCTGTTGCCGGCCGCGAAGGCGGCCGAGCATCCCAAGCAGCCTATTGCCATCGGACTGGAGGGCGGAAAGATGCCCCCCGTCTCCTTCTCCCACGACGTTCACGTCGAGAAGCAGAAGATCGGTTGCGCGACCTGCCACCACAAAGACCCGCAGAACCCGAAAGCCTGCACCGTGTGCCATGGCAAAGAGGCCAAGGATAGCCAGCCTGCGGCAAGGGATGCATTCCATGCGAGATGCCAGGGCTGTCATAAGGATATGGCGGCAAAAGGTTTGAAGGCGCCGATAAAATGCATGGAATGTCACAAGAAATAGTCCAGGTTTATAAAGCGTTTCCCGGTTGGCAAGAAGAGTGACCAAGAAAAAAGGGGGGAGCATGAGATTGACATTGGCCTGTCTGCTGGTGTTTTTCGTCCTTTTCCTCTCTTTCCGGGCGTGGACGGCGGCCCCGGCCGGCTACGCCGGGGCCGATGCGTGTCTTGGCTGCCACGCCGACCGGGCGAAGCTCATGTCGAGGAGCCCGCACTGGAAGAAGGCGGTCCCGGGTGCGCCGATCAATCAGGAGGGCTGCGAGACGTGCCACGGCCCCGGCGCCGCCCACGCGGCGGCGGGAGGCGGACACGGCGTTGGCGGGCTGACCGCCTTTTCCAAGAAGGAGAGGGCCGACGTCAAGGCGGCGGTCTGCCTCAACTGCCACGAGAACAGCCCCAAGCTCGCCCTGTGGGATTCCGGCATCCACAAGAAGGAGGACGTGGCGTGCAGCGACTGCCACACGGTCCACGGCCCCCCGAAGACGGCGGCGGGCTACGGCACGACCCTTGCCGGTCTCGGCTACTCGCCCGCATGGGAGTATGCTGTATGCGGCAAGTGCCATCTCGACAAGAAAGCCGAGTTCAACAGGAGGTCTCACCATCCGCTCATCGAGGGAAGGATCACATGCTCGGACTGCCATAATCCCCACGGCGCAACGGGCCCGTCGCAGATCAAGGCGGACAGCCTGAACCAGCTTTGCTACAAGTGCCATGCGGAGAAGAGGGGCCCCGACATGTTCGAGCATCCCCCGGTGGATGAGAACTGCGCCGCGTGCCATGCGGTCCACGGGTCGGTGAATCAGTGGCTCCTCGTGGAGAAGGTCCCGAACCTCTGCCAGACTTGCCACGTCGTCCCGCATGGTTTCTACAACAGGCAGACGCTTTTCAAGGGAAAGGCCCCGGCCGCCCAGTCCTTCGGCCGAGCGTGCCTCAACTGCCACATTAACATACACGGGAGCAATGCGCCTGTGAACCCCGCGAACGGAGACAACAGCGGCGGGGTCTTCTTCAGATAAGGAGGGCGACATGAAAAACCGACTCGTGCTTTCATGCTTGCTCGGCTTCCTTTTGGCCCCGTACGCGTATGCGGACGATAACCCTTTCTCCGGCGGCGTCTTCCTCGGCGGCCGCGGCTTAAGCCTCGACCGTCAGAGCGCGAAGTTCAACGAATATAACGACATAGGCCCCGGCCTCTTTGGCGGATTAAACGCGAATTACGACAACGACAAGTACCGCCTCGATATAGATGCCGCCTATCTCGGCGATGACGACATGTACCTCCGGATGAACGGCGGGAAGTGGGGCAGCTTCAAGTTCTCCTTTTTCTACACGGAATTCCCCCACGATTACTCCTTCGAGGACCGGACCATCTACACCGACCCCGGCAGCCAGGACCTCACCCTGCCCGGCAGGGCCTCGGCCACCCCGAAGAACTCCAACCTGTGGCCGAGCACCTCCTTCGATTATAAGATCGAGCGCAAGGACGTGGGCGGCGCCGTCGATGTGACAGCCTTATCGCCCTTCTTCTTCAACGTGACGGCGAACCATCTGGAGCGCCAAGGCGACATGCCCTGGTCCGGACATAGCGTCTTCGGGTTCTCGAACACCGAGGAGCTGCCTCTTCCCATCGACGACCACACGACCAACACGAGCGTCCTTCTGGGTTGGAAGAACAAGCAGTTCTACGCGGCCTTGGGCGGAGCTTTTAGCGAGTACGGCAATTCGGCGGAGTTCACCCGCTTTCAGGACCCCTTCGCCCCGGGCGCGATGCAGGCGTATGGGACCATCGTCGGCCCCCCCGACAACAGGTCATGGAACGTCAGTTTCAACGGGACCGCGAAGCTCCCCTTCTCCTCGAAGTTTGCCTTGAACGCAAGCTATACTGAAAACACGTCTCAGACGACGATCCTCAACACGGTCGAGGATACCGTCACCGTGGGAGGCATCACCTCGCCCACCCTGACCCGCCTCCTCTTGAGCCAGCCCACGTTCAACGGCGACGTGCAGTACCTGAACCTGGGGGCGAACCTCACCTCGAACCCGGTGAAGGATCTGACGACAAAATTTTACTTCAAATACCTGGACAGGAGGAATAATTCGGACCAGGTTACTTTCCTCAACCCCACAAGCGCCTCAACCCTCGCGGCGGGCATGGTAACCAATGCCCTCTTCAGCTACGACAAGACGAACTTCGGCGCTGAGGGGACCTACCGGTTCATGAAAAACCTCAAGGGGATCATCGGGTATGACTACTCCGACACGAGGCGCGAGGGAGGAGAAGACTTTCTCACGAACCCGCCGACGCCCATCGGCGTCGACAACGTACTCGATACGAAGGACAACACGTTTCGAGGCGGCCTCGTCTACAATCCCCTCGACTGGCTCGGCGGCCGCCTCATGTATCAGAAGCTTTTCAGGAATACCGACACCGAGCTCCAGCCGATCACCAGCACAACCGTAAACAACCAAACGATCCTCACCTACAACAACGTGACCCGCTTCGACATAGGGAACCAGACGCAGGATATGTTGAAATTCACAGCCGACCTCACATGCGGCGACGCCCTCGACGTCTCTTTCGAGTACGCGTACAAGCTCGACGACTACAGCGATACCGTCCTCGGCCTCACCAAGGCGGAGGAGAACGAGTTCATCCTCGACGGGAGCTACACGTGGAAAGGGATCAAGTTCTTCGTCTTCTTCGACTATGACGTCTCCTACACCGACCAGACCGGGAGGGCGGAGAGCCATAGCAACCCCAGCGGCAACCCACTGGCTGCCCCTTCCGCCCTAGGCTACAACTGGAATGCGGACATCCGCAACGACAACTATGCCTACGGGTTGGGGACAACGGTTCCCCTCATCAAGGACAAGCTCGCCTTCAAGATCCAATACGACTTCGAAAAGAACCAGGGCTACGCGGACTTTACATCCCAGTTTTTCACCACGGCCGGGGTCAACAACGGCAACATAGACATCCCGCCCTGGGAGAACTACACGAGGCAGAATGTCTCGGCCATGGTGAGCTATGCTTACAGCAAGAACGTGACCCTGAACTTCGGCTACCTGTACAGCCAGTTCAGGCTCAACGACGCCCAGCTCAACGGGTACGAATACGCGGCGCCGGGTCCCGCCTATCTCACGGGCGCCTATACGGACCAGAATTACAACGCGAACGTCTATTATGTGAAACTCTACTATCGGTTCTGACGGATTCTTTTTAACGTCCGGCATCCGCCTCGCCACGGGCGGCGCTGAAAGGAAAAAACGGCGGGGGCGGGAAGGTGGAGGGAAGCAAGCTTTACCGCAACACGGTCAGCTACTTCGGCGGCCTGATCGTCGTCATCAGCGTCCTGCTGATGCTGCTCTTATTTTTATTAGATTTTAGCGTAAGAAGACCGAGCCCGTATATCGGAATTTTCACCTACCTCATCGCCCCCGGTTTCATCACGCTGGGCATCCTCGTATTCCTGTACGGATTGCGCCGGGAAAGTCTGAGGAGACGCCGGGTCGGGACCGAGGAGGCGCTGCCTTACCCGAGGCTCGATCTCAACGACAAACATCAGCGAAAGGTGTTCACCCTCGCGTTGGCAGGCGGCAGTCTGCTCGCGATCCTGCTCTCTTTTGCAGGCTATAACGCCTACCTCTTCACCGACTCCACCACTTTCTGCGGAAGATTGTGCCACCAGGTAATGAAGCCTGAACACACGGCCTACCTGAACGGACCTCACGCACGGGTGCCTTGCGTCGACTGCCACGTCGGACGCGGGGTGCCCTGGTACGTGAAATCAAAGATCTCCGGCGTCCCCCAGGTGTTCGCCACCCTGTTTCATACGTACTCGAGGCCTATCCCCGGGCCCGTCAAGAACCTGAGACCCGCACGGGAAACCTGTGAAGAATGTCATTGGCCGGAGAAGTTCTACGGCGCCCAATTGATGCAGAACCCCCATTTCCGCTATGACGAGAAAAACAGCGCGGAGCAGATCAGCCTCCTCCTAAGGACGGGGGGAGGGACCCCTAACCTGGGTGAGAACGCCGGAATTCACTGGCACATGACCATTAACAGGAAGGTCTATTTCAAATCGACCGATCCCCAACAACAGCGGATCCCATGGGTCGAGGCAGTGCGCTCCGACGGGTCGGTCGCCGTCTACAAGGATTCGCGCGTCGCTATTCCCGGCGAGGAGACGAACAGGCTGCCTGTTCGCTTAATGGACTGCATGGACTGCCACAACCGGCCTTCCCATGTCTTTCTTCCGCCGGAAACAGCCGTGGACCGGGCCATGGAGGGCGGCGCCATCTCGCCTGATCTTCCGTGGATCAAGAAGCTTGCCGTGGAGGCCCTGACAAGGGATTACCATAACGAGAAAGATGTTGACCGGACGATCCGGGAGTCTCTCGAGGGATATTACGCGAAGAAGCGTCCGGACGTCGGGAATTGGAAAGCCCTGGTCGATCGGGCCGCCGGCGCCGTCGCGACGATCTACGATCAGAACGTTTTCCCGTCGATGAACGTCAATTGGACAACGTATCCGAGCAACATCGGTCACCGCAACTGGCCCGGGTGCTTCAGATGCCACGACGGCTTCCACCGCAACGCGTCAGGCGAGCCCCTCGCAAGGTCCTGCTCGGTGTGTCACACCGAGCCCCGGCGAGGTCCGCTCCTGCCCCTCGGCGGCGCCGCCACGCTCACGAGCAAAGAACCCTGGCATCCCTGGCCGCTGCAGGGTGCGCACGGCCGGGCCCTGTGCAACCTCTGCCACCGGGCGGGCTACCGGCCCCCGGACCGCTGCATTTCCTGCCATAAACTCCCTGAATCGGCGCCTATGACGTCAGCCGGCTGCGACGCCTGCCACGTCAAAGAAGGAGAGGTCAAGCCCCTGGAGGCTTGCGCCTCCTGCCACAACACGCTCGTCGGTCTCCACAAGGCGAGCACGCACTCGGCCGCCGGCTGCACTGCCTGCCACTCGCCACATACATGGACGGTTTCCGGGCGTGAAACCTGCCTCGCCTGTCATGACGACAAGAAGAACCATAATGCCCCCGCCTCTTGCGGAGAGTGCCACCGGTTCACGGGAAGCTAAAAGCGGCGATCTTTTCGCGAAACGGCCCCGATCGGGATATCTTATTATTTTTTTTATGTTCCATTGACGTTTTTCTTCGATACTTTTATGCACAATTGACGTTGGAGCATATAGGCTATGATCGTGACGAAGAAGAGAGCGAAAATATGGAGGGGGGACACCCCTCCGAAAAGACAAGGGGCGAGAGGAGTGTCCCCCCAACCGCTTCCCGGCGAAGCCCGGTTTGCTCTCTTAGGCGCATCATGTAGAACCTTAAGGAGGATTACGAAATGGAACTCCAGACGAACCTTGCATTCTGTGCTGCCGGCGATGTTTTTCCTGGGCCTCGTTTCAATGGCCGTGGTCTATCTGTTCATGGACGCATGCGAGAAAATCTAAAGAACGAGGTGATGCGATGATCTATATAACCGCTGTCGTGGCGGCCTTTTTGTTCATCTACCTTGTCGCCGCCCTTGTCCGGCCCGAATGGTTCTGACGGAAGGGAGCGGGCGTTCGTCCACCTCTTTCTTTTGTCGGGGCGGCGTCCCAATAATTGTCCGGCCCGAGCGGTCCTGATATAGGCAGCGGGCGTACACCGAATTAAGGAGTGAGAACAATGTTCATCCAAACCTGGCTGCTTCCCTTTATGCTTCTCCTCGTGGCGACAGTCGTCGCCTTCCCCTTGAGCAAGTATATGGCGTGGATCATGGACGGGAAATACCGGCCGTGGCGGTTTTTTGGACAAAATAACTGAACGAATAAAAAAAAAAA
>CAVTDX010000044.1:0-10358 GCA_963733345.1 uncultured delta proteobacterium
ACATTGTGGTATAGGTTTTCTCCTATTGTAGATTTCACACCTTGGATTGGAGAAAAAAAGCCCCCGCGGAGCAAGCTCTGCGGGGGCTCCAGCTTTCACGCCGGAGGATCACGAAATTTGAGGAAATCCAAACCGTTTCCCTAAAGGTCCGAGCAAAAAATCGCCCGCCTCACCCTCGATTTACGAGGCGAGGCTCAATTGCAGTCTCACCGAAAAGCAACGTCAGAGAGTCAAGCGGTGGGTCGTTCCGCAAGGACCCGCGTCAATACGGATTTGAGTTTGGGCTGTGGACCCGGCGGATCGTTCAGTTGATGATCCAGGAGAAGATGGGCGTCGAACTGTGCCTCACTTCGGTGGGCAAGTTGTTGGCGCAACTTGCGCTACGGCGACTTCCCGGCTTGCAAGAAGGCGGGCGTCTGGCGCCTCGAAGGAAAGCAGTACGTCGTCCAGGACGGCGATATCCTCTCCATAAGGGCGGGGAACTAGATGTGATGCCGGTCGCCGATCCATGGCCTTTTTAGGAACCAACCTATCGAATATGACAAAAGCACGCCGTACGCCTTCGTGGGTTGCGATGCGGGCATCGGGGTCTGTGTGCAATAGAGAAAAAAAGATTTAGGGGAGGGAGGTTAAGATGACGAAAAGGAAGAAGACCATTCTTGACTTTCAGGAAATGAAGAGGGCAGGGACGCCCTTTTCGAGCGTCGTCGTATACGATTCCTTGTGGGCTTCCTATGTCGATCAGACAAACATTGACATGATTCTATGCGGGGACTCGGTGGGGATGATTGTTTATGGGTACGAGAGCACCATACCCGTGACCATGGAGCAGATGATTGCTCACAGCAAGGCCGTGCGTCATGGGGCCCCAAATACCTTTGTCATGGGCGATATGCCGTTTGGCTCATATCAGGAAAGTGTCCCTGACGCCGTCCGTAATGCCGTTAGAATGATTAAGGAAACCGGTGTAGATGCCGTGAAGCTGGAAGGCGGTCGCGCCGTTGTTCCTCAGATCAAAGCCATCAGCGACGCGGGAATCGTCGTGATAAGTCATATCGGGTTAACACCGCAAAGTGTTGGGGTGTTAGGAGGCTTTAAGACGCAGTCTCGAACGGCAGACGCCGCACGGGAGTTGATAAAAGATGCCATTGCTGTTGAGGAGGCCGGTGCAAAGGCGGTAATGGTCGAGTCGGTGCCGGCGGAAGTGATGAAGTTTATAACCGAAAAGCTTTCGATCCCGGTATTTGGCTCAGGTATTCCTTGTGATGGACAGGGCCTGAATTTTGCCGATATGTGTGGTATGTTTCAGGAGTTCACGCCGAAATTTGTTAAGAAGTACCTTAGCTTGGCAGACCGGATAGTCAACGCCTTTCAAACATTCGATGCGGAGGTGAAGAACGGCCGATACCCGAGTGATGAGCACGCCTATCACATAAAGGGCGACGTCTCGGAATTCGAGAAGATATTCAAAGAATTTGAATGAATTACGCTGCTTCCACATTCACCGGGCGGCTCGATGGAACGGGAGGAGAGAATGGATATCGAACTGCAACATCATCTCTGGGAAGGCGGCGAGGCCATAGCGCTGCGCTTGCCTCATAGGTGGCGTGTGAAGGTGCTTCATATGCGAGGGGACGACGCCGACGCTCTCGATGAAGATGATTACCGGAAATCCTTGTCGGCGCTAGGACCACTCGTAAAGGGCAAGAAAGAGATATGCATCCTGTTTGACGACCTTACAAGGCCCACCCGGGCATACGAAGTGCTCCCCTGCCTTTTGGAGGTTCTCGAAGGGGCCGGCGTGCGGGATGAGCAGGCGAGATTCATATGCGCAACCGGCACGCACTCGGCATTGGATGGTGCGAGCTTCAGGAAAAACTCGGCGAGGAAGCCCTTGAGCGGTTTCCTGTTTATAACCATAACCCTTACGAGAACTGCGATAATATCGGCAAGACCAATCTTGGAACACCGGTCGTGGTGAATAGAGAGTACCTGTCGTGTGATGTCAGGATCGGCATTGGTTCGTTCCAGACCCACCCCCTTTGTGGTTTTGGAGGCGGCTGCAAGATCGTCTTGCCGGGGGTAAGTCACATAGATACCGTGACTTATCACCATGGAACGCTTGGGAAAAAGTTTGGAGAAGCGGCTAAATCAGACCGTCGCCAGGACAGTCCTCTTCTGGAAGATGTGCGTGAGTACGGAAGGATAGCAAGGCTTGACGCAAAGATCGATGTTCTTGTAAACACCAGAGGCGAGCATGTCGGCCTTTACGCCGGACCTCCCGAGGGGGTGTATGCGGCTATGATGGGAAAGGCCCTGCGCCACTATGGCACCGATGTGCCGGGAAAAGCCGACATAGTGTTTGCAAACGCTTATACAAAGGCCAGCGAAGCCGGTATTGCAGTACGCAGGGCGGCCGGACTTCTCAAGGATGCCGGCGGCGACGTTGTGGTGCTCTGCGACATCGGTGCAGGGCAGGTCGTCCATTATCTCCTTTCGAAATTCGGGAATAATACGTGGGGCAGGCTCGCTTCAGTGCGCCATGGCGCCGTTGCGCGAGATTCAAAGGTCCGAAGACTCTTCGTCTTCTCCCGCCATAAAGACCTTGCCGGGAGTGCGTCTTTCGGCGAAGCCGACAGCATCATCTGGGTGAAGGACATAGATGAACTGATCGAGCGGCTCGACGAAGACTATAAGAAAAGGGACCCGGACGTATACATCTTGCCCGACGCGACGATACAGCTTGTTTGACTTAACCTTGGGGCCCCTTTTTTCCTTGACAGGGTTGCCCAGGTTTTTTAAGCTGTATCATCACTATACGGTCGTGCCTTTATGCAGGCAGGCGGGTCTTTCCGATTATTCGATAAAGCGTCTTCTAAGGGAGGCAAAATTATGAGATCCGAAAACAGGTTTTTCCATCGGTTTCTGCTTACGGTCCTTTTGCTGGCGCCTATTATCCTGATCGGTCCGGCAATATGCCGATCGGAACCGCCGATTAAGATCGGCCTCATTGATTCATACAGCGGAGGGGCTGCATATACCACCAAACAGGCTCTCTATGGCTGGCAGATGGTTGTGGACGATTTCAATGCCAATGGAGGACTGAAGGGGCGTAAGATCGAGATCATCACCAGGGACGACAAGTTTAAGGTAGATGAGGCGTTAGCCCTCGCACGGGAGATGGTCCTGAAGGAAAGGGTCGACTTCCTTGCCGGCGTTTTTAACAGCGGCGCAGCCCTCGCGGTGTCCGAGTTCGCAAAAAACAAGAAACAGCTCTTCATGGCTGTCAACTGGGGTTTTAGGACCACCGGTGAAATGGGGCACCGCTATGTATTCCGGGCCTGCGGGACCACGGGTATCCAGGGAACGGCCCAGGGGTTCTACGCTGCGACCAAGCCCTTTAAGAAGTGGTACATCATTGGAGACGATTATGAGTCCGGGCATTCCGTGGCGGAAAGCTTCTTAAAAGGGCTCAAGCAGAGGAAGCCCGATGCGGTGATCGTAGGAGAGACGTGGGCCAAGGTCGGGGAAACGGATTACACCCCTTATCTCAGCGCCGTGATGGCGCAGAAGCCGGACGCCGTGTACGGCGCCTGGGGCGGGTCGTCGATCCTGTCTTTCACGAAGCAGGCAAAAATGTTCGGCCTCTTCGAGAAAATACCGTACCTTGCGGGCTATCTCGGCGATCCCACATTCGCGATGGTCTTGAAAGAAAGCTATCCCGTAGGCGTGTACACCGGAAACGGCTACCTTTGGTATTATCCTGCAACTCCGGCTAATAAGGAATTCGTTAAAAAGTACATGGATTACGCAGCCAAAAAGGGAGATGCCGATTCGTACCCGCCTGAGGCGGGCTTCGGCGGATACATGTCGGCGAAGTTCCTTACGGAAGCCATACTGAAGGCAAAGAGCGCAAAAACGGAAGATGTGATCAACGCCATGGAAGGGCTCACCGTGGAGACGCCTGTCGGTCCTTTGACCATGAGGGCCTGCGACCATCAGACCATGTACCCCTACTACATAGGAGAGCTCGCTCGTGTTCCCGGATATCCATTTGCCATCCTGAAGGATATTACGACAATTGCCGCGAAGGATGTGGCCCCTTCCTGCGAGGAGGTCGCTGCGCAGAGAAAGGCGCATAAGCAGCTTGAGAGGCCGTGACGAAAGGGTCCTCGATTCCTTCTCGGGGATCCGGTCCGACGTTTTTGACAATGCAAGGGGTCTTGCGCCTCACCGGCGCCTCGAAGGAGGGCGGCTGCGTCGTCCGGGACGGCGATATGCTCTCCATAAGGGCGGGGAACCGGGGATGATGCCGGTCGCCAATCTCCGGAAAGACCATCCGGGGGCGTCATCTGGCGCATAAGCGGTGCGAAGAGCGCCGAATCATAGTCGATACGATCCTCGGCACGCTTCGGTGCCTCCTCTCAGCGGCGTCAAGCCTTTGAGAGAATGCGAGAGAGGGGATTTGAACCCCTATGGGTGTTGCCCGCTGGATCCTAAGAGCGAAAAAACGTAATTCTGAAGGTCCTTGATATTCGGTCTGATTTCCCGAAATCCTCTGAGGCAGAAGGCTTTTCGTCATTCCATAGAGTTGAGTCTGTTCTGTTTGTTTCGACCACTTTCAGCTCTTTTTATCACAAATTTATCACAGCAGAATCAATGCAAAAGGCCCGTCGTGTCTCGTTTCTCCGCCACGTCACCTGATCGTGCGGTAGCACACTTGGCGTGGCTTCGGGAAGGGGGTTTTCGGGCGCGAAAGGTTGACAGGGAATGAATGCCTTGCCCACCGCTGCTCCACCTACGAGTCCACGCTTCCGGGCCTTTCAATCCGGTCAAAGAATGCCGCTTGAAAAGTGTTGGAGCCCAGCATGAGACAGTTCGCATTATTTTGTCGCCAGTTTTTCTGCCAGCTCTCGCAAACGGTTGAGGTCTTCAGGGCTAAGACTTCGTATAGTGTCGCGTACTTCGGTGATATTCTTTCTTTGGGCTAATAATTCTTTATGCCCTTTATCCGTAAGCCTATAATCACCTCGCCCGAGGAAGTCTATCCAGCCCTTGTCTCGCATATTTTCAACCGTTCTTTGGAGGGTGTTTTCCGCTTCTTTGGGGTTTTTCTTATGCTTCCCGAGTATTATCATTAAATTATATAGGTCTTGGTAGTTCTCTCTCATTATTTGTGCTCTTGTGAAACTTCGATCTCGTTCGGTTATGCGCGGATCAATTAAATACCAAGCGGCGAACTCCCAGGTAAATCTAATGCTATCCGGTATGCTCATGCTGCCCCCTTTATTCAAAAAACCCTGCACTATCCGACCCCATGCGTTGGTTTTTTCCACGGAAAAGGTCCCGCAAATCTTCGAGGAAGCACCCTGTTACCCTCGTCTGTATGCTGTAAGAACGGTGTCGTCTCCTCCAACAATCAAGGTTCCGTTGGTGCATCGATCTATAAGTTCGAGAACCCTTTGGTATTCGTACGCGACCTCGTTCCGGAGCCTGTTGGCTTCCTTTTTTCCCAGGAAAATCCTCTCTGTTCCGCCTGGCGCTTGTTCGAGGCATCCCCAGGCTTGCAAAACTGCCGGTAGGATTTCCGGAAGGCCGCGCTGCCGGATTCTCATTTTCGCATGTTTCGTCAGTTTCATGGATTGCCCCCTAACCTTGAGTGTTCTGTTTTGCGGAGTCGCCTGCTCTTGCTGACTAGCTCCACGTTTTAGCCTTGGTCGGGTTGTCCGGCTGGTTTCTCATCGGCTGTCTCCAGATCGGCTGTCTCCAGAAGCACCGCGACGGTATGTTCCTTCCAGGACGAAACGAGCTTCTCCACGCGGTCATGATATGACTTGTTTATTGCGTTAAGCTCGGCGAGTGCTTTCCGCGTGTCGTCGGGCCGTGTGGCAAAAGCTTTTTCTATGGCGTTAATGATGTCACCATCATCGCCATCGCTGCTCACGTAATGATTTATGGCCGCCTCGGGGCTGGGATAGTCTTCAAGCATGGATGTGACACATTCATAATCTGTTGATGTTGGGCTAATTTTCCCGATCAATTCGAGCGCTTCGTCAAGGCTGGTACGATCAGCAACCTTGAAAAAATAGAGGATGAAATTGATGTGAGATATTGTATCGGCCGGAAATATGGCCACCCGCCCATTTTCTCTCTTCCGGTATCCGACTGCCCGAGGAAGACTATTCGCCTGTATGTATTTCCGGAACGTACCCTTTTTGAATAGGATCCCCTTGCAAGAGAGTTCCCGGTCAATGTCCTCCCATGTCAAACCGTCCGAATACCGACTCCTGAGATTCGCTAATTCCTCTTGGGTAAAGAAGTGGTATCCCTTTTCCACGCTCTTCACGTAATCGGGAAATCCCGTGATAATCTCAAGCAGCTTTGTCCGTGCCCAACTGCGGTACGGAGGGAGAATATCTGACCTGTTCCTTTTCTTCGTTTGCATTCCGCACCTCCTCAATCGTCGTCGTGCATCATGTATAAAACCATCATAGGACATATGTGGAAAATAGTCAAGCTAAAAAGAACATGTGTGGTAAAAAAGATGCGCCGGCACTTTATTGCATTTCGCGTTGTTGCGTAGGGTAGGGTCATGAAACGGTTGTAGGTGCGTCGCCATGATCCTTGGGCCGGGCCACAGGCCCGATCACCAATCTCACCGTGCACGCCGGCGGCAAGAATCTTGCGGCACGTCCAGAGTATGCACTTCTCGTTTTGGGAGTCGTTTGCGCTTTCTCACTTCATCGAAGTCCTATTCGGCGGAGAAAATAGTCGACCCTTTCAAAGGCATCCCGTTTTTTCATCGCCCTCTCTTCTTCATCCTCTATGCCCTCGAAGTCGGCAACGTGTTTTGGCCCAATATGTTCTGGCGATTGGAACTTGTCGGATATCTTCTGCAACCCCTCCATCACGAGGTTGTGGTCGATATGGCCTTTGAAAAGGTCCGCAAGGTCGTCAAGACCTCCCGGGTGATGTGTGAGGCAGAAGTAGATATCCCAGGCGTCTTTCTCCTTTAGCCGGTCGGCCATTGCCATGCCCTTCATGACGATAAACGGAACGATTGCAGCGATCCTGCACGCGACGCGGTCAATGCCGCCCTCGGGCAGACTTCCTTCGATCATGACGGTCTCGAAATTGTCGAACGCAAGATCACATCCCCGTGCCTTTCGGGCCCTGATGTCCTGAAATCTTTGGGTCCGGTGGCTTTTGCCGGTCCCACCGTATTCACCGGCAAGAAAATCGACCTGCACGAGAACGGCCTCTCCATCCGGGACGGATACCCGTCTGAAGAAAATGAAAGGTTGATCTCCTTCGGCGTAGCCCCTTTCGATGAGGGTCCTTCTGATCGTCTCGTATGTCTCCTCATCGACAAGATGATCCAGGGCAAGGTCGATATCTATACTGCCCACATGCTCCCGGGCCGATTCCTTGTAAAGAAGAGGCGGAACCCAGCCTCCCACGAGGACAAGGGCGTCCTTGAACTCGCCCAGCAAGTGGATGAGCTCAATGAGAACGGACCTGCACGCTTCTACTTCCCGTTGCTCGTAGTCTTGTCTTGTGACCATGTCTTTTCCAGCACCTGCCCCAAAATGAATTGTGCAGCTTCTTCTCCCCTCCCTTTGTACCCCTTGAGGTCGAGATAGAGCTGAACAGGTGACACCACCGGTAGCCCTTGATAGAACTTGATTCCGTAAAAGACCCCGGTATCATAGGGTCTCAGAAGCATGACATTCGAGCCGCTTGTCGCCGGCCGGAGCTCAAACCTGTTCTTGATTTCCTCAAGTCTGTCGTCCACGTACGCGAACAGGCGATTGAATCGCGTGTGCGGCGCCACGTGTGAGGCGCCAGAGAACATGGTCAGTGCGAGGGTGATGCCTGCGTCCCGACAAAAAATGCCGAGGTCCCGTTCCAGGGCAGGAAGGTCTTGGAGCGAATAGTATTCGGAGATTTCGTTCCGCCTGTACGTGTAGCTTGATGACCACTCCTCCAGGAGCGCCTGGGGACGGCTCAGGGTCAGACCGTCTGATCCCTCGACGGCCCACTCCCGGTCGAGCAGCGCTTTCCTGACCGCCGCCACCAAGCCGATACTGACCCCTGCCTGTTGCCTCAGGTCTTCAACCTTCCAGGGCTTGGGCGGCGCGTTCAACAGTACGCGCAGCACTCGTGACGATCTTGGGGAAAAGATCGATTTCAGATCCCGTCTCTGCGGAAAAGGGTTAGGATTGCCCTGGATGCGGATAAAGACCTTGTCGAAACTGAGAAAGCAGTTTCCGGCCATATCGAGATAACCTACGCCCTCAGCCTCTAAGATATCTGCTGATTCGGGAGATATGAAGGGCGCCGTGAAGACTGGATAACTGTTCGGAAACTGCGGACGATATCGTAAGAGTTGATTCACCGCGGCTCGGGCGAATCTCGGTTGGCCTTGGTTCCTGACCTCCCCTATGATCGTCCTTTGTTTCTCCGCAATGGCGAGCTGAGCGACGAAGTCGGGGCCCTCTCCGGAAGAGGCAGGGGCCTGGCCAAAGGAGATTGATTTCACAAAAGGAAGAGGCAGAAGACACTTTCGCAAGCTGTCCTCCGCTTTCCTGATAAGATCGGCTTCTTTCAGTCCATCAGTATTTTTCAGCATCTGTTGAAACAAGTATAAATAATGAAACGCAAGAAGTCAATCAGTGTTTCACTCAGGGACACGTTTTCAGCGTCCGCTGAAAATGACTCGCAATGAAAATGCTTAAGTCTGAATTCATGCCGGCAAATGGAGGGTGGCAGCTCCTCTACACCATCGGGTACGTGTAGCCGAGGGCTTTTTTCACGGCCTGAGAGGCGACCTGGACGATGTCCTTTGCCGCCATGAGCACATAGTGCGTGTTCTCGGGATCGAGCGAATCGTCAGAATCAAGGTAGCCGGACAGAATGATGGTGTTGCCCACACATCCACGAGTTATGCCGGCGTACGCATAATCATACTGCATAGGATTACACCCAACTGGATTTCATTCGGGGTTCTCTCGCATTACCTGTTCCTTGACCGCTTTCAGCACTAAGGGTAAAATGGGGGAAGCCTAATTAGAGATAAAGAAAGTGGTTGGGCCAACGAAAAGAATGAAAAAGACAAAGGTTAGCCTCGCGACGGCGTTGATCTTGGCGTTGGTTCTGCATGTTGCCAATGCCAGTGCCAAGCCATGTGAAGAGCAGAGGAAGGTGGTAGAGACCTTCTGCCATCTGGACTTAGACGGCGGGCTTTTGAGCACGGAGAACTCAAAACGGTCTGGTATCTTTGATTATATCAGTCTATCCGAGGGGCCCTTTCCCGCGTGGGACACGGCAACCTTAGTAACGGGTTACCGAATCCTCTCGCTGTCATGCCATTCCGACTCCGCCGCCGTGCTTTTGCAATACGATGTTATTGGGGAAATACCGGGCGAAGAACTTGTGATGACGAAGAGGAAGGAAAAGAGTCACTTTCGGCTGACACAGGTCAACGGCACTTGGAAAATTATCGACCCCAATAACTTACGACCTCACATTCTTGTTGAGACCGCAATCGGTCACCTCCAACGCCTGATAGACAGCAAGAGCAATGAATCTCCCGAAATTCCAAAAGTTATTGAGAAGTTGAAGATGCTACAATCAAAGGCTCGACGAGTGCATGCGCCGGATCGGCAGGAAACGGCACCCGCCTCCCGGCGATCGCCTTTGCTGGCCGCCGATAATGGAAAACGATGATCATACGTGTCCTCACTAGTGCTACCCTGATAGGTCTGACGGTCTGGTTCGCTTTTACGCCGGCTGCAACAATGGCCGAAACCACGGGACGGACGATCCTTCCCACCCTTTCGTTTCACGGGGACACGTCGAGCGTATCGAAGCAAATCCCAGCGTCTGCTAGGCACGGCCGCATTGATGTTCGAGTAACGTGGATTGGGGCCTTGCCCGCCCCCTGGGAGAAGCAAGACGAATTCATTCTCTCACTCGAAGCAACTCGGCCCAAGATCCATATCAAGTACCATTTCAAGTCAGCCTATCAGCGCTACCGTATGGACTTCGTTGACCTAACCGGTGACGGAATGGAAGAGATCGTGCTTGTATCCGGCGTGGGCCGCGGAACGAGTGTCACAAAAGAATACCTAACGGTTCTCCAAATCGGAAAGGATGTGCTCAAACCTTTGGGCAAAACAACTGTTTCCGGTTACTTTGCTGAGGGGTCCCGATGGTGGTACGAGATAGCCTATCTCCAATCCTCAACTTCAGCCTGCCCGGAGGTGCAGCTATCGCTCACCCATGATGAGATGCCCGAGGGAAGCTGGGGCGGAACGGAATTCATTCCGAAAGAGGAATCTAAAACACTCTCGTTC
>CAVTDX010000045.1:0-18965 GCA_963733345.1 uncultured delta proteobacterium
ATCTTTGGGAACCTCCTTGACGTATTGCTTCCACAACTCCTCTCTGCCGCACCTGTTGAAATCCATGGCCGCCCTACCCTTCCGTCTTCACCTTGTCGTGGTACTCGTCTATGGTCAGCCCCAGCTCTTCGGCATGTTTGCGGCCCCATTCTTCTATTGTCTCCCACAGGAACAGCGCGCCTCCCGCGTACCACAAGCTTCGCACCTCTTCGAGCGTCTCGGGGCTCACCTTCCTGCCGGACAGCGAGCCGTCCATGTCGGGACAGACCCCGACCTTCCTGAACTCCTCGTCGATGTTGCGGTAGAATCTCCTCGAAACGCGGGCCGAAATCCCTATGCGCTTCCGGAAGGGGGTTCCTGAAATAGAGGCTGCATGCCCGGTTCCAAAGATTGCCTCCCCATAGATGTCTCCCCGCATATTGCTGTCTTCCCCGGACGGAATAAATATGGCAGCCCTTCAACTGACTCAACTGCCGAAGCGACGAGACGAGACCGAAAGGGCTATTCTTCCGGGGACATTTCGTCTTGCACGAGCCGCACTGCGAGCAATGCCACAAGACGTCCGACTTGAGAAGCTCGACCAGCGAGTCCTCGTTCTTCTCCAGGACCGTTTCCATTATTATGCGGGGATTGTAATCGAAGAACTCGGCCGCCGGGCAGACAGAGGTGCAACTGCCGCAGCTCATGCAGGAATTGAAAGAGTGACGGGCAATAATGTGGTTCTCGACCCACCAGACGCAAGACTTTTCCTTAGCATCCCTGTACCACCGGATGACCTCGTTGTCGCCGAGGCGTTCGCTCCATTGACGTATCTCGCGCCTGTCCTTTTCCCTCTCGAGCGGCGTGGCGAACAAAACCTGCATGTTCGGATAATAGCAGGCGCCGTCCCAGAGCACCTTTTCCTCTCGCAGCCGGTAATAGAGGTCGATGATTTCGCTGTCGGGGGCGTTGTCGAGAAACGCCCTTGCGTGTAAGCGCGCCTCCCGCTCCTCGGGCGCTTTTCTCTCCAACCAGGGTTCCAGGCTGGCCGGACGGCTCAGCTCTTTCGTCGATTCCACGGTGGGGATTCCGGTTTCTCCGTTCCAGCCGGCATAGGGTTCGTTCATCGGATCGAGCTTTTTCATGCATGCCGCCCCGGGGATAGGTCGGAATGACGTCCGGACGAGGCCTGAATCGCCTGCAAAACCAGATTGCCAATGTTCGCTACTTCCGGTCTCCGTAAACCTACATATAGCGGGAGACACAGGACGCGCTCTGAAACATCCTGGGAAACCGGACAGGCCCGTTTTAACTCCGGCCTCAAAAATGGCAGGGCGTGAAGCGAAGGGTGAAAATATCGCCGGGGGCCAATGCCTTCAGCAGTGAGCGCCTGCCGTACGAGCATCATCATATCGTGCGTGGGAAAAATGACAGGGTAATAGGCATAGTTGTATTCGAGGCCAACCGGAGGGACAGGGCGTTGCAACGAGCAGCCTTTGAGTCCTTCGTCGTACCAGCCGGAACACTCTTTGCGCGAGGCAATGATGTCGTTCACCTTCGGCAATACGCAGAGACCCATCGCCGCATGCAGCTCCGACATTTTGGCGTTGATGCCGATATCGAGATAGTCCTCTTCACCGATGTGGCCGAATTTCGTCATCAGAAAAACTCGTTTGGAGACTTCGGCATCTTTGCAGACCACGGCGCCTCCCTCGGCGGTGTGAAACAGTTTGGTCGCGTGGAAGCTCAAAGCGCTGCAATCCCCGTGCTGCAAAATAGACTCGCCGGATAGTTTGACCCCAAAAGCGTGAGCGGCATCGTAGATAACCTTGAGGTTATATTTGTCGGCGATCCGTTTAATTTTCACTACATCGCAAGGATATCCATAGACATGGGTAGCCAGAATTGCCGATGTCTTCCCGGTAATGGCGGTTTCGATCAGATCGGGATCGATGCAGAAGGTCTTCGGCTCAATATCGACAAAGACCGGCGCGCAGCCTTCCCACAAGATCGCATTCGTTGTGGCGACATAACTGTATGGCGTGGTAATGATCTCTCCCTGCAATCCAAGAGCCTTGATGGCAAGCTGAAGCGCCAGCGTGCCGTTGGCGACTATCTCAAGATTGCTTACACCAAGATATTTCTCTAAATCAGTGCTCAGTTGGCGAGAAAGCGGACCGTTATTCGTGATTTGGCCGGTTTGCCAAATCTTTTCCAGGCAGCTAACGTACGCGCCGATTGCCGGCAGATAGGTCTTGGTGACAGTAATCATTTATTCACTAAATATAGACTGGCATTCGCCATATCGCCGCCTTAACCGATGCCATAAATCCGTAGAAGCAGGTGAAGCGCCTCCAATCAACAACCGGACGATAAGCGGCATCGAGAGGCTCGCGAATAGATTGATGTAGTCGGTCGAGATCAAGAAACGGTATGATTTCATGTGGCCATGCTCCGGGCATCACTGATGAATCGGTCGTATTCCCGATAGTAGTCCGACTCATTGCAATAATCGGATGCCAGCGCCACGCACGCCGCGCCGGATAATTTAAGGATAAAGATTCGACCCCCGCGACCCCCAGGAAATATTGTCAACTGCCATTCCAGAATGCTATGCTACACAAATGGGCGCCTTGACGCGGAAACATCTTCTCTGGTTTTTCTTTTATTTTTCTGTAGCAGCATCTATCGGATTATTTATACGGGATGTACATAGGCAACCTTCTTTGTTTGCAACTATAAACAATTTCATGCTTTCAGGAAGTGTCCCCGCAGCCGACCCTAATTCTTTTGCCACCGGTGCTTTAGATATTTATCGTTACGGCTGGTTTAAGGAGGACAATCAATGGCTCATAAGGCTTTGGCCGCCAGGATTCATGGTTTTGGAGGGGCTTGTCCTCAAGTGCTTTGGGGTTGAAGCGCCTTTTATCCTAATTCTGATCGTTCTGAATTCTATATTCCTCGGATTCCTCCTTTTGGTTTTTAGAGCGCATCTTTTGCGAGTAGTTCCGGTCAAGGCAGCGTCGATGCTCCCTCTGCTGCCGCTTTTCCTTCCAGTAACAAGGTTCTTCTTGCTACAGCCTGGTGGAATTATTCTTGGAGAAGCATTTTCTATAGTCTTCTTCTTGACTGCGATGTTTCTTATTCCATTAGCGATCAGAAATCGCTCCTGGGGCGAAGCGATTCCGGCCGGCCTTCTGTTGGCGCTTTCGGCCTATTTTAGGTCCAACTTTGAGTTGCTAGTAACGTTTCTCACATTGATGGCTGCCTTACTCGTTCTTTCTTATTACTTACTGTTTAGAAACTGGATACGCCGCGTCGATCGCGACATTATGTCCTGCTTCATCAGGACGGTCGTGATAGTCCTATCCGTGGCCAATGCTGCAATGGTCCCGTGGCGCATACACAACTATTACCATTCTGGGAATTTCTCGTGGACGCAGACTCCAAACATAGAGTACAGGAATGCAGGCCTGACTGACGAACAGTTGACTGATAACAATGGGTTCTTTGTAGTCCGCGGCGGCGGTAATCTGGCTTGCAAACTCAGAGCCCAATTACTGTGGAAGATCCGATAACTGGGAGTTTTATCAGGCTTTTCTGCGACATTTCGATGAGTGGTGTAAGTACAAGTTCCGCATCTTT
Organism: uncultured delta proteobacterium; assembly: GCA_963733345.1. Lineage (GTDB taxonomy): Bacteria > Desulfobacterota > Syntrophorhabdia > Syntrophorhabdales > WCHB1-27 > BOG-1155. The sequence continues at coordinate 3,625 of CAVTDX010000045.1, forward strand.
GGGAAATTCTGGTTTTCTTCCCTAGAAGTTTATGGCGGTCCGCGACATGATGCCTCTTTCCTGGGCCTTGCCGGCAACGTCGCGTCGCTGCTATGCGTTCTTCTTACGTGGCCGCTATTGTGGCTGATACGACGTCATCCGGACTCCATCATCTATTTCTGGGCATGCGCCTCTGTTTATTCTTGTTGCTTCATCATATTTATTCTAATCCACCTGGAAGTGCGGTATTTCTACGCTCCGAAGATATTTTCCTCGTTCGCACTCATAGCAATGTTGAGTGCCTGGCGCATGCTGCTGAGGACAAACAAAGAGAAAAAGAACTCAATTTCGGAATCATTGTAGCAAGGCACAACAATTAAAAGTTGCATCAATGCATCACGCTACTCGCCTCTTGGAATAATAGTTGAAAATACAAACCATCGACACCCCGAGCAACTTATTATTGTGTAAACCGGGACGCCGGATGTTTGCGCAATGAAGCCATTTATGTGCGCCTCATCAGTCAGGACCAGGATTGTCGTTAGGTTTGCAAAGTAAGCCGCTCCTGCCGCGAGGCAAAGGCCCAAGAAAGGCTACTTCGTTGAGTTGTTGTTCGCAGGAGTCCAATCAAGCAGACGCATGTTTTCTTCCCGCGACATAATACTGCGCTCCCAAAGGCATCCACCCGATAAATGGTTCTATGAAGCGAAGATGTTTGAGAGTCTTGGGGAAAAATATGCGATACTTGATGTTAACCGCCGTGAATCCACATTTTTTTAGTTTCCTGGCCAATGTGGGCGCTTTAAGCAATACGGCCTTTTCGTCAAATGGGCATTTGTTTACGGCGCGAAGCGTTAAGGGATTCATTGGGTTATGCTCGAAAATAATGATAAAACCGGTTTTAGCGACGACGCGCCGGAATTCTTTCAAGAGCCTCATGTGCCCTTCTTCTGCTATATGGTGAAATACGCAGGCCGTAAAAACTATATCAAAGGATTCATTGTCAAACGGCAAATTGCCGCTATTAAAAACTTTGTGATGCGCCATGTCCCTAAATTTGTTTTTACTGATTTCGAGACTACGCTCTGACACGTCTACGCAGGTGAGCGTGGGTCGCAAGAAGTACTTTAAGAAAAAAGGAATAGAATTTCCAATTCCGGATCCAAAATCAAGTATATTCAAAGTCTCTTTGACCCATAGCGTCGCGCCAGCTCGGCGGTATCGGCCACTTTATATTCTGCGAAGAATTCGGGAGGTTCCCCGGAGACTGCTATGGAGCGAGAATGGAGCGATGTATATTCATCTGCGAATTCGTCGAAGTCGGCTTTCTTATCGGTGTGCTTATGCATATTAAATTGTCGAGGCCGGCCGCCTTTACTTATGCTGGTTTCACAGGACCGCGATGCCGTAAATGAGGTCTCATCTATATGATGCGTATATCCATCTGAGTGGTGGTCAGAATCAGCAATCGATCAACGGGGATCAAAGGGTTCAGGACACGGGCCGGCGGCGACGGGTATTGACGGGCAGCCCGCTGATGAAGTTCCACTATCCGACGGGTATAAGGCCGCGCCATGCCCCTTGCCCCACACCTCCTTTATTACGTATTGCGGCGTCCGATTGGACGACAGGTAAATGCGCCCCACATATTCTCCGAGCAATCCAACGCAGGCAAGCTGCACGCCGCTGAGCCACACCAGGGCGACGATCAGTGATGCCCATCCGTTAGGCATCGCATTCACGGTCAATTTCAGTATTACCGCGCCGATTCCCATCAAGAACGAGATGCCGGCCATCGTCAATCCCATGCATGTCGCAATTCTGAGCGGAAGAATTGAAAAGTTGGTGAACATATTTGCCCAGAGCAAAAGTAACTTGCCAAAGGTGTAGTTTGATTTTCCGAGCGTTCTCTCGTGGTGCTCCACTTCGACGCTGCCTATGTTCTGAGTGGTTCGGAAAATCAAGCCGTCGAGATATGGATAGGCGGCATCGTATCTGATAATCTCCCGAACAATGTAGCTGCGGAGCAGCTTAAAGCTGCTGAAGTAGAGATGCCGAGGCTTCCTTATCAACAGGGTCGCCATATAGTCATTGAGGCGGCTGCCGAGGTTTCTAAAAGCTTTGTGGCGTTTCTGCTTGTATTTTCCGTAGACAACATCATATCCCTTAGAAGCTTCTTGGAGAAGCTTGGGGATCTCGCCCGGAGGATGCTGAAGATCGTCATCTATGAGGACAATCCAATCGCCTCTCGCGTGTTTTAGTCCTGCCATGATCGCGTTGTGTTGGCCGAAGTTTCTGGCGAGATTGACGAGAAGGACGCGTTGGTTTTCCGATGCAATCTCGCAGCAGATCGAGAGGCTTTGGTCCTGGCTGCCGTCATTCACGAGAACGACTTCGTATTCGATGCCTCTCAGGGTGCTTGCCAATTCTTCAATAAGCTTCCGCAGGGTCTCCTGGCTATTATAAACCGGGACCACAACCGAAAGCTTCAACGACTCGGTAATTTCGGTGCTCAAAAGATAATAGCCTCTCTCACAAGAGGCAGGTCTCGTGCGCCCCTTTGCAATACCAGTCCCAAGCCCGCTGCAGGCCATCTTTGAAGGCGAGAGAGGGCTTCCAACCCGTGTGATTCTGGAGCCTGCTTGAATCGAGCACATTGACGGGCACATCAAACATACGGGCCGGTCGTATTTTGATCTTCAACTCAAATCCCCTGGCGACAGCTAAGGGGCGGATCGAATCGAGGACATCTCCGTTACTTTGGCCTACTCCACTCCCGATGTTATAGCATGACCCTATTTTTCCGTACTCGGCCGCCCCAATGATGCCGGATGTGATGTCGGATACGTGAAGGTAGTCCCTGATCGTGCCTGACTCTCCAAAGATAACAATTTCTTTGCGGTTCAATATCGATGCTATGGCAGCGGCTATGAAACCTTGTCCCGTCAGGGGAAGCTGACCCTCGCCGAACGCATTTCCGGGGCGGACGATCACCACCGGCAATTGGTAGTATCTATTGTACATAAGCGCATACTTCTCCGCGGCAAGCTTCGTTATGCCGTAGGGAGAGAGAGGATTTGTCGGATGGTTCTCCGTGATAGGGATTGTTCTCGCCATGCCGTAAACGGTACCGCCGGAAGAGAGGAGCACGAGCTTGCTCAAAGACAAATCTGAGCAAACCTGGAAAAAAATGACAAGGGAGGGAAGGTTCGCGAGGATGTCCTCGACCGGGTTCTCGAAGCTTGTCTTGGGAACTGTCGAATAGGCGAGGTGGATCACACAGTCTGCCCCTTTCAGGGCGTTTCGCAGAAAGGCCCTCTCGTCGCCTTTCTGAACGAGATAACTGATGCCCTGCGGCATGGGTCGGTCAGGGATATCTTTCTTCTCAATTACCGTCACCCGCTTTCCGATAGAAACAAGCTCGCGGACGAGATGCTGGCCGATAAAGCCTGAGCCTCCTATGACGCAGTAATGTTCCATCTATTTGCCATGGAGCGCGGCTATTTCGCGTCGTATCGATTTCATGTGGCCATCCTCCGGGCATCACTGATGAATCGGTCGTATCGCCGGTAGTAGTCCGACTCGTCGTAATAGTCTGACGCGAGCACCATGCATACCGCGCCGGACGAAAAGTTATCCATCACCCTCCAGATCATCGGGCAGATATAAAGGCCGTAGTAGCTTCGGTTCATATGGATTGTCTTCTTCGAATTTCCATCATCCAGATGGATGTCATATGAGCCGGACATAGCGATAATAAACTGATGCAGGGTCTTATGCGCGTGTCCGCCGCGCTTGGAGCCGCCGGGGACGTCGTACAGGTAGTAGACCCGGCGGATGTCGAAAGGGATGTGACGACCGGCCTCGACGAAGGTGAGGTTGCCCCGGGGGTCCTTTATTCGCGGCAAGTCGATGAGAGTGCATTGATCTATCATTGGCCTCCCCCTTCACTATCGTTCGACCAATCTGCCGTTATAGAGTCGGGATAGCCCCGGGTAAAGTGTTTCGTCCACGGGTATGCCGCTCTTCCGGAGCCGTCGCGTAATCGGACGGTGTTTGCATTGCCGACCACATGCGCGGGTATTCCCGCGACTACCATGCCCGGAGGAACATCCTTCGTGACGCACGCGTGAGCGGCAACGAGCGAATGATGACCGACCCTCACGCCCGACAACACCACGGAGGCCGCCGCAATGCTCGCATAGTCCTCTATGATGCAGCCGATCAGCACGTTGCTTGGCGGAGTGGGATCATTGGTAAGCACCACGTATGGCAATATCCAGACAAAGTTGCCAATGGCAGTTTTTTTTGCAACAAAAACATTCGATTGAAGGCGGACGTAATTCCCGACAATAGAGTCGCCCTGTATTTCACTCATGGCGCCTATCTGAAAACCGGGGCCTGCTCTTGTTTTTTCTCTTACGATCACTTGGTGGCCCGTAGTCAAGCCTGAGCCGAATGTAGATGATTCATAGAATACCGAGTGCGACCGGATCAATGAGTCGTCGCCTATGCACAGAGGCGTTCCGTCGCCCAGCGGCGTCGATATTCCCAACTCGCAGTAAGCCCCTATCTTAACCCTGTCGCCTAGAATCACATTTTCGTGAACAATGGAAAAATGGCCGATCTCGACGTCATTGCCGAGCCGCGCCCCTGCTGAAACATAAGAAGATGGATGAATCGATCTCATTTTTCTTCGAAACTATCTAACAAATCATTAACGCAGTCGGCATCTATTGCAAAGTCGCCATGGATGCCAAGGCCACGGTTCTGGACGATCTTGCCGAGCACGTGGCTCACCTTAACCTGAATTGGAGCCAACATGTTGCTCCAGTATCTGTATATCATATGCTTATGCTTAGCCATGAAAATCCCCACGTGTGTTCCGGGCTTACAGAGAATCGCATTGGATAACGCCGCCCCCGTAGCCGCGACTATAGTTTTGGCGTTTTCGAATAATTGCACCTGCTGCGAGAATGTCAGCTTCTCCGGCTCAACAATCACATAGCCTCTGGCAACCAGCAGCCTTTCGATCTCGTTCGTGTCGATGACTTTTCTCGTTCCCGAGTTACGGCGTAGAAATATTTTCTCCGGCCAGCCTTGCCCGTCCGTTTTTTGCACCACCGCACTCAGACGGCTGCGGAGCATCTCGAAGGCCGGAGGACTGAACATGCCCTGAGAATGGCCCGAAAGTCTCTTTGCTCGTCGCTCAAACGGCACATATCCGGCCGCCGACGTGAGATAAAGCTCGCCGACCGCCAGCGCCCGGCCTATCGGAAGCGTGATGATTTCACGATCGGCCCCCGCCGCTAAGACAAGCGACTCCATGATGTTACTGTGAAGTCCGTCGTCGACCACGATAGGTATGCCATGAAATCTCTCTTCGGCGCAAAACAGCACGATGCGCGGCAGCACCTCTGTCATCCAGTGGGCATAGTTTAACGCGCAGGCGTCGACAAATGCGGCGGCCGCGGGGATCGGCTCCGGCGCCTCGTCGTGCAATAACCACCGGATGCGCGCGGACTTGGGGTCGATCCGCGTGCGTCCATGAAGCTCTTCAGATGTGTAATCACGGAGGAAATCGTACAAGTCATGGCATACGACTTCGCTGTCGGCCAATACCAGGTTCGTCCCTCCGTAGACCATCGCATCCTTTATGGTCGCGACAAATATCTCGGGGAATTTGTATCGATCGTGGGGCGATGCCAGACAGCCTCGATCGCAAGCGGGAAAAACTTTCGGCGCCGGCGTTTCCACAAGGGCCGCATCCGCCAGCTTGTGGGTTTGTATTCCGCTTTTTCTCGCAAACTCGCCGAGCTTGGCAAGCGGGCGCCATCCCTTTTCCTCCCGGTTGGAAAAACGCACAACGAAGAGGTTTACATAGATGGGATACCCGTTGCGCCAGACCCAGTCGGCGAGCCGACGGGCAGCGGAGTATTGCTTCAGATGGCTTGTATAGACCCTACCCGGCCATGTATCGAGCAGTCGGTCGATTGGAGGACCCTTAATCCTCTTGATTTTGCAGGATGCATCGGTTTGATCACGCGCGGCCGTCGCTTGCGAGGGCGCCCACGCAGGTTTCTCTACCATCATATCGGTTTGAGACGCTTTCTTGTCGATGGACTCGTTCTTCATCTCGAGGCGCTCTTTTTAGGAGTTCATGCCCTCATAGAAATCCGCTACCCTGGCCGGATCGCCGCTCTCGATTATGGTCCCTTTATTCAGGAGGATGGCGGAATCGCACAGCGTCTTTATGACCTTCATGTCGTGCGTCACAAGGAGCATGGAGCCGCCGCCGCCGCGAAACTCCATGATCTTGCGCATGCATTTCTGCTGGAAATACGCATCTCCCACAGCAAGCGCCTCGTCGACGATCAGGATATCCGGGGCAACATTGATCGCGCAGGCAAAGGCAAGCCTCATAAACATCCCGCTGGAATAGGTCTTTACCGGCTGTCCCATGAAGTCGCCGATTTCCGAAAAATCCGCTATCGCCTGAAAGCGCGCGTCCATCTCCCTGCGCGACAGGCCCATGATGGCGCCGTTCATATAGACGTTATCCCTCCCGTTGAATTCGGGATGAAAGCCGGCGCCGAGCTCCAGAAGGGCCGAAACTCTTCCGTTTACCGCCACCTCGCCGGTCGTCGCGCGGAGCACGCCGCAGAGCACCTGCAGGAGCGTCGATTTACCGCTCCCGTTGCGGCCGATTATACCGAGAGCCTCGCCCTTTTTCACCTGGAAGGAGACATCCTTGAGCGCCCAGAACTTGCGACGCCCCTTCAAGAAGGGGGTGAGGACCTCTATAAGCTTTCCTGCCGGACTGGAGTACATGCCGAACTGTTTGCTCAGGTCTCTTACGCTTATCACTATGCTTCCCACTTTATAGCTTACATGACCTCCGCAAATTCCGGTTTGAGTTTCCTGAAAAAGATGCCGCCCACGCCGAGTATTAAGAGAGAGGATATCCCCAGGTATGCCATGTCGAGCACAGGCAGAGGCTTCCCGGACAGGCAGGCGAGTCTGTAACCCTCGATGACGTGGTACATGGGATTGAGCTTCATAACCAGCAGAATCTTCGGCGGGACCATCGCGGCCGAGTAGACGACGGGTAGAAAAAAGAACATGCCGGTGAGCGCGAGGCCGATCACCTGGGGTACGTCGCGGAGGAAGACCGTGAGGGACGAGAGGACCCAGCCGACGCCTACGCAGAGGATCATGGCGAAGAAGAGGTATACGAGCGCCAGGAGCATGACGGGGGATGCCCTGCGGGTGAAAGCGACGACTATCGCGAACAGCAGGCCGACGCTCACCAACTGGCTCACCGTATTGCTTATGACGCTGACGATGGGTAGCACTTCACAGGGGAAGCCGGCCGCCCTCTTGACAAGGCTCCTGTAAGTGAATAGCACCCCCGTTGAGGCGCCTACGGTCTGGGCGAAGAACTGCCAGGGTATGATCCCTGCGACCAGGTAGAGAAAGAAGCTCTTCGTCCCGTACTGCGGAGGCGGGGTCCCTTTCAGAAAAAACCCGAAGACTGCGCCGTAGATGGCAATCTGACACAAGGGGTTGAGGACGGCCCAGAAAAACCCGAAAAAGCTGCCGACGTAGGTGGCCTTGAGCTCCCTGAGCGCCATGGCCCTGAGCATGAAGCGGATTTTGTAGAGATTTCTGGCGAAATGAAAAAATATGACTATGTGTGTCATTATACAATAGTAAAGTAATCAGCCGGTCTTCCTGAAGCTAAGCCGTACGCCGCTTTTCCAGTCCGGTGTCAGTTATAAGCCCGCTTCTACAACTGGTTCCTCAGTCTCCTTGCGAGATCCTGCGCGTACCGCTCCACGCCGCTCTTCCAGTCGGGTATGGCGATGCCTAAGTCCGCGGCGAGCCTGGCGTTCAAAAGGGCGGAAAAACGGGGACGGCGGGCAGGGGAGGGGAAATAATCGGAGGCGACTGGCATGAGATGATTTTTCAATCCCATCTTCGTGAGGAAACAGCGCGCTGCCTCAAACCGGGAGGCGCAGCCGCTCGCGGTCATGTGGTAGGCGCCGGTCAGGCCTGCCTTTAGGGCAAGCAGGGTGAGTCGCACGATCTCCTCCGTCGACGTGGGTATCGAGATCTGGTCGTCGACGACCCTGAGCTCGCTGCCGCCGTTCGCCCATTGGAGGAGCTTGTAGAGGAAGTTCTGCTTCCCCTCTCCGAAGACCCAGCTCACGCGCAGCAGCAGGAAGGACGCCGGTCCTTCCCTCACAATTTGCTCCCCGGCCAGCTTGCTCCGGCCATAATTGTTGATCGGGCAGGGCGCGTCTTCTTCGGTATAAGGGGCGCCTTTCTGCCCGTCGAACACATAATCGGTGCCGTATTGGACGAGCATGGCGTGCGCCTCGCCGCAGGCGGCCGCCAGATGGCCGACGCCCGTCTCGTTTATCGCATATGCGGCGCTTGGGTCTTTCTCCGCGTCATCGACCAGATTGTAAGCCGCGCAGTTGATGAGTACGTCCGGCCGGAAATCGGCTGTTATGGCCCTGACCGCCTCGCGGTCCGTAATGTCGAACGTCTTCTCGTCAGGCGCCTCCACCTCGAATTCCGGAGTTGCGAGCCGTCTTACGAACTCGCGGCCTAGCTGACCGTCTCTTCCTGCGATGAGGACTCTCATATAGCGGGGGCCTGCGGCATCCGGTTCCTCCCTATTCAGCCGCTCTTTGCCGATTTTCCGACCAGGGCGAGGAGATATTGCCCGTAGCCGTTTTTCTTCAGAGGCGTCGCGAGACTCCGTCAGTTGTCGCTCGTCTATGTATCCCAGGCTGTAGGCGATCTCCTCGATGCAGGCAACCTTGAGGCCCTGCCGTTTTTCTATGGTCGCCATGAACTCGGCGGCTTCCAGCAGCGTCTCATGTGTGCCGGTATCGAGCCAGGCGTAGCCCCTGCCCAGAAGCTCCGCCCGCAGCTTCCCCTTCTCCAGATACGCCGTGTTGACGTCCGTTATCTCCAGCTCTCCCCGCGCCGAGGGCTTGATATTCCTCGCTATCTCCAGCACATAGTTGTCGTAGAAATAAAGGCCGGTCACCGCGTAGTTCGATTTGGGCTTTTCGGGTTTCTCCTCGATGGAGACGACGTTCCGGTCTGCGTCTAATTCCGCGATGCCGTACCGTTCCGGGTCGCCCACGTAGTAGGCGAAGACCGTCGCCCCGCCCCGTGCGCGCACGTCGGACACGGCCTTCCCTAAAAGCTCCGTCAGGCCGTGTCCATAGAAGATGTTGTCGCCCAGGATCAGACAGACATCATCGCTGCCCACAAAATCGGCCCCCAGGATGAACGCCTCGGCGAGCCCGTTCGGTTGGGGCTGTTCTTTATAGCTGAAACGGAGACCCAAATGGGCGCCGTCTCTAAAGATCTCTTTGAAGCGCCCAAGGTCCTGGGGAGTGGAGATGATGAGGATCTCCCTGATGCCGGCGAGCATGAGCACCGACAGGGGGAAATAGATCATCGGTTTGTCGTACACGGGCAGCAACTGCTTGCAGACGCCCAGGGTGACCGGGAAAAGCCTCGTGCCGCTGCCTCCTGCCAGGATGATGCCTTTCATGGGAATCCGATCCTCCTTGTGGGTTTGCAAGCGCCGCGCGCCGACCTCCGCTTCGGAGGATTTACGGTGCCTTTTTGACATTAAAAATGGGGAGCAACTGAACTTGAGGGCACGGCCGGAGATGCCCGGACACGCAAGGAAGTGAAAAAAACGGGGGGACCGTCAGGCGCCTATCCATGCCTGCTCTTAGGGGGAGCGCATGGCTTAAGCGACGGATTTTCGGCAGGCTGCCGCCGTGAATGCCCTCTGTCATTCCGTTGCAACCGCGCTTGTTTGTTAGACAAAGCCGTTTTGCAGCCCGTAAACCGTCTTCTAAGATTATCTATCTTACAAAAAATCGCCAGAGTGTGCAACACGAAATTGGTTTTCGGGCGCCGCCGTCGGGCGGACGCATCCTTAAGAGGGCGTCCTCTCCGACAGGCTTGTTCTCATGAAAATGCGGCTGAAATAATGCGTCGAGACAAGGAGGACGTAGTAAATGAGGATGGACGAAAGGGCAAAGCCGAAAAGATAGGGAATGACGTGAAGGGCGAACGCGGCATACATGCAGAAACCGGCGAGGAGATAACCCGCCAGATAGGGGAGAAGGACCTCCTTCACCCCGCCTGCTATCCGCTCAAACTCGAAGGCCCTTCGAACGTCCGCGCTCTGTACGAAGGCGCAGAAGGCAAAGGGGATAAAAAAGGAACAAAAGATGAAGGCGAAGACTGCGAGGACCTTCATGACGGCGCCGATGATAACGGTGATCACGTTGCCGAAGCTCGACAGGAGGAAGCTGAAAGAAAACAGGAAACATGGAAGGGCTTCGTAAAGGATGACGACGTAGACGAGTCGCGCCCCGTCCCTCCAGAGATCGTTTTTCCGCTCCCACGTGGGAAGACCGATGCCGCCGATCATGGTGAGGCCGGACGACCGCGAGAGATACCCGAGTGAAAAAAAATTGACCACAGGGATAAAGAGGATGATCCCCGCCGCGACCCAGCGCTTTACGTAGCGGACCTCCTTGAGCGTGAAAGCGACGAAAGAGATTATGTCCATTGCGCTATTTGCCGGAAAGCAATTAGTTTGTTCCGTCTCATACGAGTGAGCCTCCGTAAAACTCGTGTATTCTCACGTCAAAAAACGATGTCAGGTCCTCGCTCGTCTCCGGCTGCCTTCCGAATGCCCGGCGCCAGACGTCCGGTCTCTCCATGCAAAGATAGATGAAAAGGGCCGGCTCCTTTTCGATGAGGCACCCGTAGAGCATCCCGTAGACCCTTATTCTTTCAGCCTTGAGGTAGCGGAGTTTGCCGTCCTCGCCCATGACGAATTCTCCGTAGAGCAGGTTCGTGCGTTTCTCGCGCAGGAAGAGGCGCATCAAAAGGGGCGTGAAGCGTAGGGTTCCGATGCTGACCCAGATGACCCTTTTCAGATCGAGGGCGCCCGCGATCTCCTCTATAAGATCGGCGTAATCCTTTTCGAACCCTTCATAGATTACGACGGGATCGAAGTGGAGGCCGACAAAGCAACCCCAATCCTGGGCTTTCTTCAGGGCCTTGAGCCTTTCGGAAACCGGGCTGGTCCTTTTTTCCTCCGCGTCTATGAAGCGCTGCGGCGCGACCGAGAAGGAGACGACCACGTAAGGGTTGAGGCAGGACTTCAGATGGTCGATCGAGGCCCATTTCGACTTCAGCTCCAAGAGCGCCTTTTTCCTCTCTCCGAAAAACCGCACGACCGGCGCGTTAACGCGCAGCTCGTCGTCGAGGGCGAGACTGTCCGAGAGCTCCCCCGTCCCGAAGCGAAGCACGTGGGTTTCTTCGCGCGCGATGGCGCGGTCGATCTCGCCGATGACGGCCCTCGCGTCCGTCCTCACCGTGATGCCCGGCTCATTCAGATAGCCCCTGAGGATGCAGTAAGAGCAGGAAAGGGGACAGCCCTCGACGAGGTCTATGGTCTTATAGCCGCAGCAGATATGCTTATGCGTCCCGGGGCAGTCCCTTACGACGCTGACCTCAGATTCTATGCGGCGCACCTTGGGTAAGCTCAAAGATACTCCTGAAAAAACCTTCTCCGGTAAGACGCTGCAGTCTTGCCAATGCGTCTTCGATTTCCCGCATGTTGCCGGCCCGGAGCGAAATGTCGATCGATTCTTTTTCAAAGGCTGGATCCACCTTTACCTTTATCTGCGGGGGAAGGGCGCAGGCGGACATCAGGGCTGCAAGCTTTTCTTCGAGGCCGGACAGGAGCGGATGGGTCTGCCTCTTGAGCCTCAGTCTCAGTGCGTCCGCATCCTTTGCGCCGTCGAGCTGCCGAAAATCGACGGCGCCCCGCTTCACCTTCAAGAGCATCATCAGATGCAGCATTTCCCGCAGAGAGCTTACCGTGCCCCCTACGGCTTCGGCGAGACGGATGATGCTCTCTTGCTCCTCAACGTCAAACCAGAAGAGCTGCTCGACCAGAGGAAAGGGGAGGCGGCGTTTCACTAGAAACGATAGTACGGGCGTCTGCGCGGAGGCCGCGGCAACGGCCGTTTCGAGCGTGTTCTCCCGAGGGGGAAGGCCAAGCAGCGCCGCAACCTCGCAGACTTCCTCCCGGGTGAAGCCGGCCGCAAGCATTTTGCTGATGCAGAGGGCTTTTTCGACCGTGTTGAGGGGCCTCGCCAGGTTGTCGTTTATCGCCGTGAGCAGCGCCTGTCTGGCGCCGATGTCCAGGTACACGCAAGGGACTTCCGTCATGCCGAGTCTCCTTGCCGCATCGAGCCTCTTGAAGCCGGCGACGACGACCGGATCATCCTCCCGGAGCAGACTCAAGGGGAGGAGGATGCCGAACCTGGCTATAGAAGCGAGGAGGAGGTCGTCCTCCAGGGGGTAGGAGATGCAGAACGACCTTTCGTTGCCGTCAATCTTGTCGATCTCGACCGTGTTCATCTTGCAGCTTCTTGATGATGGCCCGCCTTTTCGCGGATGCCCTCAAGTGTAACACCATATCGAAGCAGGAGCAAGGCGTCGCGAGCTTTTCTAAGCAGCCCTTCGCAATGCACGAGCAGCCAATTCACACCCGAGAAGGACGACAAGATTCCAAATGCGTTTGCCCCGGCGCGAGCGGGCAATTATCGTGGACTTTTGAATAACTTGGACTATTCGGCCGCCTTTATGATAGATTTTTTGTTTCAGGGAGAAAGGAGCAGATAATGGACGCGAAGGAAAGGATAATTCTAGCCCTGGACGTCGAGGGCTTCGACGAAGCGCGGGAACTGGTCGAGCGGTTCCGCGGGCGCGTGGGCATGTTCAAGGTGGGCAAGCAGCTTTTTACCAACAGCGGCCCGAGGATCGTCGAGTTCCTCAAGAGCCGGGGCGCAAGGGTCTTCCTCGACCTTAAGTATCACGACATCCCCAATACGGTCTCGAAGGCGGCGGTGGAGGCATCGAGGCTGGGCGTCGATATGTTCAACGTCCACGCCTCCGGGGGCTTCGCCATGATGGAGCAGACCGGGGAGGCGGTCAGGGAGGAGGCCGAAAAACGCATGATCCGGCCTCCCACGATCATCGCCGTCACCGTGCTCACGAGCATCGATAGCGCCGAGCTCGGCCGGATGGGCATCCGCCTGTCCCCGAAGGAACTGACCAGGCGCCTCGCCCTCCTTACGAAGGAAGCGGGTCTTGACGGGGTCGTTGCGTCTGGACAGGAGCTGGAGCTGGTACGGGAGACGTGCGGGAAGGACTTCGTCGTAGTGACGCCGGGCGTCCGGATCACCGAGGCAAAGGACGATCAGAAAAGGACGTCCGGGCCTGCAGAGGCCATCCTGAAGGGAGCGACCTATCTCGTCCTGGGGCGGACGGTGCTTGCCGCTCCGGATCCCGAAGAGGCGCTCGATAAGGTGGAGAAGCAGATAGAAGATGCCCTCTCTCGACAACAGAAATAGCATTATTGAGGCTTTGCGGTCGTCGCCTGCGACTGGAGCGAGGCTCTGGGTCGAGGCGGGGCGTGAGAGGGCGTCTGCCGAGATCATCGATGAGGCGAGGAAGGCGGGCGTCTCCGTGCGGGTAGCTCCCTCGGAGCAGTTCGCGAGGCGCTTCAGGGGCGTCAAGTCTCATGTCTGTCTCGAGATCGAGGACTTCGCCTACGCGGACGCCGATGCGCTTCTCGGGCGCGTCGCGGCCCTTGAAAGGCCCTTATTTGCCGTCTTCGACGGCATCTACGATCCGCAGAACCTCGGGAACGCCGTCAGGACGGCGGCGTGTTTCGGCTTCGACGCGCTGTTCATTCCCCGCGACAACGCGTGCGGGGTAACGGAGACGGTCGCCAATGTCGCCAGGGGCGGGGCGGCGGTCGTCGCCGTAAGCCGTGTGACCAACCTGCACCGGCACATGGAAGCGCTCAAGAAAAGGAACGTCTTTTGCTTCGGCCTCGACGAGCATGCAGACCGAACGCTTTTCGACTCGGACCTGACGGTCCCATTGTGCCTGGTCCTCGGCGGAGAGAAAGGCTTGAGAAGGCTTACCCGCAATAGCTGCGACATGCTCCTCAGGATACCGACGGCAAAGGGCTTTCCCTCCCTGAACGTCGCTTCGGCCTTTGCCGTCGCCGCCTACGAGGCGACGCGACAGAGGGCGCCTTCGGACTTCAGACAATCATGCGATAAAATTCGGAATAACCGGTTGAAAGGAGAATCCATGCCCGAAGATAGAGCGGCGGCGGGCCTTTTATCGCCCTAAGAGAAGATCATGTCCTGTACGAGGCGTTGATCCTGATGTAATCGTAAGTGAGATCGGTCGTGTACATATCGTAGGAGGACGCGCCGTCGTGGAGGTCGACGACGAGCTCAAGCTCGCGGCCTGCCATTAGCCCCTTGATCTTCTCTTCCGAAAAAGGCGCCTCGACGCCTCCGACGGCGAGCCTTTCTCCCTGCAAGGCGATCTCCACTTTTTCCGGATCGAGAGGGACCAACGCGTCCCCCGCGGCGCAAATTATCCTGCCCCAATTTGGGTCGCAGCCGAAGAACGCCGTCTTGACGAGGGGGGAGCCGGCGATCCTCCGGGCTATCGCCTCGGCGAGCCTTTTTTTGCTTGCCCCCTTTACGGTGAGGTGGATCACCTTGGTCGCGCCCTCCCCATCCTTCACGATCATAAGGGCAAGCTCTTTCATGACGCGGCCGAGCGCTTCCCTGATCGGGTCGATCCCGGCTTTAGCCCCTTCGCGGCCTGTGGAAAAAAGCATGACCGTGTCGTTCGTGCTGGTGTCGCCGTCAACGCTGATGCGCTCGAATGTCTCTCTGCCCAACGCGGGAAGAAGGCGGCCCATGCGGAGCGGATCGAGCGGGCAGTCGGTGAAGACGAAGGCGAGCATCGTCGCGAACAGGGGGTTTATCATCCCGGCGCCCTTCGCGACGCCTTCGACAGACCAGCCCTCTGCTCCCGATATCCGGGCCCCGGCAATCTTCGGGTAGGTATCGGTCGTCATGACGGCCCGGGCAAAGTCCTCTATGCGCTCCCCGCCAAGACGTGCGACGAGAGCGGGCAGGCCCGCGACAACGGCGCCGACGGGAAGCCGCTTGCCGATCACGCCGGTAGAAGCAAAGAGCACCTCTTCTTCCCGTATGCGGAGGAGGGCGGCCAGCTCATGTGCGATAATCGCGAGGTCTTCGATCCCGTCTTCTCCTGTGCAGGCGTTTGCGCACCCGCTGTTGGCGAGGAGCGCGCGCGCCTTCCTTCCGGCCCTGTGCTCGTTGTAGAGGATGTGAGCGGCCTTGACTTTATTAGCCGTATAGAGCGCCGAATACGGCGCAGGCTCGTCGAAGGAGACG
>CAVTDX010000046.1:0-22000 GCA_963733345.1 uncultured delta proteobacterium
GCGCGCAGCCTCGTCGGGCTTGCCGAAAGTATCGCGTTGAACGAATTCGACCTTTCTCCCCAGGAGTCCTCCTCTCGCGTTGACCTCGTCCGCCCACATCTCCACTCCGCGGCGGCTGGCCTCGCCTGCATAGGCGATCGGCCCGCTCGTGACGCCGAAGAGCGCCAATTTTATCGGTTTTTGGGTCTCGGCGGCCAGAGACGGCGCTAGACAAGGACCCGCGACGATGGCAGCAGCCATGATGATCCATGCAGCGACAACCGATGAGGTCCGGCCGGACCTCCTTCCCGTGAGTCGTCCCTTTCTCCATGGTCTTGCCTTCATCCTTAGCTTCCTCCTTATTAGATGATGATTCGGGCGTTTCCTTGCTCGTCTGCGCTCACTTCAGCGGCGGGGCAGGCGGCTTTCGACGCGCGCAAACATCAAGGAAACCGCCTATATAATTGAATACGGACGGCGGGGGCGATGTTTTCTTCTGTGCGTCGTCGCTCACCCAACCAGCCTGCTCAACTCTTCCGCTACTATCCCCTTATCCTCATATTATCAGAGAATTGTCCCAAAATTACAACAACTATTTCAGGCTTTTCATTAAAAAGACGGCAGCCTAATTTAGTAGGCTGGGCGACCGGCGCCGCTCTTTGACAATTCAGCCGATGATGACCGCACCCGCCGCTAATCGCCCCTCTCGATCGTCTCGCCGTCCCCCAGCTCGACGGAGGGGAAATCCGCGGCGCCGACGTCGGGGTATATGATGCAGTTCGTGCCGATCCTCGCGCCCTCCGGAATGGAGGCATTCTTGCCGACGACGGTCAAGCCCGAATAGATATGGTCGGGAAATTTCATATTAGCCTTTCCTGTGCCCCCCTTGCCGACGACGGTGCGCTCCCCTACCACGACCCCCTTGTCGATGATCGACCGCTCGACGCTGGCGCCGCGTCTCACGACCGAATCGTGCATGATGATCGAGTCTCTTACGTAGGCGTCCTTCTCGATCAGGACGCCGGGGGAGAGGATCGAATTTTCAATGCCGCCCGAGATGATGCAGCCCGGGGAAATCGCGGAGTTGAAGGCGCGCGCTGCGGTCTTCACCTTGGCCGGGGGGCGGTCGTAAGGGAGGGTGTTGGCCGCCTGGTTTGTCCGTATGTCGCAGCCTTCGGGGTTCAGCCCCGATTCCGGCTTGAGGAGGTCCATGTTGGCGTCCCAGTAGGCCTGTATCGTGCCTACATCTCGCCAGTAGCTCTCGAAACGATAGCCGTAGACCCTGCCCTCCGTCAGGGCCCTTGGGATGATCTGCTTGCCGAAGTCTTCCTCTTTGGTTTCCGAAAGCGCCCTGACGAGGTACTCCCTGTCGAAGGCGTAGATGCCCATGGATGCGAGGTTGGAGCGGGCGTTGCGGGGTTTTTCCTGCCAGTCGATAATCCGGTCCCGGTCGTCGAGGGCGCCGGTGCCGAAGTGGCGCGTTTCTTCCCACGGCACGGGTATCATTCCGATGGTCACGTGAGCGTTCCGCTCCCTGTGGAACCGGATGAGGGGCCGGTAATCCATGCAGTAGACGTGGTCTCCCGAAAGAATGAGCACGTCCGTGTACGGGCCGGAAGAGATGAAGCTCAGGTTCTGGCGGACCGCGTCGGCGGTGCCTTTATACCAGTCCCAATCTTTCTCGCCTGTCTTGGGGGGCAGGATCCTCACGCCGCGCGTCCTGCCGGCTAAGTCCCATGCCGACCCGTCGCCTATGTGGTCCATCAGGGAGAGGGGCTTGTACTGGGTAAGGACGGCGACCCTGGTCAGGCCCGCGTTTGCGATGTTGCTCAGGGTGAAATCGATGATCCGGTAGATGCCGCCGAAGGGAACCGCAGGCTTAGCGCGGTAGTGGACAAGAACGTTGAGGCGGCTTCCGACGCCGCCTGCCAGGAGGACGGCAACCACTTTCCTCATTTGACTATCTCGCCGCTTTCATACTCCATGCGTGAGAAATGGCTTGCCTCAACATTGGGGTAGACGACGACGCCCGGCTGGATATTCACCTCGTCGGGGACGGCGCTCCCCATCCCTATCACCGCAAGCTCGCCGCCAGGACGGCCTATTTTCGCGCGTTCGCCTATCCGTGCGTCGATGTCGGCGATCGTCCTCGAAACATGCGCTTCTCTGCCGACTTTCGCGTCGAAGAAGAGTATCGAGTCTTCGACTACCGCCCCTTCTTCGACGCGCACCCCGGGGAAAAGAAGGGAGCGGGAAACCTTTCCTCTGATGTCGCAGCCGGAATAGATCAGAGAGTCCTCGACCGCGGCGGAAGGACCTAGGATCGCCGGCTGGCGGTCCCTGATCTCTTTATGCGCGAGATTCGTCCTTATCTGCCAGGACTTCAGGTCGATTCGCGCGTCGTCGCCGAGGAGGTCCATGCTGGTCCGCCAATACTCTTCGAGGGTGCGCGTGTACCCCCAGTAGCCCGGGTGCTTATAGCCGTAAAGCCTGAAATTGCCTAGGAGGGAAGGGATAATGTCCTTGCCGAATTCATGGGACTCCTTCTTCGCGTTCTCGGTCAGCGCCTCGAGAAGGACTTCCGGGTTGAACAGATAAATCGTCAGGGAGGCCCACTCGGAGAGCGCCTTTTTCGGTTTTTCGACGTACTGGGAGATCTTGCCGCCCCGGGGCGCTTCTCCCTCAATGAGACCCTGGCCGAAGCGGTGCGCTCCCTCCGGGGGGATGCGCGTAAAGGCGACGGTAAGGTCCGCTTTGTTTTCGAGGTGGAAGTTTACGACCTCCTGGTAATCCATTTTATAGATATGGTCCCCCGACAGGATCAGGACGAGGTCCGGGTTGTACATCTTGATAAACTCGATGTTCTGGTAAACGGCGTCGGCCGTGCCCTTATACCAGTCGGACGCCTCCCTCCCCTTGAATGGCGGGAGGATGACCGCGAACCGGTTTCTTCCTACCATGTCCCAGGGATGGCCGTTGGCGATATGATTGATCAGGTAAAATGGGCGATACTGTGAAAGGATCCCCACCCTCTCGATGCCGGAGTGCATCAGATTGCTCATGGGAAAATCGATGATGCGGTAGAGGGCGCCGAAAGGCAGCACGGATTTGGGACGCAAGAATGTGAGGACGTCGAGCTCGTCCACCCGCCCGCCAGCCAGGATCATTGCGAGGATGTTCTTCATAGTCGCGCTTCTATTAAAAGACTACAACAATCGTAACGCCTCGTCCGGCCAAAATCAACAACAAGACAAAAAGGCGCCGGGGATAGAGGTTGACTTTAGGCGAGGAGGAAGGACTTCTCAGGACATTGTCCCCCAATGTGATTTGCGTTGACATTTCCTTTCCGGCGGGCATAAGCTTGACTGACGCCTCGACACGGCCGCCCGGATGGTGCGCCCGGCCGGCAGAGAGAGCCGGGAATGAACAATAAGCCCCTGATATGAGGAGGAAGTTTCATGAAAATCACAAGCGTTGATGTTATGAGGCTCGTCCTGAGAAATACCAATTCCACAACTTCCAGGCTTCACCCAACCGTTGTCAGGATTAATACCGACGAGGGCATAAGCGGCTGCGGGGAAATCGGACTCTCATACGGCGATGCGGAGCACGCATCCTTTGGGATGGCCAGAGACTTTGCCAGGCTGGTAATAGGAATGAATCCCCTGAACAACGAAGACATATGGGAGAAAATATTCAGGAAGACCTTCTGGGGCATGGGCGGCGGCTCTGTTATATTTGGAGGAATGAGCGGAATAGACATCGCCCTCTGGGACATAAAAGGAAAAGTGTTGGGCGCGCCTATATATCAATTGCTGGGTGGAAAAACCAACGCAAGGCTGAGGACATATGCAAGCCAGATACAGTTCGACTGGGCTAAGGACGGTGTTAACCTGGTTTATCCGGCGCAGTATGGCGAGGCCGCGAGAAAGGCCATGGCGGAGGGCTATGATTGCGTAAAGGTCGATCCTGTAGGAATGAATATGAAGGGTGAATGGATGGGTTGGGACTGCTACGGCATATTGCAGTATGAGCAATTGAAGGCAGCCGTTGACAGGGTTGCAGCCATCAGAGAGGCGGGAGGCCCCAAGCTCGATATTATCATCGAGCTGCATGCGCTGACCGATACGAATTCCGCCATACAGCTAGGCAGGGAGCTTGAGCGGTTCAGGTGTTTTTATTACGAAGAGCCGACGCATCCTCTCAATGCGGAATCGATGAGGCAGATTGCGCAAAATGTCAAGATTCCGATGGCGGCCGGAGAGAGGATATACAGCAGGTGGGGATACAGGCCGTTCTTTGAAAACCGCTCATTGCATGTGATCCAGCCCGATCTTGGAAACTGCGGCGGATTCTCGGAAGTCAAGAAAATATGCGATATGGCGCACGTCTACGACGTTGCGGTGCAGGCCCATGTCGCGGGCGGCCCTCTGGCTACTGCGGCGGCATTGCATCTTGAGTCTGCGATACCGAACTTCCTGATACACGAGCATCATGCGGTTGCCATACAGGACGCGGCGATAGCCCTGTGCAAGTATGACTACCAGCCAAAGAACGGTTTCTATGAGGCGCCCGATCTTCCGGGACTCGGGCAGGAACTGAGCGAAGAAGCCATAAGGAATGCAATAATCGAAACTGTAAAATAAAGCGGTTGGGGGGACACTCCTCAAGATCGGAGTGGGGACACCCCTCCGAAGGCTAAAGGGCGAGAGGAGTGTCCCCACAACCGTTATCGAGAGGGGTGTCCCCACTCCGATCTTGATCGCGCAGCACCGTCTATACTTGCCGTCGGACATCGGCGGGCGGCATATCGAGACTAAACAAAATCTGTAAGAATTTCCAATTTAGGGACATTGAGGCGATGTCCGGGGCGGCGCATTGAGGATGGGCGTTCCCCGCGCTGACCGTTTCGAAGGAGAGGCGACTTTCTGCGTATTTCCGGCGCCCCATGACGATCTGGGCGATTTTCGATGGATGTGCCGCCCCCGTCGCTTCCGGGGCGGGCGGCGGGGGCTTGCCCATTTTAGTTTTTCTTATTGCGCGGCGCACGTTGAAGTGGTAAGACTAGTGGGGCAATCAGAGCCAGACGCCGGAAGATACGTCCGCGCCGGGGAAGCGAGCCTTCTGGAATAATTGAGCGGAACGGAATGCAATATTTCGCCAATGTCCCCCTGGCGCCTTGGCGCCCAATATGCTTCGCCTCTAAGGAGGTATTTATCATGACGACCATAGATGCAACGTCCGAAGTATTCATGACGGCATTTCGAGCATTGCCGAAGAAGGCGAGAGAGGCGGTGGTAGACAAAATGCTCAGGGACAGAGAATTTCGGGAAGACCTAATGGACGCCGCGACCGTCGAACAGCGTCGCAAGGAGCCATCCCGTCCCCTGGAGGATTATCTTTCGGACAGGGGAAAGAAACGCTGACGATGGCTTACACCGTCTATCTGAAGAGATCGGCAGAAAAGGAGATGCAACATTACCGCCGAAGACACATGACAAAATCGTCGCAGTCCTTCTTCAATTGAAGGAAAACCCTTACCCCCGCAATGTCAAGAGGCTTCGCGGGCGCGAAGGAGTCAGAATACGGATTGGCGATTATCGGGTACTCTACATTGTCGATGATGTCGGCAAGAGCATAGAGGTAATCTCCGTCGCCGATCGAAAAGAGGTTTATCGATAAGACCGGCCGAGAAGGATGGGCTTGCCGGGGAGAGACACTACGTGCTTTTCACGGGTGCAAAGCAAAGGTAGTTATTTGGCTATGGGCGTCCTCATTGATGCCGAAGTGGACGTCGACCATCTTATTTCGGCCGCCCTAGGCGGGGCGAATGCCTTGGCAAATCTGGTCCTATCTTGCAAACCCTGCAACGCGAAAGAAAAACGGGACCGAGACTGGATAGAATTCCTAAATGAGAAGTGTGCTTCACCCAACATTTTTCAAGCACGGGAATCCAGAATTCGGAAATGGATAGAACTTAATGGCGGTCACCCGGAACTTAGCCTTAAGATACGGGCTCTCTTGGATGCAGAGTCTGACTGGGCGACAAAGGAGTACGATGCCGCCTGTGCGCGAATAAGACAACAACGACAGGGTAACAAGTAGGAGCACTTGATCGTCCCAAAGCGGCCTCTGGATGACCTCCTCGTTCGAACAGTTAGGGAAGGTGAAAGGGACGGTGTTTCCCAATGTGATTTGCTTTCTAAATAGGGAGCCAGGTAGCGCGACGAGGCGGGAAGCAACAAATAATGAACATTAGGAAACAACGTCCCTACCGTCCTACAGTGTACGTAGGACAATTCGTCCGGCTCGTCGATAAGGCGAAAGATCAAGCCGCTGGCTCGTTGGTCGGCCGTCGAAATAAGGAAAGGAGTAGGGGATATGGACGATATCGTAAAAATCATCGAGCGCGACGAGCCTCCCTATCCTTTCGAGGCATTGACAGCGTGGGCGTCTTGACGTGACACCATTAAGGTGTATATACTGATTGCAGCCGTGACCGAAAAGAGAAAGCCGACCTACGATCTCGACGCCTTCAAAGCCGCATTTTCCAGCGTCGAGAAGCTTGCGATTACCGGCACGGCTTTGCGGAGCGCCACTGCGCTGGGATTCGGACGTGCGGAGATCGTGGGCACGATTCAGACCATGGAGCGGCAGAATTTCTATAAGTCCATGACGAGCTATTCCGACAGCCGGCTGTGGCAGGACGTCTACCATGTTCCCTCGGAGGCCGGCATGCTCTACATGAAGTTCACGGCCGACGCCGTCACGGAATTTCTGTTGCTGTCTTTCAAGGAACGGGAGGAGAAAGAACATGAATAACCCTGTGTGTCCCAAGACGGGAGCGCCGATGCGCCGGGGCGTCCGTCCTATGACCCTGACCTACAAGGCAGAGAGCATCGTCATCGACATGCCGGGGTGGTACTGTGATTCATCTGACGAAAGCATCCACACCGGCCGTGACGCGGTGGTTTCCGATCGTGCTCTTAACCGCCTCAAGGCCCGAAGCGAGGGGCTGCTCGAGCCTGAGGAAATCCGGCGGATCCGCAAGAAGCTTGGCTTGAGCCAGACCGCAGCGGGCCAAGTGATCGGCGGCGGCCCCCGAGCGTTCCAGAAGTACGAGAGCGGCGACCTCCTGCCCAGCAGGGCGGTGAGCAGCGCCCTGAGGCTTTTGGATCGCGATCCGGATGCGCTAAGCGTGCTCAAGCTGCCGCAGGACAAAACCGCAGCGTGAGTTCCTCCGGTCGCCATCGAAAGCGGTTCTTTCCCGTTCCTGCACGATCGGAAGAAACCTCTACCCTGAAGGTGAATCTCAAGGCGACAAGTTGGAGATGAAGCGCACGGATGAATCGATAATGTGCTGGCCCGTGTTTCGTCCTTGTTTTAAGCCGGAATTCTAGGGCCTAGTGCGAAGGCGGTTTCCGCACCACGTATTTATGCGGGTTTTCGGGCTATTTGCATGAGTTCGATTCCCATGCGCTTGCATAGCAATGAGACCTTTGAAAGACCAGCAAACGGCACGCCTCCGATTCTGACGGAGATCATGCCTCTTTGTTCTGCACTGATTGCGACCCTGGTTCTCGCGGCCGGAGGGATTTTTGATGCAGAGCGCGAAATTAACCCGGGCGCGCACACATGCTATATCTTTTTCACTGCTCGTCGTGCCCGCCTTATCCCCTTCGGCGCCTTGCGGGGGTTGCCCTTTTTCTCCGTTCTGCGTTCGTCTTCCCCGTCGTGCGCCCGGCCTGCCAGGGCCGCTTCCAGTTTTGCGGGCGTGATGAAGGGGACGGCGTGCTTTTTCGCCTCGTCGATGATGGCACGGTCGGAGGTGACGACGAGGAGGCCCGCCTGGCGCGCCCTTATGGCCTCCATCATCACCTCGTCCGCCGTCTCGCCCTGCTTCGAGTAGACGACTTCGACGCCCAGGCGTCGTTCCTTCGTTCTGCCCAAGGAGGGCCCGCGCGTGCCGTCAAAGACGACTGTGATCCGTAGATTTCTCTCTTTTTTGTACCGCGACAATTCGTTGAGGAGATAATTACGACCGCTTTCGAGGTCGGGGGCGCCGGAAAGGGCGGCTATGGCGCTTTGCTTGATGAAGTTGTAGCCGTCAATCAAGAGATGGGCGGCCATAGTGATCTTTCAGGATCCGGTCGAGGATGCCGTTGATAAAGTCCTTTGAGTCCTCGCTGCCGAACTTTTTCGCAAGCTCCAGGGCCTCGTCGATCGCCACCTTGGGCGGCGCATCTACGGAGTAGAGCATCTCGAAGACAGCCATCCTCAGGATATTCTTATCTACGTATGTAATCCTGCTGAGCTTCCAGTGCTCGGATGCGTCGGCAATGCAGCGGTCCAGCTTGTCCTGCTCTTTTTTTACCCCGGACAGAAGAAAGCGAGTGTAGTCGACAATGTCGTCCTGGTGCGGAAAAGCCTTTAAGTACCTCCCAAGCGCAGCGTCAACGGCATCCAGATTAACCTCCATCTGGTAGAGCATCTTCAGCGCTAATTCCCTGGCCTTCCTTCTGTGCACAAACCGTTGTCCTTTAAGAGATTTACCATCTCGATCACCGCCAAGGCGGCGTCGTAACCCTTGTTCCCCGCTTTCGTCCCCGCCCGCTCAACAGCCTGCTCTACGCTCTCGGTGGTGAGGATGCCGAAGCCGACCGGCTTTTCGCTCTCGAGAGAGACCTGCGCCACGCCCTTCGTCACCTCCGATGCAACATAGTGGAAATGGGGGGTGCCGCCTTTGATCACCGCTCCCAGGCAGATCACCCCGTCAACATCCTTTCTCTTGAGGACGAGTTTCGCCGCAAGGGGTATCTCGAAGGCGCCGGGCACCCGGAATATCTCTATGCGACCTTCTTCTGCGCCGTGGCGCTTCAGGGCGTCGAGGGCGCCTTCGAGGAGTCTGTCCGTCACAAAACTGTTGAACCTGCCGACTACTATTGCAAACCTAAAACCCCGAGCTTCGAGCTTTCCTTCGTGCGCCATGATATCTCACCTCATACGTTCTTCAGCATATGGCCCAGCTTCTCCCGCTTGGTCTTGAGGTAATGTATGTTGTCTTTCGTGGGCGCGCATTCGACAGGAACCCTCTCGACCACAGATAAGCCGTAGCCCTCCAATCCCTTTATCTTCCGGGGATTATTCGTAATCAGCCTCATTTTCCGGACGCCGAGGTCGTGGAGGATCTGGGCGCCGATGCCGTAATTCCGCAAGTCCGGCGAAAAGCCGAGGGCCTCGTTTGCCTCGACCGTGTCCTTCCCCTCGTCCTGCAGGCGGTAGGCCTTGATCTTGTTTAACAGGCCGATGCCTCTCCCCTCCTGCCTCATATAGACGAGGACGCCCTTGCCCTCCTTCTCTATCATCGCCATCGCCTTGCGGAGCTGGTCGCCGCAGTCGCACCTCGTCGACCCGAAGACGTCCCCGGTGAGACATTCGGAATGCACGCGGACAAGCACTTCGTCGCCGGATGCTACGTCTCCCTTTACAAAAGCCAGGTGCTCCTTGTCGTCCAACTGGTTGTCGTAGGCTATCAGCCTGAATTCTCCGCCATAGCGGGTAGGAAGCTTTGTCTCGACGACCCTTTTCACCAATGTCTCGTGGCGCATCTTGTACTTGATGAGCTCGGCGATCGAGACTATCTTCAACCCGTGCCTCTCTGCAAATACCTCCAGGTCGGGCATTCTCGCCATAGCGCCGTCTTCCCTCATGACCTCGCAGATCACGCCCGCGGGATTAAGCCCTGCCATGCGCGCGAGGTCCGCCGACGCCTCCGTGTGTCCCACCCTGACGAGGACGCCTCCGTTCCTCGCCATGAGGGGGAATACGTGGCCCGGTCTTGCGAGATCGTCCGGCTTCGTGCGGGGGTCGATCGCGGTAAGAATGGTCCTTGCCCTGTCATAGGCCGAAATGCCCGTAGTCACGCCTTCCTTGGCTTCTATGGAGACAGTGAAGGCGGTATTGTACGGCGACGTATTGTCGCTAACCATGAGGGGCAAATCGAGCTCCTTCACCCGCTCCTCCGACAACGAAAGACAAACCAGGCCGCACGCGTATCGCGCCATGAAGTTGATGGCCTCAGGCGTCGCCTTTTCGGCCGCGATCATCACGTCTCCTTCATTCTCGCGGTCCTCGTCGTCGACGACGATGACCATCTTTCCAATCTTAACGTCCCTTATAACCTGCTCTATGCTTGCTATCGCCACGCTCACCTTCCCCTGATGTATCCGTATTTATAGAGGAAATCGAGGTCCAAGCCCTCGTTTTTTCCGGGCGCTGCGAACTTCTCCACGTAACGCCCCAGCATATCCGTTTCTATATTGACCCGGTCCCCGACGGTCTTGGAACCTATCGTCGTTTTGGCTGCGGTATACGGAATAACGTTAACCATAAATCTATTATCACGCTGCTCGTTTACTGTCAAGCTTATTCCGTCCAGGGCAACCGAGCCTTTCCTGACGATGTACCTCGATATCTCCGGCGGCGCCTCAACCTCGATCCTTATGGAATCGCCTTCCAGGCCCAGACCGACGATGCGGCCGGTCCCGTCCGCGTGCCCCGTAACGATATGGCCGCCCAGGCGCGAATCCAGGCGCATGGCCCGCTCCAGGTTCACCCGGTCGTTGATCGAAAGATCGCCAAGCGTCG
Organism: uncultured delta proteobacterium; assembly: GCA_963733345.1. Taxonomy (GTDB): domain Bacteria; phylum Desulfobacterota; class Syntrophorhabdia; order Syntrophorhabdales; family WCHB1-27; genus BOG-1155. Next base: position 10,627 of record CAVTDX010000046.1, read on the forward strand.
TCAGTCGCAATGTTTCTAAAGAGGCGTCGGCTTGAAAGAAAGCGCCTTCCCGCCCTACAACCGTGAGGCAGACCCCGTTAACGGCAATGCTGTCGCCCTCGCGGATGTCGCCGGGGTCGAAGCCGCACCCGACAACGAACGTTTGCCGGCCTTCCAGTTTCCGCAAGGCCGCTATGAAGCCCAGGTCCTCAATGATGCCCGTGAACATAGCCCACCACGCAGATGTCGTCCTTCAGTTTTTTGACTGAGGCCACGTCCACCGCGTACGCGTCCTTCAAGAAATCGATGCCCTTGCCGGCGACGAAGCCCGGCGCGTTTTTTCCGCCTATGAGCATCGGTCCGTAAAAGAGCACCACCTTGTCGACCAGGCCGTCTCTGAGCAGGCTGCCGTTGACCTCGCCGCCTCCTTCGGCAAAGACGCTCATGATTCCCCTGCGGTGCAGCTCGAGGCAAACCCCCGCGAGCGAAACCCTCCGGTTCTCGTCGGGGCCCACCCTGACGACTTCCACCCCCAGCGCGTCGAGGCGGCTTTCCTTTTCGGAAGACTGGTCGGCCAGAGTAAATATGAGAGTCTTGTACTTGCTTGCCGTCTTCACCAGATCGCACGAAAGAGGTATTCGCAGCTTCGAGTCGAGCACGATCCTTACCGGGTATCTTTTCGGCTTCGCCATCTTCGGCAGGAGAAGAGGGTTGTCGAGGATCACCGTATTGATGCCGACGAGCACCGCGTCCATCACCGAGCGCAACCGGTTGGCGTAAGCCCGCGATTCCTCATTCGAAATCCATTTCGACTCGCCGATCCTGGTCGCTATTTTGCCGTCCAGGCTCAGAGCGGACTTCATCACGAAAAAGGGGCGCTTCTTCTCCTGGAAGGTCACGAAAACCTCGTTGAGCCTCCTCGCCTCGTCGGAGAGCAGGCCCACCTTGGCGTCTATGCCCGCTTTTCGCAGGGCCTCGATCCCTTTTCCATTGACCAGCGGGTTCGGGTCAAACATGGCGACAATCACCTTTTTGATGCCCGCCCTGATTACCGCATCGACGCAGGGCGGCGTCCTCTTCTCCGCATGGCAGCACGGTTCGAGGGTGACGACAAGCGTCGCGCCCCGGGCCCCGTCCCCTGCCTGCTCTAAGGCAAGCGCCTCCGCGTGGGGCTCTCCCGACTTGCGGTGGTATCCCTCTCCCAGGACGCGTTGCCCCTTCACCACGAGGGCGCCTACCATCGGGTTCGGAGATGTTGTTCCCAACCCTTTTTTCGCGAGAGCAAGGGCCGCCTTCATGAAGTCTTCTTCTTTCACGTTTCCTCTTTTCTTGAGAGCAGCTCTTTCAGCTCCTCCATAAATTCGGCAATATCCTTGAATTGGCGATACACGGAGGCGAACCGCACGTAGGCCACCTCGTCAAGCCTTTTCAGGTCGTCCATCACGAGACGTCCTATTTCCGCACTCGTCACCTCTTTCTCCCCCCGCTCCGTCAAGCCGTACTCGATCCGCGACACCGTCTTCTCCAGATCGGTAATCCCGACAGGCCGCTTTTCGCACGCCTTTCTCAAGCCCATGAGGATTTTTCCCCTGTCAAAAGCCTCTCTCCGGCCATCCTTCTTTACGACGAGCGGCAACCCCTCCTCCAGCACTTCTGCCGTGCTGAATCGCTTCGAGCACCCGAGACATTCGCGGCGCCTTCTGATGGCGTCCATTTCCTTGCTCGTCCTCGAATCGATTACCCTGCTTTCCACGAACCCGCAATAAGGACATTTCATCGAAAGTTGGCCCTGCCCCTTGCCTTGCGCCGCAAATCTTAGGCGTGGACGCCCTCTTCGGGGGGACTGCTTTTTAGGCGCCGTCCGCGTGCTTTAATATTATACCCGATTCCGAGATCAACTTGGCAGCCAGATCGTCCGGGTACCCCTCCAGGTAGAGCACCTGCTCGATCCCCGCGTTGATTATCATCTTCACGCATATGGAGCAGGGCAGGTGAGTGGAGTAGAATGCGGCCCCCTTGATGGAGACGCCGTGATAGGCCGCCTGTACGATGGCGTTCTGCTCCGCGTGCAGACCCCTGCAGAGCTCGTGCCGCTCGCCGGAGGCCACGTGGCTCGCCTCGCGGACGCACCCCACGTCAGCGCAATGGGCCAGGCCGCTCGGCGCGCCGTTGTAGCCGGTCGAAAGGATGCGCTTATCCTTGACGATGAGGGCGCCAACCTTCCTCCGCACGCATGTCGAGCGTTTCGCAATGATGCCCGCTATCTCCATGAAATAGGCGTCCCAGTCCGGGCGCTTGCCTTTTGAGGCGCGGCCTCCGTCCCGATTGCCGGTCATAGGGGGTAGTAGATGCGGGAGTAGAATGGGAAGGCGCGGCAGAGCGCTTTCACTTGTTCCCTCGTCTTTTCCTGAAGGCGCTCGTCTCCGGGCCTCGAGCAGCGTCGAATCGATCATCTCCGCAATCGAGCTCCATCTCCGGCTCTTTCATGCCCCTTGTCGTTACCGCGGGCGTGCCGATCCTTATGCCGCTCGTCACGTTCGGTCCTCTCGTCTCGAAGGGGATCACGTTTCTGTTGAGGACGACCCCGCTCTTTTCAAGGCTTTCTTGCGCCTCTATGCCCGTAATGCCCTTTTCGCTCAGGTCGACAAGGAAAAGGTGGTTGTCCGTCCCTCCCGACACGATCCTGTACCCACGCTTCTCCAGGCAGGAGGCGAGACGGCGGGAGTTTCTGATGATCTGCTCCTGGTAGGCTCTGAACTCGGGGGTCATCGCATTCTTCAGAGCTACCGCTTTGGCGGCGATCACGTGCATGAGGGGACCCCCCTGGATGCCCGGGAAGATCATCGGGTCTATCAGCTTGCCATGCTCTTCGTCGGAGAGGATAAGCCCCCCCCTCGGTCCCCGCAGCGTCTTGTGGGTCGTGCCCGTGACAAAATGGGCGGCGCCGACCGGGTCGGGTGGAGACCGGTCGGCAACGGCGCCGGCAATGTGCGCCATGTCCACGAGGAGATATGAGTTAACCTCATCGGCTATCTCCCTGAATTTCCCGAAGTCTATAATCCTCGAATATGCGCTCGCGCCCGCGATGATGAGCTTCGGCCTTTCCTTTCGCGCAATCTCCCGCACCTGATCGTAATCGATCCGCTCGTCCTTCGGGGAAACCTGATAAAAGAGGGGCGTGAAGAAGCGACCGGAGAAGTTAGCCGGCGAGCCGTGGGTGAGATGACCGCCATGGGTGAGGGCCATGCCGAGGACCTTGTCCCCGGGGCGTAGGACGGCGAAGAAGACCGCCATGTTGGCGGACGACCCGGAGTGGGGCTGCACATTCGCGTATTGAGCGCCGAAGAGCTTGCAGGCCCGCTCGATCGCGATGCGCTCGATGGCGTCCACGTAGCGGCAACCCCCATAGAAACGACGGTCCGGATAGCCCTCGGCGTACTTGTTCGTCAAAAGAGTGCCCTGAGCCTCGAGGACATCCTGACCGACGTAGTTCTCGGAGGCGATCAGGATAAGATTATATTCTTCGCGCTCTATCTCTTTTCTGACGCAATCGTAAATCGCGCGGTCATTTCTTTTCAGGGCGTCCATGGAAATCATCTTCAAGCCTTCTTATTTTTCTATTCGTCTGTCGTGCCGTCCGCCTTCAAAGGGCGTCTCCAGCCATACCCGCACAATCTCGGCGGCAAGCCCCTTCCCGGTCACAAGGCCCCCAGCGCGAGAACGTTCGCGTCCACGTGACGCCTGCTCTGCATAGCGGTATAGAGGTCGAAAGCGAGAGCAGCCCTTACCCCGCATATCTTGTTCGCCGCGATCGACATGCCGATGCCCGTGCCGCACACGAGGATGCCGCGCTCGGCCTCGCCGGAAGCGACAAGCCGGGCGGCTTTTGCCGCATAATCGGGATAATCGACCGAATCGGGACCGTCTGTCCCGATGTCGATCACTTGATGCAGGCCGAACAGCATCTCTCTCAGATGTAATTTCAGCTCATAGCCGGCGTGGTCCGATCCGATGACTATTTTCATTTAGGGGAACCTCTTCAAAACGAGGACCGCGTTCGTGCCGCCGAAGCCGAAAGAATTTGATATAGCTACTTTCACGGGATGCTGCCGGCTGAAGTTCGGCACGTAATCGAGATCGCATTCCGGGTCCGGGAACTCGTAGTTAATGGTCGGCGGGCACACCTGGTCCCTGATGGCGAGGGCGGTGAAGATCGCCTCGACAGCCCCCGCAGCGCCCAAGAGGTGGCCGATCATCGACTTTGTGGAGCTGACCGGGATATCGTACGCGCGGGCGCCAAAAACTTTTTTTATCGCAATCGTCTCAGACGAGTCGTTCAGGTCAGTCGCAGTGCCGTGGGCATTGATGTAATCGACCTCGTCCGGGCTGACTTGCGCGTCCTTGAGGGCCATTCTCATGCAGCGGAAGGCGCCGTCGCCGTCAGGGCAGGGCGCGGTGATATGATAGGCGTCGCCGTTATAGCCGTAGCCTGCGACTTCCGCGTAGATAGTGGCGCCCCTGGCCCGCGCGCGCTCAAGCTCCTCCAGAATCACGATGCCCGCCCCCTCGCCTATCACAAAGCCGTCCCTCTCTTTATCGAAGGGGCGGGAAGCCTTTTCAGGCTCATCGTTCCTGGTGGACAACGCCTTCAATGCGTTAAAGCCTCCGACGGTGAGAGGGGTCAGGTTCGCCTCCGTTCCGCCTGCGGCCATCACATCGGCGTCGCCGTACTGGATCACCCTGCAAGCGTCCCCGATTGAATGGGCGCCCGTGGCGCAAGCGGTGACGATGCTCAAATTCGGCCCCTTCATGCCGTATTGTATAGCAATGTTGCCGGGCGCTTCATTGGCTATAAGCATGGGAATAAAGAAAGGCGAGATGCGGCTCGGCCCCTTTTCAAGCAGAATGGAATGATACTTTTCCAGCGTGGGAAGACCTCCGAGGCCGGTGCCCACGATGACGCCGACCCTTTCGGGATCCTCGCATCTCATGTCGAGACCTGCCGCTTCCACGGCAAACTTCGTCGCTGCCAGGGCGTACAGGATGAAAAGGTCCATGCGCCTCGCTTCTTTTGCGGTCACATACTCCTCCGGCCTGAAGTCTTTCACTTCCCCGGCGATCCGCGTGTCGTGGCCGGACGCATCGAACCGCGTGATAGGACCGATCCCTGATTCCCCGTTGACTATTCTCCGCCAAACCTCGTCGCGGCCGGTCCCCAACGGGGTGGTGAGACCGAAACCGGTTATAACGACCCTTCTTTTCAATTGCCGCCTCGCGCTTTACTTTATGTGTTCCTCGATGTACCGGACCGCATCCCCTACCGTCTCGATCTTCTCTGCATCCTCGTCGGGAATCTCTATGCCGTACTCATCCTCCAGGGCCATCACCAGTTCGACTATGTCCAGCGAGTCGGCCCCCAAATCGTCGATGAATTTCGCCTCCGGCACTACCTCGGATTCATTTACTCCCAGTTGTTCGACAATCATCTTCTTCACTTTTTCAGCAACTGCCATATAGCCACCTCCTAGTTTTGACGCATGATGCGCCGCCTCACATGTACAGCCCTCCACTGACATTTATTACCTCGCCCGTGACGTAGCTTGCATACTCGGACAGCAGAAAGTAGACGACGCGGGCCACGTCTATCGGCTCTCCGGCCCGCCTGAGGGGCGTAGCCTGCACTAGCTCTTCCCTTTGTTTTGCATTGAATGAAGCGGTCATATCCGTCCTTATATAGCCAGGCGCAACGGCATTTACCCTGATGCCCCGCTCTCCGTATTCCTTTGCGAGGCTCTTCGTCAGCCCGATGACGCCGGCTTTGCTTGCCGCGTAGTTCGCCTGGCCGGGATTGCCCATCAATCCCGCAACGGAGGCGATGTTCACGATATTCCCGCCCGTCTTCACGAGACGACGGATCACCGCCTTGGCGCAGTTGAAGACGCCCTTGAGGTTGACCCGCATCACCTGGTCCCAGTCGTCCTCGGACATTCTCAGGAGGAGCCTGTCTCTCGTGATCCCCGCGTTGTTCACCAGGTTGTCGATGCCGCCCATCTCATTCGTCGCGGCGAGCACCGCCTTTTCGACCTGAGACGAGTCGGACACGTCCGTATGAAAGAATGCGGCCCTCGCGCCTTTTGCCTCTACTGTACGGACTGTCTCCGAGCCGTCCGCTACGTCGAAAACGGCAATGTCGGACCCTTTTTCAGCCAGGAATTCCGCGATGGTCCGGCCTATGCCCGCCGATGCGCCCGTGACGACAGTAACTTTTCCCTTCACGACAGGCGCCCCCGGACCGCCTCTATATCCTCCATCGTTTCGACGTGGCAACAGGGAATATCCGTCATTCTCTTCATCATGTTCGTGAGCGCCTTCTGCGGTCCCACTTCGAGAAACAGCTCTATTCCCTCGCCTACCATGCCCCTTACGCTCTCCTCCCAAAGGACCGGCGAGAACATCTGGCGGAACAAAAGATCGACGATTTCTCCGCTATCCTGGTGGGAAGCGGCGTCCACGTTGGCAAAAACCGGCGCCTTCATCGGCGATAAGACAACGCGGCTCAGCTCCTCCTTCAGCCTGCCGGCCGCCGGCTTCATCAGCTCGCTATGAAAAGGACCGGATACGTTGAGGAAGATCGCCTTCTTATAGCCCTGCCCTTTCAGCCGCTCAACCACTTCCTTCAGGGCTTCCATATTGCCGGAGAGGACGAGTTGGTCCGGGGAGTTGAAGTTGGCGGGAGAGGCCAGGTAGTCGCCCTTTGATACGCTGCGGCAAGCCTCTTCCAACTTCTCCCGCACAGGGGCGATAAGGGCGACCATGCCGCCGAGGCCGGCGGGACACGCCTCTTCCATCAGGAGCCCCCTTTTCCTTGTCAACCTTATCGCATCCTTAAAGGAAAAAGCCCCGCTCGCAAGGAGGGCTGTATACTCGCCAAGGCTGTGGCCGGCAAGCACGCAAGGGGTCACTTTCATTTCCTTGTTCAGCACGGCCCATATCGCGTAGCTGACAAGAAGCACCGCCGGCTGCGTGTTGCAGGTCCTGCGCAGCTCCTCGTCGGGTCCGTTGAAGCACAATTTCGAGAGGTTGTAATCGAGCGCCTTATCGGCTGATTCAAACAATTCCCTCACGTATTCGAAGCGGTCGTAAAGCTCCCTGCCCATGCCGACGTATTGCGACCCCTGTCCCGGAAAAACAACCCCTATTTTTTTCATGGTCGTCTCTTCTTCGAAGCCGCCTCTTTTATCAATTCGAGGCCGATGACGTTTCGTTGGATCTGGTTTGCGCCTTCGTATATTTGCAGGATCTTTGCGTCCCTCATCATCTTTTCGATGGGATATTCCCGCATGTAGCCGTATCCTCCGAAGATCTGCAGCGCATCCACTGTCACCTTCATCGCCGTGTCGCTCGGGAAGACCTTGCTCATCGCCGAAGCTTTCGAGAAGTCCTTCGGATTGCTGTCGATGTAGCGGGCGACGGCGTAGACGAGGGCGCGCGCCGCCTCCGTCTGCGTGGCCATATCCGCAAGCATGTGCTGCACCGCCTGGAAAGATATGATCTTCTGCCCGAACTGCTCCCTTTCCCTCGCGTAATCGACCGCTGCTTCAAGGGCGCCCGCGGCTACCCCGACCGCCTGCGCCCCGATGCCCGGACGGGTCCGGTCAAAGGTCTTCATGGCAAGGATGAACCCCATGCCTTCCCTACCTATAACATTTTCCTTCGGGACTTTGCAATCCTGAAAGACTAGCTCGCGGGTGGCCGAAGCCCTGATGCCCAGCTTTTTCTCCTTTTTCCCGAACGAAAAACCTTCCATCCCCTTTTCGAGGATGAAGGCGGTGGCGCCTCTGCCCCCCTTGGAGCGGTCCGTCATGGCGATGACCGAATAAATCTCCGCCTCTCCCCCGTTGGTGATCCACTGCTTGACCCCGTTCAGGACGTATTCGTCCCCTACCCGGCGCGCCTCGGTCCTGATGCCGGCCGCATCGCTGCCCGCGCTGGCCTCGGTAAGGCCGAAGGCGGCGAGCTTTCTTCCGCTTGCCACCTCCGGCAGATACTTCGCTTTTTGCTCCTCGCTTCCGCCGAGGAGGATCGGATAGGCGCCGAGGAGGCTTGCCGCATAGCTCACCGATACGCCCAGGCAAGCCTTGCTCAATTCCTCGACGGCGACGCAGTTCTCCATCGAGCCGCCGCCTAGGCCTCCATAAGCCTCCGGTATGCTCACGCCAAAAAGACCCGCTTCCGCGCAGGCTCGCATGATCTCCCGGGGGAATGTCTCCGTTTCGTCCAGCTCGGCTCGCACGGGCTTCACCCTTTCCTCTGCGATCCTGCGCGCGAGCTTCTTGATCTCCCGTTGATCCTCCGTGAGAAAATAATCCATACTAGCGCTCCTTGCTCTTCTCCATGGACGCGTAGTCCCGCAACGCGTCGTTTATGCGCTCGTTGACGTTCTTTCCGACAAAGTTCTTTGCCTGTACGATCGCGCTCTTGATCGCCCTGGCATTCGACTTCCCATGGCAGATTATGCACACCCCATCGACTCCGACCAGAGGGGCGCCTCCATATTCGGAATAGTCTACCATCCGGGAGAGGGCCTTGAAAACGCCCGAAAGGAGCAGGTATCCCATCCTGGCCCGGATGCTCCCGCTGATTTTCTCTTTCAGGATGCCAATGATCGCTTCCGCCAGGCCTTCGCTCACCTTAAGGACCACGTTGCCGACGAAGCCGTCGGCGATCACAACGTCCGCCATGCCGTTGTAAAGGTCCGTGCCCTCTATGCAGCCCATGTAGTTGAGGTTGGCGCCCTTCAGGAGCGCGTGCGTCTCCCGCGTCAGCTCGTTGCCTTTTGTCTCTTCCTCCCCGTTGCTCAAAATGCCGACCCTTGGCGCCTCCACGCCGAGCGCGTATTTTGCGAAGACGCTGCCCATGATCGCAAACTGGACAAGGTGCGACGGCCGGCAGTCGACCGTGCCCCCCGCGTCGAGAAGAATCGACCTCGCGCCCAGGACGTTCGGATGTATGGTGAGAATGGCCGGTCTTTCAACGCCCGGGATCCGGCCCAGCGTTACGATGGCGAAGGCCATGGCGGCCCCTGAATTGCCCGCGGAGACCACTGCCTGGACGCTGCCCGATTTCAGCAGGCCGAAGGCCTTGTTTATCGAAGAATCCTTCCTCCTCCGCAACGCGACGGACGGCGACTCCTTCATCTCGACAGCCGTAATCATGAATGAGCTGAGCCAAGTCCTCAATCGAATAAATATCGTGGTGCGGAGGCGGAGAAATCAAAATGACGCCCGGCGTAGTGTGCCGAGTCCATGCAATTTCCTTGGACACTTTATGTCCGGGAAGCTGGCCGCCTTCGCCGGGCTTGGCCCCCTGGGCCATTTTAATTTGAAGCTGGTCGGCATTGACCAGATATTCAATGGTCACCCCAAAGCGGCCTTGCGCGACCTGCTTGATGCGGCTTCTGCGCCAATCACCGTTGGGGTCTTTTTTAAAACGCTCGGCATCCTCCCCGCCTTCACCGGTATTTGAAAAACCGCCTAAACGGTTCATCGCAATGGCCAAGGTCTCATGCGCTTCCTTGGAAATGGAACCATAGCTCATAGCGCCGGTCGCAAAACGCTTGACAATAGACGAGGCCGGCTCCACCCCCTCAAGGGGGATCGCATGGCCGGCTTTAAATTTTAAAAGACCGCGGATATTGGCAATCTGCCGGCTATTCTCATTGACCGCCTTGGCATATTGCTGATACACTTTGAAATTGCCCGAACTCGTCGCGTACTGCAACAAAGCGATCGTTGTGGGATTTAATTGATGAAATTCTGCTTCCTTGCGCCAAGCATATTCCCCGCCTTCATCCAGCATGGCATCTTGTGTGGGCAGCGACGGATAGCCTGCCTCATGACGCTTAAGCGCTTCCTGGGCCACGATAGCAATATCAATGCCGCCGATACGCGAAGGGGTTGCGGTAAAATAGGTATCAATCAATGCCTGTCCTAAACCCACTGCCTCGAAGATCTGCGCCCCGCAATATGACTGAATGGTGGAAATGCCCATTTTGGAAATAATTTTGTATAACCCCTTATGGCAGGCTTTAAGAAAATTCTTCTGGGCATCTGGGAAAGTGATCGGTTCCTCGAATAGCCGGTCTTTAATCATGGCTTCAATCGTCTCAAAAACCAGATACGGATTAATCGCTTGGGCCCCATAGCCGATTAAAACCGCAAAATGATGCAATTCGCGCGCCTCGCCGGTTTCAACAACTATGCTGACTTTCGTGCGCGTCCCTTGACGGATTAAATGATGGTGCAACCCGGCGCACGCCAACAACGACGGCATAGGGACCTTCTTCGCGGCAATGTCCCTGTCCGAAAGAATCAAAATACTCCTCCCTTGCCTAATGGCCTCATCGGCACCGGCACACAACGCCTCAAAGGCCTTCTCGATGCCTACAGGCCCGGCGTCTTTGTCAAATACGCAAGGCAGCCTTACCGCTTTTAATGCCCCCTGATTAATATGCACTATTTTCTCTAATTCTTCATTCGTCAGCATCGGGCGCTGGATCCATAAACGGTGGCAATGCTGAGGCGATTCTTCCAGCAAATTGCTCTCAGGGCCCAACATCATGTCCTCACCCATAATGATCTCCTCGCGGATAGCATCAATGGGAGGATTGGTCACCTGGGCAAAAAGTTGTTTGAAATACTCATAAAGGGGTTTAGGCCTATCGGACAATACCGCCAAGGGCGTATCGGCGCCCATGGAGCCGGTCGCTTCCTCACCCAAAACCATGGGCTTTAATAGTACTTTAAGATTTTCAAGCGTATAGCCAAACGCGCGTTGACGCTCCAGCAGGGTCTTTTCATCAAGGCCATGGACACCCTTAGGTTCGGGTAACTGGCGCAAATCGACGACGTTGTCCCTCAGCCACTGTGCATACGGCTGACGACCCGCATAAAATTTCTTCAGTTCTTCATCATCAATGATGCGTTTTTCCTCGGTATCCACCAAAAACATTTTCCCCGGCTGCAAGCGGCCCTTGAAGATGACCTTCTCTTCCGCTGTGGGCAACACCCCTGCCTCTGAGGCCATGATGACAATATCATCACTGGTGACCAGATAGCGCGAAGGCCTAAGCCCATTGCGATCAAGCAGTGCCCCCACATAACGTCCGTCGGAAAAAGCGATCGATGCCGGTCCGTCCCAGGGTTCCATTAAACAGGAATGATATTCATAAAAAGCGCGCTTGGCAGCGTCCATTTCCTGATGATTGCTCCAGGCCTCGGGGATCATCATCATCATCACGTGCGGCAGAGAACGCCCGGAAAGGATTAACATTTCCAAAACATTATCAAAGGTGGCGGTGTCCGAACCTTGCGGGACAACGGTAGGCAATACTTTC
>CAVTDX010000047.1:0-40037 GCA_963733345.1 uncultured delta proteobacterium
ATATTTGTGCCCGTTTTCGGTTAGCCTCTCCTCAACCTGATATATCAGGTTCTCAGGCCCTCCAGGCCTACCGTAGAACTTGTGACCCATCAAAATGTTATGCATTTCTTTGCCTAATTCTATCGGTATTCCGAGCTGCAATGGCGAGGGCTATTGCAAACACTACCCATATTTCGATAGCAAAATGGTCAATTGTGAGATTCTGGATCATCATCGCTACACTGCTTAGGAAAAAACCAATGCATATTCGTTTCTCCGGGTCGGCAAAGTCTGCCCCCATTAGATAAACCCATACCCGTTTGACATAGATCACCAGTATAGTGCATAGCGATAACAGACCCAACAGCCCTGTCTCAGCCCATGTTTGCAGGTAATGATTATGCAACGCTGTATTCTTTTGCCCCGCCAGACCGAGCATTATTTCCGGTGTATCTGCATATTGTTGTGCATATTCAACCATTATGTCGCCTAATTTGAGCGTTCCGAGTCCGTGTCCCAAAATTGGGCTCTCCTGTATTGAACCCCAGGCGGTTTGCAGCAGAGCAGTATGCGATAGGACAGACGTCTCTGTAGTAAAGCCTTGTAGACGCTCCGCAATAAAAAAGGCGAGTGGGCCAACGACGATCGTTATCAGGCATAAGGCTAGGCAATCCTTTTGCCTTACTCTGCCTCAGCGTTAGCGATAATAGTACAATCATACTGCCTATGATGCCCAGCCATGCCCCCCTGGAACTGGTCAGAACAATGGCCACAGCTATGCCTGCGAAACCCAGACCGTACAGCCCTCTCCTTTTTTGGGAATATATCATCTCGGTGAGAGAAAGGAAGAACCCTATAATGAGAAAATTCGCTTCCAGGTTCGGACTGCCCACATAAACCGCCCCGATGCGTTTAATCCAACCACCGGCCTCAGACAACAGGTAAAGGTCAAAATAGTAAGGTGTTACCTGAATATTGTCCCAACCGGACATGTCTATTCGTATAGGATCGAAGAAGGTAATGTCTGTCGCATACTGAAAAAGCCCCAAGCCAGCCACCGAGAGAGTAGACCAAAGCAAAATGCGTGATATTTTCTGGACATTACCTGAATAATAGACAAAATTGTAGATTACGTAGAAAACGCCGAAGAGATATAACAGCCTTACATACTCTTTGAGACCCCAAAGTTTATTAGGAGCGATGTACACCGCTACTATATTGACAAGCAGAAAGACCAAGATGGCTTTAAAAAGGGGATTGTCCCGTATGGAAAACCGTATATTGCCGAGAGTGAGATTTACAACCAACGCAAAGATAAGGGCGTAAAAAAGTAGGTAGGATAATTTTTGGTCGAACAAATCAAAAAACCCCACAGTTGCAAATCCCCATGAATACGGGATAAGGAATAAGGTGGTAATGATTCCAGCGTCGTATTTTATCGTGAACAAAAGTATCAGAGCCGAAACCAATATTAAGAACAGAACAAGGTACTGCTCCAGAAAAATACAGAGAACCAATGCCAACCAGGTCAGGCAAACTACCGCCCATTTAGCTGTCAGGTTGTCATGTGCACCCCTAGTTCCCACAAACATAGTTACACTCTCATATCAGGAGCAGTATACTTACCCCCAGAACCTGGACAGCCCATTAAGGTGGACAACCTCTCCTCTCTGTGAGTGAAATATCTCAAGGAGGAGGAAAGGAACGAATGACGGATCATCGGAAGCGGTATGACGGAACATTCAAGGCGAAGGTAGTGCTCGACTCCCTGAAGAACGAGAAGACCATCGCCGAACTGGCAAGCGAGTATCATGTTCACCCCAACCAGATCGCCCAGTGGAGAAAACAGGCCCTGGAGAACCTCCCCGCTCTTTTTTCTTCAAAGCAGGCAAAAGACGAGAAAGCCCAGGAAGAGGAAAGAGACGAGCTCCTGAAGCAGATCGGCCAGCTCAAGGTGGAGGTGGACTGCTTGAAAAAAAAGTCGGGGATTCTTCACGCCAGGAGAAAAGGGGGCTCGTCGACGTGAACAACAAAATCATCCCCATTATCCGGCAGTGCGAGTTGCTCACGCTTTCCCGGTCGAGCTTTTACTATCGACCGGCTCCGGTCTCCGACTTCAATCTCCAGCTTATGAAGCTCATCGACCGGCAGTACACAGACAACCCATCCTGGGGCGTCCCCAGGATAACGAAATGGCTCAGGCGACAAGGCTTCAAGGTCAACAGGAAGCGCATCGGTCGTCTCATGCGGAGAATGGGCCTCCAAGGCGTCGTCCCGAAGAAGAAGCTGAGCCGGCCTAACAAGGAGCATACGGTCTACCCTTATCTTTTAAAGGGCTTGGACATTGCGAGGCCCAACCAGGTGTTCTGCTCTGATATAACCTACATCCCCATGAGGAAGGGCTTCATCTATCTTACGGCGGTCATGGACTGGTACAGCCGGTGCGTGCTCTCCTGGAAGGTCTCCCTCACCCTCGACGCCGCCTTCCGCGTGGAGGCCCTCGAAGAAGCGCTTGCCGTCGGCGTCCCGGAGATCTTCAACACCGACCAGGGATCGCAGTTTACGAGCAAGGATTTTACCAATGTTTTGAAACACAACAATGTTGCCATCAGCATGGACGGCAAAGGCCGGGTCTTCGACAACATCTTCATCGAGCGGCTCTGGCGGACCGTCAAATGGGAGGAGGTCTATCTCAAAGACTATGCGAACGTAGGGCAAGCAATACGAGGTTTAAAAGACTTCTTCAGGCGCTACAACGAGGAGAGGCCGCACTCGGCCCTTGGCTACAGGACCCCTAGCGAGGTTTACCATGGAGCGGCTGATGCTCCAGAACCAACACTGCAAGCAGAGGAGGGAGTCCACCTTAAGCACGCCTCATAATTGTCTTGACAGTGGGGGCTGGCGCATGCTTTTGGCAAATCCGACACTGCTGATAGCCCGTATCAGGATTTGTAAATCGCCGATTCTACGCGTTTTCTGAACCCTTGACCGTCTCTTTGAAAATGCCGGGATCTTATGGAAGAAAGCAGCAAAGCCTTTATGGTAGCTTATCAGGCTGTCAAATTTTCTCCTCCTAACCAATCGCACAACGTGCCGTAGATAGTTGAGAAGGAAAAGTGGGCTAAGCAGCAGCATCGTAGGCCATCTGAGACAGATGAAATAGGTTGATAGGGTTGAAAGACCAACGTAAAACGCTTTCTTCGCAGAAAAGGGATTATCAACCGATCCTGAGCCTTTATGAAAGAAATAAGTCCTGTCTGTCCACAGCATCGGAATGTCAAGTAATTGTAATCTCCATCCCCACTCTGTATCTTCGTACATAAATATATCTTCGTTCAAAGGGTTAGATTGCAGTAGTTCTCTGGTTGTCATACAACAAGCCGTACTTGGATAGAAATATGTGTCACCCTTCAATCCGACGAGCATATGCAGAAACCAGGAAATCCAGTTCTCATAACAACCGATGGAATGAAATTTACCGCTCCAATCGAGTTCAATTGGATTGATTACAAAAGCTTTATGCGCGCCTGCGTTATTAACGAGAATCTCGAGGAGAGTTCTCTCCAACATCACATCATTATTTAAGATCACAACGTACTTTCCTCGGCTAATCGAGCAACCTACATTAATAGCATTGGCCGGACCCTTATCTTCCTTTATCTTCACCAACTTTACAGACGGATATTTGGCCTCTACAAGTTCTATGCTGCCATCCATGCTGACGCAATCGACCACAATAGTCTCGTAATCCTTGAAACTTTGAGCGAGGATAGAATCGAGACAGGGCTCAAGCAAATGTTTGCCGTTCCAGTTAGGAATTATAATTGAGATATTAGGAGACATTTTCTCAGAAAGGCGTGGCATGACGGAAACTCATTCGGAAAACGGGTACGTCAACTTTCGATGAAATAGGTTATTAATTAGGGCCTTATCCTCCGCGGACATTACCGCTGCAAACCCCAAAGCAACAAAGTAAACCGCTATCGAACATGGGACAACAATTACCAAATTCAATGTCTTAGCAAAGTATGTAAATATTCCCATTATGGACGTTGCCAGCACAACCTTACTGACAAATAGACGCGGGATTCGAAAAATGGATGTTCTATAGGCCCAACCGATCGTGACGACCAGTATAAATAGCTCTGTTAGGAGAATGCTAATGCTAGCGCCAATGTGCGCTAATCTCGGTATTAACAAGAAGTTTGCAACGATATTTATACATAGCCCGGTCCCGATTATAGCGGCATTAAAGGTTTGGTATCCCGTACTGAGCAATGCCTGTCCAAGGGAAAGACTCATGAACATGCAAACCGTGGCCCAAATTAATACTTGTAAGGCTGGTGCCGCGTGTGTGAACTGTGGGCCGAGACAAAGGGATACAATCTTCTCAGATATGATAGTGGTTCCAAGAGCAAGGGGAAGGCAAATCACTAACATCAATTGAAACGTTTTTTCCATAACTCTTTCAAATGCTCGACGATTTGATCCGAAAAACCCTGAGAGTACAGGGAAAATCGAAGCGGAATATGCTATAGGTAAAAATTTGAGAGTTGAGACGAGCCTGACTGCTGCAGTGTACGAGCCAGTTATTGCATCGCCTTTCAGCATTGAAAGCATTATGCGGTCGATATTGAGGTATAAGGCAGAAAAAATTGCAATTAAGGCAAAAGGTATATTTCTTTTGAACAGGTTCGTGAGGAAAGTGGGATCCAACTTCCATGTAAGACGCGAGAAGGTCCTGTAAGTGAGAAGCAAGGCTGCCGCCAACATAAGACCCTCACTAAACACAGCTACCCACGCGAAAGTGAGCAACTTGGCCCCAAGAAAGACAGCGATTAAATTTCCTGCCAGCATTGCACCACTGCCTATAGTAGTTAAGGCGCCCTCATATTCTAATCTTTGAAACGCTTGAAACCACCATCGTAAACCCGTGCTAAGTGTGTTGAGAAACATGCTTATTGCTAAAACGTAGGTAATTAATATTACTTCATGCGGCCTGCCCAATGAATTTACTAAAAGGCATGACAGCGCAAAAATAATGGCCCCGAGTATGCCGCGTAACCACAAGACATTGGTTAGGTAAGTGTTGGCCAGTGTTCGGTTACGGGCCACGTCGCGGGCCGCCAACGTTCCCAGATTTAGGTTGCTCAGAACGGCAAAAATTGCATTATAGGAAATGGCAAAGGCAAATTTGCCAAATCTTGCATCACCGAGGTAGCGTGCGACAACTATCATGCTTATCACAGAAAATACCAATGAGAACACACTTCCCAGAGATACCCACATTGTATTTTTAAGGATACGGGTAATTACTTCAATTTTATCGGTATTCAAGGTTTTCATCTGATTCTGTAAGAAACATCAATAACCTAAAGCTCGGGCTTTGATTCCATGGTCACAAAGGAAGACCGTCGTTCTAATTCCCGGCCTGTCCCTCAGTGAAAACCGTTGTATGTCAAATATGATTCCTTTGGTGGTTGCCATGTTACTGTATCCACTTCGGAGTACAGCTATTTCATAACCCGCTTGAGTGTTCGGTTTTATGAGCCCATTCCCTCTTAATTTTCTCGTTAAATGCGACGCTGCCAATTGCCATTTTTAAAATCTGCCAATCAGTTAGGGTCCTTCCTTTTTGAGCATTCTTGTGGTCGTAAGTGTGTGTTTTCAGCCGTTTGAAAAATTCCAGAAAACCTTTTGCATAAGAAACCAACAACCTTGGATCCTTGCGAAGGCGCCCTGCATTCCTGACGTAATCGTAAAGTAGAAGGGGCAAGGTCAACAAGAATGTATACCATTTGAAGCAAATGTAGCATGTGGCGATGGCCACCCGGCCGTGAATAAATACGTGTCTGGGCGAATTAAAACAAATGGTCCCACCGTCTTTGTGAAGAAAATGCGCGTCCATAGCAACCTTAGTCCATATTTTCCTTAAATTTAGTCGCCATCCCCATTCCGTATCCTCATAGAGAAACAAATTCTCATTTAGAGGATTGTCCAAGAAAAGACCTTTCGTTACCATACAACAACCGGTGCATGGGAAAAACGGCCTATCATCCTGGATCCTTAAAAGCTTATAAAAAAAGCGCATAGGAAAATACTTGGCAGAGCCAAGAAGCCGGTAGAGATGACGACCAAACCATCTCTCGTCATAACCGGCACTGACGTATTCGTGCTTGAAATTCAATTGAACCGGAGTCAAAACAACATTTTCATCCCGAATCAACTCTGTCACCATTTGTGAAATCAGGTCTGGTGGCAAGATAGTGTCATTATTCAGGAGTAATAGATAACTACCCGCCGCTTGCTTGGCCGCCTTGTTCAATGCGTGCGGTGGGCCTTTGTCGGTTTTTTCCTCAATTACTTTAACTTGCGGATAGGTTTCACAAACATAACTCACGCTGTTGTCGGAGCTTGCGCAATCCGCGACAATAATCTCTATGTGCGCGTAATCCTGACCCAGTAGTGAATCCAGACAGGTATTTAAAAAGGACAGACCATTCCAATTCACGATTATGACTGATACTAAGGGAGGATGTTCAGTCAATGTTCCGTCCTCGCGATGATATGATCTTGATATTCTTTTGGAAGTGATACAAAATGTGCGCTAAAACCCCAGACGCGAACGATCAGGTTTTGATATTTCTCTGGATGTACCTGTGCGTCAATAAGCGTATCTCGGCTCACAACATTAAGCTGTAGCTCGCTCCCTCCGAGTTCCACGACTCCCTTAACAAATGCAACAAGGCCATTTAGGCCGTCATCGCCAGCGATAGTGATAGGATGGAACTTAATATCGGTCACCGCCCCATTTGAGGCTCTAAGTAAATCAATTTTAGTACACGACTTTACCAATGCAGTGGGACCGAGCTTATCCATGCCAAGGGCCGATGAGAAATTACTTCCATATACATCTTTGGAGTGGCGCCCATTTGCAGAGGCTCCTATATGGCCACTAGTTTCCACGTATCCATTCTCGCTTCCTAGACTAGGCTTGAAGAGACCTCCCAGTTGTGTCTTGTGGCCGATCACTTGGTTGAAAAAGAATTCAGCAAGTTCTTTGCCAATCATGTCAACGTAATCATCGTCGTTGCCGAATTTCGGGGCTTTGTTTAATAGAACTTGCCTTAAATTCTCCTCCCCCTTAAAATCATTTTTCAAGGCTTCGTGAAGTTCATGGGCCGAAATGATTCTATCCTCAAAAACTAGCTTCTTTATCGCTGCAAGTGAGTCCACAGTATCTGCGAACGACGCCCCCAGAATACCAGCATTATTGTAACGAGCACCCCCTTCCGAGACATCAATGCCTTTTTCTAAACAATCATCAATAAGGAGGGACAATATTGGCGATGGAACAAAACGACGTTTGTTAGCCGACTTCACGACCATTTCGATAGAATGTTGAATCTGCGCCTTTAGATTCTCCATTAGCATTTGAAATGTGGACGAATCAGAGAGAAAACCTTTCGGCAGTCCTATCGTGGTGCTGTCTATCAGGCTTTTACCGTTATTTATCGCTGCTTCTAAGCACTTTAAGAATATAACCTTTCCTGAATTTGGTCGGTCGAATGAGCGGCCCGGTATTAATGGTTCCCAACATCCTCCTACAGAGTAATCTCGGGCATCCGATAATGAATAACCAACGCTTAGAAGGGCCGGAATTACGACGTCATCATTAACAAAGGTTGGAAACCCCATTCCCGTGCGAGCCAATTCGCAGGCCTTTTTGAGGAATCCATCGGGGCTACCACTGTGCACACGCACCAGAACATTAGGATTAGATTTGCCCACCTTCATTGTTACATCCAGACAGAGATACGACAAATCGTTCGTACCGTCTCTTCCATCCCGGGTGACTCCACCCAGAATCAAGGACTGACCAGAATCTCCAAGTATGTTATTGCTTCGGTGGTGAATTTCATCGTTGATTCGCTCCCAAAACTCTGTCAGCAATTCTTCGGCGTCTCTTATGCCAATTCTCCCTTCAAGGAGGTCTTTTTTATAATAAGGATAGAGATATTGATCTAGACGACCCAAACCAAGGTAACGTTCTCCGTATCCCCAAAGTAACATCTGAGTAAAATAGAGCGCCTGCAGAGCCTCAAGAAATGTTCTCGCGGGATATGCCGGGACTCGACCGCAAAGTTCTGCCACTTTCTTATAATAGGTTTTCTCGTCTGTCGCTTTATATTCGACCAAATGGGCTTCTGCTTCTTTCACGTGTCGATTTGCAAACATGATTGCAGTATCGCAACTTCTTGCCATAAGGCGTAAAAATACAGAATTTTTCCCGGAGTTCCTTGACTCCTTGAGTCTATTGAGCGCCTCTTTTTTTAATCCGGAGAATCCTGCTTGTAAAATCTTTTCATAACCAGGGGTTAAATTCCATATCATCTCCGCAAGCTGAGAATTGACGCTACTTTTATAAAAGGCAACCCGCTTTTGTTCACCAACAAGTCTCCCTTCGGGTTTTAGGTTGATTTTTAATGCACTCAGATAATGATCAAACCCATAAACTCTTCTGCGTGCAACATGAAACCGGTTCAGCAATTTGATCATGTAAGGAAGAACCTTATGAGGTTCCGATAATGCTTTACGTATTTTGCCATCCTTGAGAACGGAAGTTACTGAGCACATCTTTCTTATGGGTAATCGGCCCCATATTGGCAATCTCTTTTCCATTTTGTGACAGGAAATAAGCACGACGTTAGTTCCAGAAAAAATCGGCAATATTGACCAGTTTCTATCCAAATGCAGGTTTAGAGACATAGTCTCTGATTTTGGTTGCATATGCAAGCAATTATCAAATTGTTTCTTCGAAAAACCCTGAATATATCGCCTGACGCCTTGAAAGGTACACCTGTTGAAATACCCAGCCAAAATAAAATGGGCGATCACCCTGTTGAATTCCCTAAGAACATTTAGCCTCGTAGACTGGTTGAGATGGTTAAGAAAGCGCATACTGGAGAGATTGCTGAGAGCGTTATCTTTGAACGGTAGGTGCTCTGCGTCGCAGCAGATGAACCCGACATAACCCATGTCAGTGCTTCCGAGGTGTGCCTGCCGCAGCATCGCGAGGGATATGTCCGCCCCAATCACGTTATAGCCTTCTCGAGCCAGCACCCGCGTGAACCTCCCGGTACCGCATGGAACGTCAAGAAACAGTCCTTCCTTCGGGCAATGTGCAAGCGCCTTCCGGAATGCTTTCTTTTCAAGGTAATCTGTCATTCTGCCTTTGAGACCTGAAAATCTTTGCAGGTTATAAGATTGGGCTACGGCCTCTGACTGATAGGCACTCTTCGGATCGGTCCCGCTGAAAGCTAGAGCCTCCTTGTTTTTTGGCGGCCTCATATCGGGGATGCCCTCGACGATAGCGTAGCTCTCGCGACACCTTGGACAGGAGAGACGACCCTCCATCACGCCTCCCTCATCGTCAATGGACGCGGTTTCGAGGTGGAGTGGGAAACCGTGACACCCTGGGCAACAGAGCACGTCTAAGAGCGAGATTTTCACTTTTGGCTTTCCCACAATTTCATATAGCTTTGGGCAATCGTAGGAACAGCGAATCGTTCTTTCGTAGTACGCCGGGCGTTTTCAGAAAGGTGGCCGCGGAACCCATTGCTTGATGCGAGGTCAAGGGCTTTGTCCAGTTCTGCTTCATCGGTGAAGAGCAAACCGTTTTCGCCGTGGGCAATAATCTCGTCGACCCCTTCCTCGTTCGTCGTGATCACAGGAATTCCCGCGGCCATGCTTTCGATCCAGGTAAGGGGCGGACCGCCAACGCATTTTTTACCCCATAAGGGGGAGAAAAAGAAATCAGCCCGGCTCAAAATCCGGCAAAATTCATCATGATCGGTGCAGCATATGCGGATGCGCTCGTCTGCCAGGCGCAGATAATCATCAGAAAAGTTCTCGGGCTTCAGGCAGAAGACGAACCGGAGATCGGGTCGCCTAGAGACCATGGCATGAGCAAAGCGGACAGAGCGAAGAAACTCGCGCTCTTTGATCTGCTGGAGAAAGCCTGACCAGACCAGAACCAGGCTATCCCGTACCCCGGAAGTGTGGTCGCTCCAGTCATAAGCTCCATCTGCATCCGAAGTCTCTGTTGAAAAAGGCATGACGCCCCAGGGAATGTGCATGGTGTTGACTTTTTCGGCGTTTGGCTTTATTCGTTTCAGGAAGCTCTTGGACGTGATTACCACGGTGTCATATGAGCCGAAGGAAAAGGACTTATAGGCGCGGTAAATCCGATCGCCTACCCCGTGCACGTTGTAAGTGAACAGCGTGGCGCCCATCGTAACCCGACTGAGCTTCCGTTTCAAGATCCGGACGGGAGGACCGAAATCATCCATGAAGTGCACCCAACCTATCTTGTACCCTCGCCTGATGCGTTTTACCTCCTGTGAAATTCTGAAAATTATGGCAACTTTCTCGATGGCATCCCACAAGAGTCCGTGTCGATGAAAGTGATACGTACTGTCGAAAGTGAACCTCCGTACGCGATGAAAGGGACGTTTAACATATACTATGGCGAGGTTTTCATTGACGACGTCGACGTGGTCCGGGTTCATCGTTACCGAGATGACGATCACGCGCGTGCCTCTGTCAGTCACCTCCTTGATTAGCTCATACCAGAAGTTCTTGTCTCCCGTGCTCCGCATCGGGAAATAGTTGTAACCAATCAGCACAACTCTTTCCTCCTGATGTTTGCGGGGAAGAAAGGGCAACAGCTCGGAGCGCGAGGAAAACCCTTTTGAAAAATACGTGAGGGCCGATTCAGAAAAGTTCACACCCATCCCAAATTCCGTATGCTTTTCCCGGAGAGATGACGCCGCCTCTTTTCCGATGCGATTTGCCATATCGGGACTGCGGAGAAAAAATCCGATTTTTTCAGTAAGGTCCTCGCAGTTGCCCGGATCATAGAACATACCGGTCCGACCGTCGTCAATATAATCCAGGACCCCTGACACTTTTGCCGTAATAACCGCTTTCCCGAGGGCTTGGGCGCCAAGGAGCGTGATCGCGCCGTAGGAGTGGTGACGCTCGGGCAGCGGCAGGATCATAAAACGAGACTTACTAACTATTTCGTTGAGCCGGGTAAAGTTCACTCTTCCGGTAAATCTCACGCCGTCCGGGACCGGCATATCTTCGGTGTCCTCACGGGTGAGCCCGTTTTTCCCCACTATCACCAAAGGAATCCTGGTGTTGACCATCCCGTAAGCTTGCAGCAGCGTCTTCCAATCTCTGAACCGTTTGTTCTGATAGCCGACGGCCACAATGAAGTCCTCAGGAGGCTGTCCCTCCGGTTGGGCCTTGAAACGACGCGGATCGATGCCCAGCGGCAGGAACTTCGCCCGCGGTAAAATCTCCGGGTAATTGGTTTCGTAAGCGCTAAGCTGGTCCGACGAGAAATAGTAAAGCAGCGTCACGTGCCGGAGGATCCTATTCAGTAGCCGCCTGTACGACCAGTGTGTTTTCCGTCCGATGCCTTCCACGTCGAAGAGGATCAATGGTTTCCGAATACGGAAGAGGGCCATGAGGAACGCAAGGGGAACACCGATCTGTGAATGAAAACACATGACGATGTCATGGCGCCGGACCCTCGGCAGGTAGTACAGGGCGTGGAACAGGTAAAACTTCAGACATCGGCTCTCCAGGAGTCGGAGCAGTTTCGACCTTGACAGCCCTTCCACGTCGATGTCGTCCTGTATTCTCGGCCAGTACTTCAGAAACCAATAACCTTCCTTTTTGACAAAAATATCCGCCGAGAGCTTTGAGAGGTCGTCGTGATCGGTTTTCTCGACCTCCCATGCAACGAGCATCAGGATTCTTAGAGGATTATCGGTCATTCTGAGTCACCCGGCCATCGAGTCCAACCTGGAAGCAAGAGATAAACCGCGCTCCACGCATCCGTCCATGTTGAGGTATTCGAATTCCGCAAATCGGCCGCAGAGCGTGATTCCCAGTTCGTCCGCATACCTGCGCACAGCAGATATGTTGCTAAGATAGTCGAGATCGTACACCACGTATGCGTAGGGAGACCTCATCACCTTGGTGAAGCATACGTGCGCCGGGTCGATGAGATTCATTTCGGCAAGACCCGAAATCACATGGTCCGCCAGTTCCTCGTCAGAATCTTCCCAGACCCCGTCCCCTCTGTTTGCCGTGATTTCCGCGACAAGAGAGGATTTGCCCGCGGGTACGTTGCGAGAGCTGAAATTGCCGGGAAAGGCGATGCGGTTCGGCAGAAAAGTCCGGTCAGGAGAGTAGACGGCCGTATAATCAGGCAGCCGGTCCGAATCGAGGCCCACCATCACGGCAAGAAGCGAATTGTAACGCAACCCGGCAACGGCCTGGGCCACTTGCCCGGGTATGGTATCGAGACAGCGAACGAGATGGAAGATGGGGATTGTGCAGATGAGCCGATCGAACTCTCTTATACCGGCGGCCCCTCCTACGAGCCACTTATCATTTATCTTCTCAACCCTGTCAACTGCAAAGTTCCGGGCAATCCTTTCACCGGGTATCCGCTGCTCCAGACCCCGGATCAGGGATTGTATGCCCCCTTCCTTCGGGTAATAGAAATGGAGCTGGTGGGTGTAACCCTCCGTCTCGATGCCAATCGCGGATTTGATAACATCTTCCATGGGCGGCTTGGGCACCCGCCCGTCCACCCAGTGAAAACTCATCCTGTCTGAGGGGTAGTTCCAAATTTTTTCATTATAAGGAATGAGGTACTTCTCCGCAATGCCCTTGCCAAAGGTGTGGTAGATCCATTCTTTGAAGCTGATCCTTGGCCGAGGAAAGTCGTTAACGATATAATGATAAAGGCATTCAAAAATATCCTGTTTCGGGAGACCGGCAAGCCCGTTTTCAAAGGGATACTTGACATAACGCCCCTTGAAGTAGATCTTGTTGTTTCGTCTTCCCCTCACATGGTTGTCGCCGAGCACGGAGAGCATGAAGTTCACCGGAGCTTCGTTGCGTGAGAAGATAATATGGGCGCCGCCATAGTCGAAGGTAAAACCATCCTCGCTGAAGCTCCGGCACAGGCCGCCGCATTCATTCTCTTTTTCCAGGACTTCGAAGTCATGGTTCTTTAAGTTTGCGGCTATGGCAAGGCCCGTAAGACCGCCGCCTAGTATCCCGATCTTCATCACATATTCAGCAGGACTTTTGATCCTTCCTGGTCGATTCTGAAGCGCATCTCTTTGAGTCCCATGCCGCATAATGCCTTACGAAACGCCGACTTGCCATTGTCACAGTAAAACATGAAGAAGCCTCCACCGCCCGCCCCCATCACCTTGCCGCCCAAGGCGCCGTTTTCCAGGGCCGTGTCGTAGAAGGCATCGATCTGCGTCTTGGATATCTTATCCGACATCTTTTTCTTTGCCTGCCAGTGAACGTCGAGAAGGGCGCCGAACCTCTGTAGATGTCCCTTCTTGAGCGCATCCTCTATCTGCCGGCCGATTGCTCTTATCTGATGGAGGGACTCCACGACCTTCTCGTCGTTGTCGTTGGCGCCCTTGTTCTGGTCCTTCAGGACCTCCGAAGCGCTTCGTTGGATACCTGTGTAGAAAAGGAGGACATTGCTCTCGAGTTGGTCCAGGGCGTCATCGGAGAGCAGGTGCGGGTTAGCCGCAACTTTTCCATTCGTATCGATATCCAGGCTTGTAACTCCGCCAAGGGCCGCTATGTACTGGTCCTGCTTGCCGATAGGTTCACCGAGGATATCGATCTCCAGGCGACACGCCTCCTCTGCGAGTTCCTCAGGCGATCTGAATTCGCGCTTGTAAGCATGGAGCGCGTTGAGAAGGCCGACGCTGAAACTGCTCGAACTGCCCAGCCCCGTCTTCGCTGGAAGGTCTGCAATGGAGGTGATCTCGATGCCGTGGTCTATGCCTACCATCTTCATAGCCTCGCGTACTATGGGATGCTGAATATCCTCCACGCGGTCGGCAATTTCCGTCTGGGAATAACTCACGCGTATGCTGTCTTCGAACCGCTTGTTTACCGAAATGTACACGTACTTGTTGATGGCCGCGGTGACAAGAAATCCTCCGAATTTTTGGTAATAGGAAAGCAAATCAGTGCCGCCTCCGCCGAGCGGAATCCTGAAAGGAGTGCGGGTAATAATCATTAGTGTTCTCCTTTTTCGAGAAAGCTTTTAAAGTCTTCCAGGCCGTAAAGCGAGCCTATTTCGTAAAACCGTTCGTGTACTTCGTAGGCGAACAGCAACCCTTCTTGCGCCAGCCGCCGAAACAGCTCGGCAAGGTCAAAAACCTCGCCTGCCGGGATATTCTCCAGGAGACCTCTGTTGAGGACCGTGATGCCGTAATCGATATGATCCATTTTCGGGTGCGTCTGATGCTTGTCGAACACCGCCACGCGTCCCTGCCCCAGCACGACGTTGCTCCTGTCGAGAGTGTTCTCGTTCTTGTAGACAGCCATCATGGCCATGCACCCGGCGTCGAGAAATGCTCTGCACATGCCAGCATAGTCAAACCTGAGATAGGAGTCGCCGTACATGACAAAAAAATGCTCGTCCAGAAGCGGCGCCGCCTTTTTCAAAGCGCCTCCGGTGCCGAGAAGCATTTCGTCTTCGCTGCTGTACCGAAGATGGACTCCGTAATCATGGCCGTCCCCGAAATGGTGGATGATATCCTCCCCGAGGTGCCCTATACAGAGGACAATGTCCTTTATGCCTGCCTGCCGGAGGACATCAAGCTGATACGCCAGGAAAGGTCTGCCGTTTACGGGAACCATCGACTTGGGCATGGTGAGCGTAATCGGACGCAGCCTTGTGGCAAGCCCGCCGGCCAGGATCACTACCTGCATAGTGCCAGCATCTCCTTCACGGACAGGCGGATTGCGCCCTCTGAATTATATTTCGCCTTCCAACCAAGGGTATGGACCTTTTCCAGATTGAACCGCACGATGGGGATGTCGCCCTTCCACCCGCGGTCGCCGCCGGTATACATAATTTTGACGTTGTCCAGCCCCATCTCATCGATCACGATGTGTGCGATGGCATTGACATCGATATAATCACCAGTGGCAACGTTGAAGATATTCACCATCCCGTTAGAGTTGCGCAGGGCGAAAAGCATTGCATTTACAACATCGGCGACGTGGATATACGATTTACTCTGGGTCCCGTTCCCCAGGACCAACAGTTCCGCAGGATCTTTGCGGAGCCTCCTGATGAAGTCATAGCCGACGCCGTGAGTCTGTCTTTCGCCCACCACATTGGCGAAGCGAAGGATCCACGCCCGGAAGCCGTAGAGGTTGCAGTAGGCGCTGATCATTCCCTCGCAGGCGAGCTTGCTTGCGCCATACATAGAAGTTGGAACGAGCGGACCGAAATGTTCCGGCGTTTCTGTGTAGCCCACATCTCCATATATACCGCTGCCGGATGAATAGACGATTGCCCGCGCGCCATTTTTTCGCATGGCTTCAAGGACATTGAACGTGGCGATGACGCCTTGTTTGAGGTCCAGGTCAGGCTCGGTGAGACTGCGGGCGATGTCGGGGTTGGATGCAAAGTGAAATACGCAGTCAGTACCCTTGACAGCTTCGCCGAGGTACTCCAAATCGAGCAGATCGCCTCTGATGAGCCGGAATCTGGGGTTGGAATAGTTATGACTTATGAACTCCTCGCTTCCGGAGGAGAAATTATCGAACACAGTGACCTGCGCCCCGGCCTCTGAAAGAAGGCGATCAGCCATCGTGCTCCCGATGAACCCCGCTCCGCCCGTGATGAAATAGTGCATGTCAGGCCCCTCCTGGTTTATTGCGTCCATGATGTTCTTGGTTGTCTATTAAAACTTAACCGACCTGGCGCGTAACAAGTAGTTTTCATCTTTATTGTGTTTGTCTACCGCTGTAATACTCAAGGACCTTCCTTTTCACCTCCTGGTTGGCAGGAGATAAGCGGAGGGCGTCCTCATAGAGCCGGGAAGCCTCACGGTAGTTGGACAACCGCTCATATACCGACGCTAACGCTATCGTATATTCTGCCGTCTCCTTCTTTGTTGAAACCAGGCCCTTAAGTTCCTCGAGGGCCCGGTCATATTTGCCCTGGGCGATATGTACCTGCGCCAGAAGATAGGCAAATTCCGGTACTGTGTACTTCCTGATCTCGGATTCGAGATTCTTCAGTCCTGGTGCAGATAACTCTGTTGGACGAAACAGCTTTTTCCATGAGGAGATCGCCTCGACGCCTTCGCCTAATGAAAAGCATAGAGCCAGTTTTTTAATGGCAAGAGGCCAATCCACAGGAGGCTCGAGCGCAACCCGTTTGAGGTAAGAGATTGCTTTGCTTCTGTCTCCCTTTTCGGCGGCTATTTCGGCCATGGCTAAACAGAGTCGTGGGCTAGTATGAGAGAGGGGTCAAGGTTCAGGCTGAGGTTGAGGCTCAAGTCCGCGAGGTTTCTGTAAAGGGGTCTCAGGTCAGCCGGGATCGAAGGAAGGGCGTCGAACAGGTAAAAACCTCGCTGAAGATAGGTTGCGGGCCGGCCGGGGTTCAAGGAAATTGCCTTTTCAAAGGCTGTGGCGCCACTTTCAATCCGGCCTTGTTTTCCTTGGAACATGCCGGATAAAACCCACCCTTCGGGGTCAACGGCAGCGACACTTATGGCCCTTCGGATCGCCTTATCGGTAGTGTAGGAATTTGTAACCATCAGAGATCGAGCGAGAAGAATTTTATAGTCAAAGAATAAAGGGTCGAGCAGCGATAACCGTTTAAGTACAGAAGGCAGGACTTCCGGCCTATAGTACGTGGCGGGAGACGGGGTTGCCCAGAGAGAACTGAAATCGGTAGGAATAATAAACTGACTGAACAGCCTGACGCCGGAAAGATAGATCAGGGACAACAACAAGAAGGTGAGGAAAATCTTGAAGAGGGTAGATATCACTTAGATCTCGCATCTAGCATTTATTGAAGCGACGGCAAACTTCAGTCACGTTGACTTTAGAACATTTAGAAATCAGAATTGAGGAACCATCTCCTCATTGCGCCTGCTTTCCTTCCGTTTACCGAGAAAATCGAATCCGATTTGGTCAAGCTGAGGCGCCTGATAATCAAGTCCCAATCTACGCTTAACCGACGGTGGGTTCGTCGTGGGCTGCGCGGGAGTTTGCTCACCGTTTTCGAATTCCTCTCTTTTGTCTTCCTTGTTCTTGTCGTGTATTCCTGTATTCTTGTCGTTAGTTTTGCTCCCGATTCTATTCGTCTTTTGAGTGTAATCGATTTTATATTTATTGACTCTTACGGCCTCTGTGTCCGATTTGACTTCTCCCTGGACGTCTGCTGGCCGGCTTACAGCGTCTATCTCCTCGTCCGCTCGGTCCGGCGCCGCCCCGCCTGCATCGTACGTCGTCTCTCCGGAAGGGAGATTGGGCAGGGAGGGAAGGCGCATTGTTTCAGCAGCGAACGCGCTGGCGCCGAAGAACAGGAGTAGAAAAACCAGGCTCCAGCAGAAACGCGAACCGCGGAACGCGGATGGCAAACTGCTCACTTCCACGTCAGGTCCTCTTTTTTCTCTCGCACATCTTGCATAAAAACATTGAAAGTGCAGCGCATTTCGGAGTTTCACGTTTCCCGCTCCCGTTAACGTTCAGAGCTTCGCGTTTCAAAAGACGTGTTTACCACCCGCCACGTCAGGCCCATGATGAGAAAGAGCAGCATGGCGTTGGCCTGGATCTGCAGGTTGAAGTCCGACAGAGAGTGAACAAGGAAGGCGACTGCAGCGGCGAGGGTGCAAGGCCCGACAAATCTTGAAAAAGGGTTGCGACGTTTATGCCACGCATGAATGGAAAAGACAACGAACAGAACAAAAAAGCCGAGCCAGGGGATGAAGCCGATCAATCCCACTTCGGAAAGCAGTTCCAGGTAGTCGTTGTGGGCATGGTCCATGATGAGAGAGCCATATTCCTGCGGCTTGTAGGGGGGATAGGCAAGTTCATACGTACCGAGACCCGTCCCGGTCAGGGGAAAATTGCCGATCAGTTTCTGCGTAGTCTGCCATATAAGAGCTCTATTCTCGTAGTTGGCTTCAAGTGCCTGCCAGCGATCCTCGACCGGCTCCAGACCTTTCCACAGCCCCCAAAGCAAGCCGACACTGAGCACCGCAAACAGAACGAGAGGCAGGAATTGAGTTCGACGCGCCTTGCCGGCAACGGCGCCAATGCTGTAGAGAAGCACGACAAAAGCGACGCCCGCGGCCAGGCTGAACTGACCCATGCGCGACATGGAAAAGATGAGCGCGAGCACCATGACGATGAGTCCCAGGAACAAGAAATACATCAAAAGAGATTTCTCGGAAGATAAGATATTGACGAGGGCTGTCCTGAAAGGGCGAGCCTTGGTTCGAAGACTGATGTGAGAGACGAAAAGACCGGCAGAAACAAGTATGCACACGTTCATGAGACCGGCAAAATGGTTACGATTGATATATGTGCCGGTAACAGAATCCTTGTAGTACTCCTTTGTGAACCACAAAAGGTACGGTGATTGATTAAGATAGTTGTAGAGACCGTAAACTGCCTCGGCAAAACCGATGATGAAAACGGCCATAAACAAAGCCCTGACCCAATTGGTCCCGCCGGCATTCCGGGGAACGAAGGTGGCTGCAAGAAAAAAAACGGAAGCATAGGCCAACCATTTGAGGATGGCTATGCTGGTTGCAGACAAGCTCAAAGTAAGGGGGCGCCAGGTTGGAGCAGCAAGCTCAGAGCCGGGGGGAAACCCAATCGTGCATACAGGGCGGCGGTATTGGCGGAAAGCTTTTCGAGAAAGGAGAAGGGCAATGGCGCCATTTGGAAAAGGGAGAAGAGGAGGAAGAGGAAAAGGGGGGACAGCAGCCAGAGGGTGCGACGCACGTAAGACGACTGCACCGAGGCTAAGGTTAAGGAAGCTGAGCATGAAGCAGGGGAGGGCTGTGATGAGCGCAGACCGGAGAGTGAAGAGCGTCGGCCGTCGAGGCGGGAGAAGTCGGTCGCCCAGGCGTGGAGGAGCAGGAGTGAGAAGACCAGGAATCTCCATGGCCGAGTAGGCGACAATGTAGACGGAACCGACCGCAATCGGCGCGCAAACTATGAGAACGATAAGACCTATGAGGATTATGCGGGAAGACATGATTTGTTTAACGTTCCATATCCTCGAACTTCTCGATCTTCATGGCCGCTCCCTTTCAAGCCGGCCTTGAACCTTGAACATTAGCTGCGGTGAAAAACGTTGAAAAAGAAGCTGCGTT
The DNA here is from genome assembly GCA_963733345.1 of uncultured delta proteobacterium. Classification (GTDB taxonomy): domain Bacteria; phylum Desulfobacterota; class Syntrophorhabdia; order Syntrophorhabdales; family WCHB1-27; genus BOG-1155. The sequence goes on from CAVTDX010000047.1 coordinate 19,236, forward strand.
TTTGGGGGATCGGTTCCGGGATGTCGAACGTTTTGCCGGCGATGATGGCTGCGGGATAGTCTTCAACCAATTTACGGGCATAGTCGGGTCCAACTAAAGACGCGGCGCACTCTACTGCTTTGGATAGGACCGGCGGGCGCCTGACGGCGGAATGGGCATCTGACGCAATGACGTGTACAAGGTTATGTTTCAGGAGTTCTTCAGAACATTTCTTTGCTTCCTGATCGAATTCACCAGTCAGGCTCATTGCCGTCAACTGGACGAGACCCCCTTTCTCGACCCATTCCCGCACGAACTCCGTCTTTTGGTGGATGGCAGTATTCCTCTCGGGATGGGTCAGGATGGGTGTGAAACCGGCGAGGGTCAGACGAAACATCCACTCTATGTGGTTCGGAGGAATAACATGTCTCGGGAATTCGACCATGACGTACCGCATCGTGTCGTTGACCGTCAGGGTCTCCCGGTTGTTGATAAGCACATCGAGCCGTTCGTGCACGTGAATATCGGCCCCAGGCAGTATCGTGAGTCGAATCCCCTGGCTTGGCAGATAATCGGTCAACTCACCCACAGCCGCAAGAACACGATCCCGGCTGTTGTCATAATTTCCGTCGCCGGTGTGCGGCGTCGCCACTATGGTCGTGATCCCATCCCGAACCGCCACCCGGCACATCTCAAGGGACTCATCGAGGTCCTTTGCGCCGTCATCGAGACCGGGAAGGATGTGGACGTGCAGGTCGATCATTCACGTAACCGGTTGCGCTACACGGCTCTATGCGTTCACCCTTTCCCTTCGGCCGGATTGCTTATGGCGCTTCCTGTGAAAAAGGGACTTGCTGCGGGCAGACTTTTGACCCTCGCCGTCGTGGCCGTAGTAATTGTAATAGTGGTAGTAGTAGTGATAATAGTGTGAGTAATAGTAGCTTTCCCTGCCTATATCGATGTTGTTCAGGACAGAACCTATTACCTTGGCATCCACATCCCTCATGAGCTGGGCGCCATGCATGGCCGTTTCCCTCGTGGTGATGCCCCCGTGCACGACATAGAGAACACTGTCGATAAGCCTGGTCAAGACTACCGCGTCCGTCACGGAACTTATGGGGGGTGAATCGACCAGCACCTTGTCATAGGCGCCCTTCATTTCCTCGATGAACTCGGCCATCCTCTTAGAGCCGAGGAGCTCGGCCGGGTTGGGAGGAATGGGTCCGCACGTCATGACATCGAGCTTTTCGTGCAGAACTGCCGGATGAATCGTTGGTTCTTCGCCCACAATGACATTGCTCAGTCCTTTGCGGTTATCGAGCCCGAATAGCTTGTGGAGCTGGGGCTTTCTCATGTCGGCATCAATGAGAAGGACCGATTCTCCGGCGTATGCCATGACGAGCGCCAGGTTTGCCCCTATGAAAGTCTTCCCCTCCTTGGGAATGAAGCTCGTGATGAGCACGGTCCTGGGAGGGTTGTCGGGAAACGAGAAGAGTACGGCCGTCCTGAGGCTTCGAAACGCCTCGGCAGCCGACGACTTGGGCTTATGGTGCACGATTATCTCGGTGCTCGTTTCTTTATCGCCTATTTCTTCAGAAAAGTTGATGGTGGGGATAAGCGCAACACAGGGCGTCTGGACATAGGCCTGGATATCCTCGGGGGTCTTTATCGTATTATCCAGGTACTCGGAGAAGAAAGCGAGACCGCACCCACTGAAAAGACCGACGATTACGGAGAGCAGTACATATTGAATTTTCTTCGGCCGTGCGGGCGTCCTCGGGACCTCGGCCCGGTCGACGATCCTCACGTTCGTGGTCCCCAGCTCACTCTCGACGCTTGTCTCCTTCAGCCTCTTCAGAAGGTTCTCGTAAAGCTCCCTGTCCTTCTCGGCCTCGCGCAAAAGAACGCTGTATTCGATCGACCGTTCACTGAGCTTCTGCGTTTCCGCCTTTTGAGCTTCCGCTGCTTGACGGGCGTTTGTTTCCCGGGCCCTGGCGATAGCCATCTCGTTCCGGATGGAGGCGAGCACATTCTGGGCTTCCTGCTTGATCTTCTGTCGTGTGGCGTCGATCTCCGACTTGAGTTGGATTATCTTGGGGTGTTTCTCTCCATATTTCTGCGACAGCTCGGACATCTGCGTCATGAGGCTCGCTTCATTCTCCTTGAGCCTCTGAATGAGGTAATTGTCCATGATCTGCGGGATTGAATCGAGAGCGGCCCCCTTCGAGAGCAGATCCTGCACCTCCTTGTAGCGGGCTTCCACTTCGACCCGCCTCGTCTGCTCGTCGACAAGCTTCCCGGTCATTCCGCCCAGTTTCTGCATGGCGATATTCTCTCTCTCCTTGTCGCCGCCGAACGGAGTCAGCTGCACGATGCCGTACTGCTCTTTGTATTTTTGCAGGGCCTCCTCGGACTTGTCCAGGGTCTTCTTCTGCTCCTCTATCTGCTTCGTCAGGAAGTCCTTCGCCTCGCTGGAGGTTTCACTCTTCCATCCAGTGTTCTGGTCGATGTATCCCTTGGCAACCATGTTTGCGATATCTGCGGCAAGGGCCGTATCGGTACTATCAAAGCTGACATCCACAAGCCGGCTGTTCCTGATCGGGTCAATTTTCAACGACTTCAAAAACTTGTTCACAAGCATGGACTCTTTCTCTCTCTTTTCCAACGCCGGTTTGTCATTTGATCCGGCTGGATTAAACACGGAATTTTCCGAGAGGTTGAGCGCCTGGATCACGCGGAGGGCGAGTGAGCGGCTCTGCAAAAGCCTGTACTGGGTCTGGTAAAAGTCCGTGCTCATCGGATCGGCCGGCAAGAGTTCCTGCACGGTGAGTACCTTTGGCGCTTCCCTTTCAATCAATATCTTTACCGTTGCCCTGTAGACCGGCGTCATGACGAATGAAGCGATGGCGACCGTACCCACAATGAGTATAAACGAGGCGATGGCGACCTTTCGCCACTTATACAGCGTGCGGAGGTAATCATAAATATCGATCTCTTTTCCTTTTACGTTGGGGTTCATCTAAATAATCCCTCCAGATGGTTGCTCAAGGGTCAAGGTGCAACATCGCTCTCTTGTTTCGGAACTTCCTCATCGCTTTCTTTCTTTTTTCGACGCTCCGATAGCCTTGGGCGCTCAGTTTTCACGGGCTCTTGTAGTGGTTGATGTTTCTCGTGCGTGGCTGTGGACTCTGAGCGTTAAAACAGTTTTTTTGGGAAACTGTGAACGCTGCACCGCCCTGCTACCAAAAACTTTCAGGGACGACGATGGTATCGCCGGGTTCGATTGCGGCATCCCGAGTGAGGCTGAGCTCCTCCTTCTTGCCGTCCTTCTCCCTTACCGTCTTCACCTTTTTCTTTGCCGCCTTTTCCGTGAAGCCTCCCGCCGTGCTGACGGCGTTCAGGATGGTCATGCCCTTCATGAAGGTGTACTGGCCCGGCCGTTTTACCTCGCCCGTTACGTAGAACACCTTGATCTTGGGAATGAAAATCGTGTCCAGGTTGAGAACTTCTATGTTCTGGTTCCTTTCCCCCTCGAGCACGTCCCTGAGCCTGACCTTGATCAGCTCCGAAGGATCGGCCTCGTCGGGCAGGACCGCGCCCTGGACCGCATGATTTGTCTTCGGCCGAACGATCATGATCTCCTGATCGGCTTCGGGCTTCACCCCGCCCGCCATGGCTATGGCTTCCACGACCATGGTTCTCTTCGTGAGCGGATACGCCCCCGGGGAATTGACCTCGCCTATCACAAAGATCTTCTGGCTCCTGTAATCGGTCACCTGGACGCTCACCTGCGGGTTCACGATGTAACCGTCCGCCAGCATCTCCGTCAGTCTCTTTTCCAATTGAAGCTGAGTGAGACCGACAACCTGGAGCTCTCCGACGAGGGGAAAGCTTATCCTGCCTTCCAGGTTGATGCGCGTCTTGCGAGCGAGGTCGGGGTGGTCCCACACAACGATCGAAATCTCATCCTCGGGGCCGAGAACATAATTGGTCTCAGCATAGCAACAGGCGGGGGTCAGCGCATAGCGCAAGGCGCCTTGCGGAGATGAGAAACCGGCAGGGGACCTTGAGGAAAAAGGCAGTACGAGGAAGAGGAGAAAAATCGTGGATAACGAAACTCGGAAACCCGAAAATCTGCATTTCCGGATCGGCGATCCGGAGTGGATCTGATTGCGGTTAGTCTCGTAAAGTTTCACCATAGTTATGCTACACTCACTCTTTAATGGCGTTGTTCGGCAGGGACGGGTGCCGTCCCCGCCGCTTGCTAAGGGGCCATGACCAACCGGAACATGATGCGGTGGTCAATATAGGAGTACTGATTGAAGTTCGAATTGTTGTCCGTATACCTGTACTCGATCCTGGCCTGGAGCCATTTTTGTATGTTGTAAAAGGCTGCGGCCCCGGCGGTCTGTATCCTGTCGGTGCGCTTTTCCAGTGCGCCTGTCACAGGCTCCGTCAGGTCGTCAATATAGGCGCTTTCCGCATAGGAGATTGCTGCCGTGGCGCCTATCTTTGCCGTGAAGAGATGCTTGAGGGTAAGGGTCGTCGACGTGTAGACGTAGGAGGCGTTGGCCAGCAAGGTATCGTCTGCGAGGGATCTAAGGGCGTCGAGGGTCAGGCTTGTCCTCGCGTCAAAGTCGTCAACGAGTTGGCCGGCCATGATCCAGTTACGGGGACTGTTGTCCCTGCCCGCCACATTCGTGTCAAACTCCTTCCAGCCGTAGCCTACCCTGAAGGTCCCTTTCAGCTTTCCCGCAGGGTCAAACGCAACGCCTAGGTAGGCATCCTGGTCTTTGTGATTTGCAAGAGGGTCGGACACAAAGTCCTTGACGACGTAGTCGTACTCGACCAATCCCGACATTCGCGGGAGGAAGCGATAATAGAGGCTCGTCCCGACGAGATTGTTCGTATATTCCGCGCTCCGGTCGCGAAACTCGTCGAAGGCCATGTCATCGCGGTTATACTTTGCCTCGATCTTCCACCTGTCGGCAAAGCTGTAATCGGCAGCGCCGTTAAAGACATTCTCATGGTAAGGCAGCGGCTGCGTCGTTAGTTGAACACGTTCGATGTTGCTTCTCGTAAAGTTGTCTCCCAGGGTAAGCTCGAGGCCGCCCGGCGCAACGAGGTGGAGAAGCCCGTTGGCCCGGTGATCCTGGTAATTGTACGCCGAGTACCTGGCGAAGTTGACGAACCCTACCTTGTAGTTGAGGTCGAACGAATTCTGCCCGAATAGGTACTTGAGGCCCATGCCGGGAGTGACCGTCGTTACGTAGTCCGACTCCCTGTCCGATTGCGTCAGAAACACATTGCTCCTGAAAGTTTCCTCGAGGTCGAGCTCGGGCAGAAGGGTAAAGTTTCCGTATCCTATCGAGGCGCCGGCCGGTCTCAGGAGCGAAATCGATAAAGCGCACATGAGCAGTCCCGAAGTAAGGAATCTTTTCAGCTGGGGCATGATCGTGCTCCTCTATAAAGTCGTCTGTATTTACTTGGAGGGACTCGCCGAGCTCCCGCCGCTCCAGCCGGTTCCCGCGGCGCCTGTGCTGCCGCCCTGTCCGCCCGCGCCCTGTCCGCCGGGGGCCGGTCCCGCCGGAGACGTAGTGGCGACCAGAATTGCCGTATCCACGGTGGACGGAGAGACGCCGTCGCTCAAGGCGGCGCTGCGCAGGTTGTTGAGGGCATCCACATTACCGCTGACCGCAGTCGCGGCAGCGGTGATGACGAAACCGGGGTTGACCCCCGGGCCCCCAGCGCGGCGTTTAAGATGCTTACCGCCGAGCCCGGTTTCAAGGTCACGGCGATATTGACAATGCCGGCCGCCGCGCTTGCCCGCACGGCGATGGCCGCCGCGACCACCGTGGCGGGATCTGCGCCCGCATTTATGGCCTGGGCGACAATCGTTTCAATGCTCAAACCGGCATCCAGCGCATTGGCGATCACTTGAGACATGGGTAAGCCTGCCGCGACATCCCCCGCGACATCGGCGCGGGCGTTTGCACAAAAGACAAGCACGGTAATAAGAATGACTGCAAAAGCTAATCCTCTCATGGCGCCCCTCCTTCCGTCTGTTGTCGGGCCTATGCAATAAGAATAACAGTGTGCCTGATATTACAGGATTGTATCCACGTTGTAAAGAAGAACCGGACACATGATTTCCCGGCTTCAGAATAGGCTACCGCCGCAGCATGCTCGTAAGCAATTGAAATGACTGCGTCGTCCGGTAAATTCTTAAAAGCTTACTGCATTGTAGAACAATATCTAACAAAGTGTCAACAAAAATCCACACGAGATTAAAATCTCTCACGGAGTGCGGCCGCTCCACCGGACCTTTTTTTTGGGTCATGGCATTGTAATACATATCTAGGGAAAAATACAAGTCGAAAACGACGGGCGGAGCGTCGGGTCCCGATCTTAGAGGCAATTCTCATCCGGGGAAGCGCCCTTGTCTCATTGCTCACCGGTCGGGAAGCGAGGGATTCCGGCCGAGGACCGCGAGGAAGTTGGACTCGCTCGCGAAAATATGGTGTACTATTCAAGGGGGGAGAAACGGTGGGTTTCGAGGATCGGCGCATAGAATACCGCACACGTATCGACATCGGGACCCGGCCGTTCATCGGCTCCCTCGAAAGGGATCACCGAGACCTCGAGTATCATCTCTTCAACATCAGCCGCCGGGGCCTGCAAATCCTGGTTTCCCTCGGCAACGGGCAAGAGCCCCTGGAAAGGGGTGAAATGATCGCCCTCCATCTCGCTTTCAGCTCGGACGGGAGATACGCCGACCGGGGGGGAATCATCTGGACCGAACACGACCGGCAGAGAGACCTCCTCTGCTGCGGCGTAGATCTCGCCCTCGAAGAGGGATCTCCGGGACCGGGGCAGGAAGCGAAGGCCCGTGCCCGCTATCTTATCTCCCTTTCTCCGGACACATCGGATATCGTGATCGAGACGGGGGCCTTCGATTGCGCGAGCGATCTGCTCTCCCACCTCGTGGAGCACTCCGCAACGATAAAAGGGCGCTTGGCCGACGCCTTGGACGCCCTGTCTGCTTCCCTCAAACCCACCGGATGCTCCGGTGAGGATCTATGCTCCCTTGTTGACGGGCTCAAAGCGAAGGCGGGCGAGGAGAGCGTGCGGCTCCGCACCTTGCTTGGGCGGATGCGGACCGGCCTGGCTTCAGGGGCGCAGGCCGGGGGGTTCGACCTCGCCGACCTGGGGAACCTCATGATGTCGCGGGCCTACGTCCCCCTGGCCCGCGCGGTCCCTCCCGAGGGGCCGGGCAGGCAATTCCTCGAGGGGATCGGAGCACTGGAGGAGCAGCTCTTGATAAACCACAATACCATGGTGCTTCTCTGGTTCGGCTACCTCGCGTACCTCTACCAGCATTCGGAAGACCCCAATCGATAAGACGCCTTTCAGGGCCTTAAGCCGCGCCTCTGTCTTGCCGATAACAGAGCAGGGAGCGGTATGCACGGGATGATCGGATCGACCATGGAGTCTCCGAAAGGCGTTGACAGGCGGACGTTTTTCAAGCGGTTTGCCCAGGTTGCGGGCGTCATGGCAGCAGCCGGGACCGGTGCGCTCAAGCCGCCCCCGGCTGCTGCCTTCTTCTCTTTTGGACCAAAGGTTAACCCCAGGTGGCAGCCCCTGGTCTCCGCCCTCAAGGATTATGTGACCCGCGCCTACGTGAAATACGACAAGGAAAAGGCAAAGAGCGCCCTAGAGCTCCTCAAGGCCAACGGCATCACGGAAGATGAGGTGAGCCCCCTGCAGAACTCCAACCGCTTCCTCATGCCGAAAGACATGTTCCTCACATATTTCTATATTGAATCGCCCACGATCATGCCGGTGGTCAAACTCTTCCTCATAGCCGTGCACGACCTCTTTGACGGATTTATCGTGGACGGCCGGAAGAGAAGCACTCTTTTCGGCAGGAAACTGGAAGCGTATGACCGCGTCCTCCTCGGCGAGGAGGTCTTTTCAACGATAGACGCTCCTCCCGTTGCCCTGCCCTATAACCTTGCCTCCAAGGAGTCCTCGAAACCTCAATGGGTGATTGCCATTCCCTATAGATGGATTCATGACCTCTACGGGAGGCAGGCTGCAGGCCTGGAGCAACGCCTCGTGGAGGAGCTGACGATACATGAGATCACCCATATAGTCCACCACACGAGGGATGAGATGCTTCCGTTCCTGGCCCAGTTCGGCTACAGAATGGACGATGACCGGCCCATGAGAAGCGTGGACGACCTGATCGGCTACCTGGGGAACACACTCCACACCTATCATCAGGCAGAGCGCCTGATACTGGAGCGGATCTGCCACGCGGACGCCTACTACGGAAGTTCCGCCAACTTTGCCCATCTCAACGCGCTGAAACAGATCAAGGACGGGCTCGTCGCCTTATCCGAAGAGGTGGGCAGGCGGGATCCATCGTATCCCAGGAATCCGCTCAAGATTTCCGACCAGCAGTGTTATGCGAGCATGACCCTGCTTTACCACAGGGCCGAGGAGCGGATGGCCGCCCTGAAAGACCATTCCGGCGATTCTACCACGTTCCAGTAAGAATGAAAGGCCTTGTGTCGCATACCTTCCAACTCTTGTTCCGGCGCGCAATCTGCGCCGACCCCTTTGGGTCCCAACGGCGCCCTTCATTATCTTCTTGATAAAAAGCCCGATGAAGGTTATCCTGTAAGGGCTCGTTACGCAGACCGGCATTGAAGGATTAATTCTCCTTTTAAATAATGAGGTGAAGGATGGGCAGCGTCGTCAAGTGGAGAAAGAAGAAAATGCGGAAGCACAAGTACAGGAAGTTAAGAAGAAGGACGAGGCATCAGAGGAGAAAGTAGCGATCTCATCGTTCTCATGTTCTGTTCGTCCATCTTGCCCATCTTCGGGGTCTCCATGACGCCCCCAAGATGGGCAAGCCTTTTATCGTTCAGAAGAAAACGGAAGCATCCGGCGCCGATCTCCCCTTTCCCTATGTGCCAGTGCCTGTCCGCCAGGCTGGCAAGGGGCGTTTTTGAATCGTTCAGATGGAAAAAACGGATGCAGCCCGGGCCCGATCTTTCCTCCATCTCGCCGATGATCTCATCCCATACCTCATGCAATCTCACGTCGTAGCCTGCCTCGAACAGATGCGCCGTGTCGAGGCAAAACCCTACCCGGTCCTCGTCGCCCACGCGCTTCCGCAAGGCGGCCAGCTCCGGCAGCGTCTTCCCCAGGGCGTTGCCCTGACCGGCCGCATTTTCCAAAAGCACGGCAACGGGATATGCGGCGAGGATCTTCTCAATGCTCAAAGCGGCGACATCCAGGCCTTTTTCGATGCTCTCCCTCGAACCGCAGTGGACCACCATCCTCTTTATCCCCAGCTCGGCGCAGAGCCTTGCCTCATGCAGAAAACCCGCGAGGTTCCTCGGCTCTTCATCGGAGCGCGCAATATTGGGCAAATATGTGAGGTGGGCAACTACCGGGAAGCTGTGGAAGAGACGGCCGAAAGCTTCGCGCTCTGCGTCGCTCCATGATTTTTCGGCCCAGGACCTCGGGTTCTTCACAAATATCTGGACTACCTCGCAGCCGAGGCGCATCGCCTCCCGGTGAGCGTGGGCGAAACCCCTTGCAATGGGTACATGCAGACCTATTTTCACTTTCCGACGCCCCGTCCCCCCTATTATTTCACAATTCCTAAATATTGCGGCGCCTTCGGGGCCCCGTCTGCCGTCCTCTTGTAGTCCCTGTCCCGAAGGGACGGTCCTTCCTCGCCTCCAGTCCTGTCGTCTCTTCGCCTCCCAAACATTGGATGCTCGAAAGACGGGCGAACATGAGGAGGGCTGGGTCAGGCGCGCGACGGGGGCGGCCGCGATAACCTAATGAGTGTCTTTCGAGTTCGCGCTCACCGTGGCCTCTCTTTGTCGGTCTCACCTTAGGAGCTCGAGCATCCGGTCGGGGCTGGATGTGGGCAAGGCGCAGGCGTTGTTGGAGCAGACATATGCCAGGGCCGTTCCCCGGTCCGACCGGTACGACTGCAGGAAAGGGGCCAGTTCACCGAGGGGCGGGCCCAGCGCTTCCACGCCCTCGCGCTTGAGAAGGACCACCTTCTCGGGTATGAAACGGGACCTGAGCGCCCGGATCATCGCTTGCAGGTTAGCGGATTCCGGCACACCGGCCAGCACCACCTCATGGGACGGCCCCAAGGCAAAGCTTAAGCCGCAGAGGAGTTGTGTAAAGCCGGCCGGGAACTGCTCCACTTTGCCGGACAACGCACGGCCGAGTTGAGCCGCCTGGTTCTCCAGGTCTGCGTCGCCGGTCATCCGTGCCAGCCGCAGGAGATTGAGCATAGCGACCGAGTTGCCCGACGGCACGGCGCCGTCATAGGCGTCCTTCTGCCGGACAAGAAGCTGCTCCCCGTCATCGGGCGTGAAAAAGAAGCCCCCCCCCGCCTCGTCCCAGAAATGCTCCGTCTGCTCCCGGTTGAGCCGAAGGGCCTGAGCGAGAAAGCGGGTATCGAACGCGGCTTCGTAGAGTTCGATGAGCCCCCAGACGAGAAAAGCGTAATCGTCCAGGTTTGCCGGTATCGCAGCTTCTCCACTCCGGTAGCGGTGCGTGAGCCGTCCGTCTCGTCCGCGCATGCGCTCTGTTATGAAGAGGAGAGCCTTCGCGGCTGCCTCTTCATAACGCTTTTCCCCGAGAACCTGGCTGCCCCGCGCGAGGGCTGCTATCATGAGCCCGTTCCAGTCGGTCAATACCTTGTCGTCCTTGTGGGGATGGACCCGTTTTTCGCGCCTGGCGAAAAGGAGCTGCCTCGCCCGCTCCAGCTCCGCACGCAGCGACTCCGGTGGGGCGATCTCCCCTTTCAGGTGGAGTATGTTGCTCCCCGCCTCGCCATGCCCTGCTGCATCCACCCAGTTTCCTTCCTTCCGGACGTGAAAGCGCCGTATCGCCAGCTCCGAGGTCGGACCATCGAGCACATCACGGATCTCCCGCTCCGACCACACGTAGAACCTGCCCTCCACTCCCTCGCTGTCCGCGTCTTCCGCTGAGTAAAAGGCGCCAGCGGGAGCGGTCATGTCCCTCAGCACGTAGGTGAAGATCTCCCGGGCTGTATCCGCGTATTCGGCCTTGCCGGTCGCCTGAAATGTCTCGAGATAGGCGAGGGCGAGCAGCGCCTGATCGTAAAGCATCTTCTCGAAGTGCGGCACGAGCCAAGCCGGGTCCGTGGAATACCGGTGGAACCCGAACCCCACGTGATCGTAAATGCCCCCCCGCCGCATCGCCCCGAGGGTGTCTTCAACCATGGTCAGGGCACGGTCGTCGCGGGTCCGTTTCCAGTACCGCAGGAGAAAGTTCAGGTTGTGCGGTGTGGGAAACTTGGGGGCGCCGCCGAAACCGGCGTTGCGCTCGTCGAAACGGGCGACGAAGTCGTTGAAGGCTTGGCCCAGCGTCTCGCTGCCCAGACCCGTCGCTGCCGGCGCCTCCATAAGGTTGCGGAGCCGCTCCACATGCCGCCGTCCGGCAGCGAGCAATTCTTCCCGGCGGGTGTTCCAGAGCGTCCTCACCCGGGGGACGATATCGACGAGGCCTGGCCGGCCGTACTTGCCCTCCTTCGGGATGTACGTTCCCGCATAGAAAGGGGTTTTGTCCGGCGCCATCAATATGGTCAGGGGCCATCCGCCGCTCCCCGTGACCATCTGGCACACAGCCATGTAGATGTTGTCGATATCGGGCCGCTCTTCCCGGTCCACCTTGATGCAGATAAAGGTCTCATTGAGCATGGCCGCCACCTGCGGGTCTTCAAAGGACTCCCGCTCCATCACATGGCACCAGTGGCAGGTCGAATAGCCTATAGACAGGAAGATAGGCTTGTCTTCCGCGTCCGCCGCCTTGAAGGCGGAAGGCCCCCAGGGGCGCCAATCAACGGGATTGCCTGCGTGCTGGAGGAGGTAGGGACTCTTCTCATGTTGAAGCCTGTTCCGATGGACCTTGTCTGAGCCGCGGCTTAATGAAGACATTCAGGATCCCGGCATTTCTCCGACGGATTCGCCTGCGAAAGCGTCCCTCAAAAATTGTTCTGTCTTTGCTATGGATGTCCTCCTTTTACATTTCCTTTGTGCGAGGACTGCTATCCCACCGCCCGATACATAGTCGCCTCCCGTTTCTTTTATGATCGGAGCGAATCATCCGTTCTATTGCTTTCCGGCGCAGTCCTTGCAAGCCCCTTTGAAATTGAGCTGGATCGCATCGACCCGATGTCCGCCTACGGTTTTTGCATCGACCCGGTCTAAAGTAACAGGAATGGCGTCGCAGGCGACGTCGAAGACTTTCCCGCACTCCCTGCAGGCCTATCTCCTTGAGTGCGTCTATTGTCCCCTCTCGCATAACTTAGAAATAATGTAAACAGGGACATTTTATTTGTCACGAAACATGCCTGGACAGGCTACCGCCACTTCAGGAGCCATCCCTGGGTCCATGGACGGCAGGCTCTTCCATAAGGCGGTCATCTTTCGGCGGCGGCCCTCTGCAACAGGGTCAGGATCGAGCCCCGGGTTATGCGCAGGGACTTGTTAATCCTTACCCCTTCGATCAAACCGAGATCGAACCAACGGTAGACGGTCCGCTCGGAGACTCTCAAAAAAGAAGCTACCTCGCTCGGTCTGAGCATAGTCCTCGGCGGCAACTCCGTTCTCGCGTCCGGCTCTTCCGCGCCGTCTCTTTCCCCTGACTCAAGGATGTTGTTCATGTACGAAGGGATGATAACATTTGACTCAAAACTCTGTCTAAGACGCATGGCGCGCATGTCGCTTCTGTCGGAAAAGTTTACAGAAACGTCTGTCGCCCTCCTATCGGCCTCCACCCGCTTACTCTGCGCGGAACTCGCTGAAAAACTCAGGAAACTCCAGAAGAAATAAATGTTGACAAGGGCGGCGTGCTCGTGTATTCCCTATAAGAAATTATTGTTCCATACACGGAGCCGGGAGGGGGAACGATGAAAAAACGATCGGTCCTGATTGGCGTTTCCGTGGTGTTTCTGTTTGTCCTCACGCTCTGGGGATCGTCTGTGCCGGCCCAACAGGCGAAAGAGATCCTGAAGGTCGGCGTCGAGTACTAACGGCAGGTCGCGGGCGATCTGATTGCGCTTGCCTGACCGGATAAGGGGACAGTAATTTGGGCGCCGGAGGCCGTCGAGGGCTATAGCATGGACATCGCACAGATAAAGAAAAAGCTTGATCTAGATTCCCAGGTAGAAAAATACCTCGCCGCGGGCGGACGCCGCGCGATGCTCGTGGAATGGGATTTTCTCAACCTCTATGCACAGTTGCGTCCCGACAGAGAAGCTTTGATCGATACATGGGAAGCGACTCCCCGAAGGTATACATTCAGGCGAACTTTGGAATTATGCAATTCGGTCGTCGTTTCTCTCCTCGCAATCGGGATGAAAAAGGGCGACATCGCGTTCGTGCAACTGCCGAACATCGCCGAGCTCTGGTATCTGCGCGTAGCCTTTTCCAAGATCGGGATCATAGAGGCGCGTATCGGAGAAAACTATCGTGAGAAGGAGATCGCGCAGAGGCTGCTGGCGCTGAAGCCGCGCCTCCTCATAATCCCGTCACAGTTCAGGGGTTTCGATTACCCGGCCATGTACCGGGAGATGTTTCGCAGCGCCCATGAACCTGAGCACGTCTTTGCGGTGGGGGAGGGCGCTTCGCAGGACATGCGTCCCTTCTCCGACCTTACGGACAAGAGATTGGGAGAAGACTATTGTTGGGGCGACCTCGATGCCCTGACCCCTAAACCGGACGAAAACTACGTGATCTCCTTTACTGGCGGGACGACAGGATCGCCTAAGTCGGTACTGCAATCGGTGTTTTATGCGGCGGGCGGAGCGGTAGGCATGCAGGTCGTCGAGAACGGCGATGTAAGCACGCACGATAGGATCCTCGCCCTGGCGCCGCTCGCGGGGGGCACCGGCAGCAACATGTGCTACTACACCCCGGTCTATGCGGGTGCAAGCGTCCTGCTCATGCCGCGCATAGATGTAGAGGCCGTCCTCAGGCTTACGGAACAGGAAAAGGTTACGATATGGGCGGGGATCCCGACCTATGCGGTCAGGCTTCTTACCTCCCCGAACCTGGAGCGGCACAACCTGAAATCGGTCAGGCTCTGGATCGGCTCCGGCGCCAAGCTGCCTGCGGAGTTCGCGGAAAAACTGTACGACATGGGAATAAAGACGATGAACGCGTACGGCGTCGTGGACGGCTCGATCGCCTGCCGCACGACCATCTACGACACCAGGGAGAAGATGATCGAGACATCGGGCAAGCCTGTGCGGGGACTGGTCATCAAGATTGTGGATGATTGCGGAAACGAGGCGGCGTGTGGGCAAAAGGGAGAGATAACGGGAATGAGCGTGCGGGGAGGAAACATAGTCGATGCGGAGACGTGCGATATCGTTCCTCCCGACGGAGTCGATGAGAACGGGTTCTTTCACACGGGAGACATAGGCTGCGTCGACGAGGACGGGTACCTGCGGGTGGTAGACCGCAAGAAGGACATGATACTCCGGGGCGGCCAGAACATCTTTCCGTCCGAGATAGAGGGGTTGCTCTTGAGGCACCCTTCGGTTGCCGCCGCCGCCGTTGTCGGCATGCCGGACCGGGAACTAGGAGAGAGGACCTGCGCCTATATCGTGCCCAAGCCGGGCAGAGACGTTTCATACGAGGCGATGATAACGTTTTTGAAAGGCTTGCATATGGCAAGTTACAAATTGCCGGAGCGATTGGAAACGATTACTTCTTTGCCCTTGTCCCATGGCGGGAAATACGACAAGGCGTTTTTGAAGGCCGATATCGCCGAGAAACTGAAGCGCGAGGAAAAGATATGACAGGCGACGATCGAAAGGTGGGATGATGTTGAAGGATGCAGCTGAAGCGTTCAGGCTTTTGGGATTGGAGAGAGTTGGGGCTTGATTAGGCCGGCCTGTCCTTATTGCAGCCACCCTTTGTTTTTCAGCCACACCGTTTCTTCTTGAAGCATCTCGTCCCACGACCCGGGGACTATATCCGTCAAATAGGGTTCTTGTGAAGTGGTAACCCCCCATCCCACCGCCCAGTTGATCAACTCATTATCCCTGCCTCGCATGGTGACCGTTCCATTCGGTCCAACTCCTATGGGAGATTTGACTGTCAGGTCTTTCAAGGCGCGGACGACGGCCTCGGTCTCCGTGGTTTTTGCTTTCTTCACCGCCCCTTCGAGCAACAGGCAGCCGGTGTAGGTTTCCCAAGTCCAGTAAATCGGAGTGGAACCATAACGTTTTACATGCGCGTCATTGAAGTCGTGATTGGCTTTCGTGTCGGGGAGTGTGCGTATGTACCTCGCCGACGCATATAATCCGGCCGGAAACTTTCCCAGGCTATTTTTCACGAAATCCACGACCTGATAATCGGTCAAGGCCTTGTTAAACCACTTGCCTTTGTCCAGAAGCCCGTACATCGACGCCTGTTTCATGAAGGCGGTCGCATCCCCTCCCCAAAGCCCATTAAATACGGCATCCGGTTTTGCCGCCATGATCGCGGTGAGGTGCGGTGTAAAATCGGCTTCACCGAGCTTGGGCCAGGTCTGTCCCACGATCTGCACGTCAGGGTTGAACTTTTTCAGGTATTCAACGAACAGACGTACCTGGTCTCTGCCGTATGCATAGTCCGCGTTTATCGTGTACCACCGCGTAAGACCGAGTTCCTTTGATTTCTTAGCGGCATACCGGGCGACCGCGATATTATCGACCAAGGTATTGGTGGCCGATCTGAAGCAGTAAGGACTCCTGACTCTTGGATCCGCCGTAAACTCCGTCGTCTCGTTAGTGACAAAAATGACCCTCTTCGACTCCCTCGAAACTGCGCCGACAGAAAAACTCTCTGCGCTCGAACCGTGAGCAAAAAGAAAATCGGTATCTTTATCGGCCGCAAATTCCCTCGCCCAGCGCACGGCTTCTTCCGGTTTGCCGCCTGTATCGCGTTGAACGAATTCAACCTTTCTCCCGAGGAGTCCTCCTCTTCCGTTAACGTCGTCCACCCACATCTCCGTTGCGCGGCGGCAAGCTTCGCCTGCCAAGCCGCCTGACCCGCTCGTGACGCCAAAGAGCGCCAACTTTATCGGTTTTTGAGACGTTTGGGCCTTGGCAGCCATGGGCGATGCAAGAAAAGGACCCACGATAATGGCGGCGCCCACGATGATCCGTGCAGCCATAATCGATGAAGTTCGGATGAACCTTCTTCCCGGAAATTGTCCTTTTCTCCACGGTCTTGTTTTCATCTGAGCTTCCTCCTTGTAGTGTCCCCTTCGGGGAGAAAACCCCTCAATAGCTTCCCTTTCGGAAAGAAACACGGGGCAGTTGACTTTTTGCGCGCTCCCCTCGTCATCTCCGATCCCGCCACGTCCGTTAATCATTACCATCACTTATGCTTTATTGCAAGAAAAACCTTCATTCCGAAAAACCTTTACTCGCTTTTTTTCCGGAAGCGCCGGAAGCAACTTCCATAGTCGCCATATCATGTCAAAACCCCCGGCTGTCGACTTCCGTCCGGAAATCATCAAGGTTGAGCTCAACAGGAACTCGCTGACCGGTCCCGGTTCAACACTCCGGCGAAAAGGGCGCCGGTCGGGGTCGTTTTTTCAAAAAACCGCCTTAGGCCGGACAGTCGAAGGAAAAACAGTTGCAAAGCGCCGGCCGATGATGGAGAATAATAGCCATGCAAAAAGAGGTGCTAGCACTGGTAGTCGGCGGAGGACCGGCGCCGGGCATAAACGGGGTCATTAGCTCCGCAACAATTGAGGCGATCAACGAGGGCGTCGACGTGCTCGGCATAGTGGGCGGTTTCAAGACGTTCTTCGAGGGCAGGGAAGGGAACATCAGACGCCTCTCGATCGACGACGTCTCCAGGCTCCACACGCATGGGGGCTCGATCCTCGGCACGTCGCGCGATTTCCCCGACAACGTGCAGGAGAAGTTCCGGGTGCTGATGTCGACCATCAGGCGCTTAGGCATCGATTACCTCATCACCATAGGCGGCGAAGGCACGCTCTTCATGGCAAACTGGATATACAAAGAGGCGCAGGGCTCCGTGAAAGTGGCGCATGTGCCGAAGACAATAGACAACGACATCCCCTTGCCCGGCGGGCTCGCCACTTTCGGCTATGAGACGGCCCGCCATCTCGGGGTCCACATCGTGACCAATCTCATGGAAGACGCGCGCTCGACGGGCAGGTGGTATCTTGTCGTCACCATGGGCAGGCACGCAGGCCATCTCGCCCTGGGGATAGGCAAGGCTGCGGGCGCCACCGTCACTCTGATCCCCGAGGAGTTCGCGGAAACCGTCTGCTCAAGCCAGGTTGCCGACGTACTCCTCGGCTCGATCATAAAAAGGCTCTCCATGGGGAAAGACCACGGGGTAGCCGTCCTTGCCGAAGGCATATCCGAAAAGATCATCCTTGACAGCCCGAATGGCGCCGACGGGATGGAAAAAGACGACATGGGCCGGGTGCGGCTCTCCGAGCTCCCCCTTGGCGAGATGCTCAAGAGGATCTGCAGGAGCGCCCTGGATTCCTTCGGCCTCAAGGTCACCATTGTCGACAAGAATGTGGGCTATGAATTACGGGCCGCCCCCCATCCCTTTCGATGTGGAGTACACGAGGAACCTGGGGTATGGCGCCGTCCGTTTTCTTCTGAACGGCGGCACCGGCTCGGTTGTAATCGCCGACGAGCACTCTATCCGGCCCATTCCCTTCTCGGAGTTCGTCGACGAATCGGGCAAGAGCAGGATACGTACGGTCGACATCGGGTCGCAAATCTACCAGGTGGCCAGAAAGTACATGATCAGGCTCGAGCCGGAGGACTTTCAGGGCAAGCAGCTTCGCCGGCTCGCCGAGACGATCCATCTGAGCCCGGAGGACTTTCAGGCCAGGTTCGAGGGTGTAAGCGGCTGTGAGCTTCCAGGCGTTTCAATGAGGAATGACGGACCTACACTTTTGATCCCCGGATAAGCGTTTCTCCCGTACAAGAAGCAGACCGCGTCGAGGTCGATGAAATCGAACGCCCCTGCGCCCGCGGCAAGAAAGACCGCCGCGGAAAGGCCCACCATGGTTTCGATCATGCACCCGGCCATCAGCTTCGCGCCGTGCGCCCTGGCAAACTCCAGGATCTTCATCGATTCGCTTATGCCGCTCTTCGCGATCTTGACGTTGATGCCGTCGCCCAGGTTTTGATCGACCATCCTCCGGGCGTCTTCGACGGTGCGTATCGTCTCGTCCAGGATGAGAGGCATCGGGCAGCGTGCCTTGATGTACGCAAGGCCCTCAAAATCGTGCCTCGGCAGGGGTTGCTCGAAAAGCTCGATCTCGATGCGCTCCTTTTGGAGAAAGTCTACAAAGGCAAGGAAGGTCTTCGCGCTATAGCCCTGGTTGCCGTCGAGGCGCAGGCGCTGACGGTCCATTTTTTCGTGCAGACGCCGGTGGATGAAGCCGACCGTCTCCCGGTCCCGGGTGAGATCGCCGCTGACCTTAGCCTTAAAGGCGCTGAAGCCCTTCCGTGCAGCGCTGTCGATCCAGGAGGCAAGCGTCCCCCGGTCTGCGAGGACCGGCAGGGTGATGTCCGTCGCGATCCGGCTTAAAGCGCCTCCCCAGTAAAGGTGCTCCGACGTTCCGCTGCTTGCGAGGCGCGCCCTGAAGAGCGCCGTCTCGAGGCCCGACAGGGCCATTGTCGCCGCGCCCGCCGTTCTGAGCCGCTTTAGGGCCTCGCCGGCGTCCTCGATCGCCGCACCCTTCAGTCTGATGCGCCCTTCCTGAAGCACCCGAACGATGGCTTCGACGGTCTCATCCTTGAACGCGGCGCTCGTCGGCGCCTCGCCCAAGCCTTCGGCGCCGTCGTCGAGGGTCGCCTTCACGATGACGCTGTGGAGCGTAAGCTTGCTCCCCAGAGAGGTCGCGAACGTCGTCCTCAACGGTCTCGCTACTTCTCCGAACCGGATCTCTTTTATCCTTGTCATCTGAGCCGACCGCCGAGCAGCTTCAGGCCCGCCGCATCGGGCGCCCCGTCCCGGCCGTCCGAGGGGAGAGGGTTTGCGGCGTTCTGCCGACGCCATGAGCCCCGCCGGCACGGGACCCGGCGCCGTTGTCATGCTCAGGGCAACCGCCGGCGAAGGCGCCAATGGGCGTGAAGAGCTTCAAAGCGTGCTCTTTAAGGGACATAGCGCCTTGGTACACGCTTCGACACGTTGCAGAGGACCTCGTAGGGTATGGTCCCGGTCTGCTCTGCTATCTCGTCGGCGGTGATGTTCCCGTCTTCCGCGCCGCCCATGACCACTACCATTTCCCCCGGTCCCACGCCGGGGGGGTCCGTCACATCCAGGAACACCCAGTCCATGCAGATTGTCCCGAGGATCGGGCGGCGCCTGCCCGCGATCAGCATAGCCCCACGGTTGGACAGGGACCTCGGGTACCCATCCGCGTAGCCGACGGGCACGTAAGCCACCCGTGTTGTTTCCCTTTCGGTCACGTAACGCCCCCCGTAGCTCAGGGCGCATCCTGACGGGAAAGTCCTCACGAAAGCCACATGGGAGGTCCACTTCATGACCGGCTTCAGGCTGATTTTCTCTCGCAACGCCTTGCTGGGGTAGGCCCCGTAAAGCATGATCCCCGGCCTTGCCATCGTGTAATGGGCTTCCGGGTAGTTGCAGACCGCGGCGCTGTTCGCGATGTGCGCAAATTTGGCTCTATCCCCGGATGTTTTGAGCAGGTCCAGGCATTCCGAGAAACGGGCCGCCTGCCGCAAGCCTCGGTCGTCCCGCTTTTCAGAGGCCGGGAAGTGGCTCATCACGCCCTCGATCTCGATGCCGCGCAGGACTTTCAGCCTCTGCATCAGCGCGGTCAGCTCGCCGGCCGCGAAACCGAGCCTGCCCATGCCCGTGTCGAGCTTCAGGTGCACTTTCAAAGGCTTTCGCCCACTGAACGCCGCGATCTTTTCAAGCGCGTCGAACGTACCGACGACGGAGGTCAGATCGTACTCGACAAGGTCCTCGCACCGCTCCCAGGGCATCAGCCCGCCGAGTACGAGAATGGGCGCGCGGATGCCGTTTTCCCGCAGTTCCCTCCCTTCGTCGACGGTCGCAACCCCGAAATATGAGGCCCCGAGGGACTCCAGGCGGCGTCCGGTTTCCACCGCACCGTGGCCGTACGCATCCGCCTTGATCACGCACAGGAGCGTCGCCGGTGTGCGCAAAAGTCTTTGTACGGCCCGGTAGTTCTCTTCCAGGGCGCCGAGGTCGATCCATACGGACGTCCTTTGCTTCCCTGAGTTGATTAGTGCACCCATACTATTTCTTCCACCCGCGCTCGCTTCGCGGACAGTCGCCTCGGCCCGGCGGCCGCGTCGCCAAAACATATCGGGACAGCGCTCGGACGATTAAGAGTTCCCGACCTTCCTGAACACCCGCCGGCATGTCTCAATAGTCTGCTCCACCACCCCGTCGTCGTGGGCCAACGTCAGGAACGCCGCCTCGTACTGGCTCGGCGCGATGAAGATGCCTTCATCCAACATTGCCTTGAAGAATAGCGCGTAAAGACGGCGGTCGGAGGAGACCGCGGATTCGTAATCGACCACATCACGGGCGGTAAAAAAGCCGGTGAACATCGCAGTTGCGCCGTTTATCGCTAAAGGCACGCCTTCCTCTCGCGCAGCCTGCGACAGCGCAGCGTCGAGTCTTTCCAGCCTCGACCGGAGCCTGTCGTAAGGCTTCTCTTCCTTAAGGCGCGTCAGGGTGTAAATGCCCGCCCTCACGGCCA
>CAVTDX010000048.1:0-17998 GCA_963733345.1 uncultured delta proteobacterium
GCGTACAGCAAATCACCGCTCCTTACCGGGATGAGGCGGTCGTGGCCGTAATCGGCGAGACTGAGGCGCTCCGGCCGAGGCGCCGACCTTTCGACGACCCTGTTCACCTCGGAAACCGCCCTTCGGTACCCGGCGATATTGGCGTACCCTTGCCAACCTCTCAACGAGGCGAGGTTTGCCGGGAGGCGGCACCGGGCGCGCCTGGTCCACGTGCAATTGTCGGGGTTCAGCGCCCCCTCGACGGGCAACGCCCGTCGAGCCTCCCCGCTCATCTCGCTGCGCTCGTAATCTGGGCCTTCGTCGGCTCCTCGTCGCCGCCTCGATGGAGCTTTGAATGCGGCTTGACATGCCGGTCCGGATGCGTCCCCGAGCAGCCGGAGCATGCCTTCAAGATTTGCGTCCAGGAGCGTGTGACGCACCCCGTGGGCGGCGAGCGCCCCGGAGAGGGCCGCCAGACCGGCGGGCGGTTCTGAAGGTTTGACGACGGGCGGATGGATAAGGATCACGAGCGGTCTTTACGAGGGGCGGCCGATCAAAGGTTCAAAAAGCCGCCCCTCGTGCAGGTTATTTTTGTTTGAGCGCTTTTACGACTTCCTGAACGATCTCGTCGCTGCTCGTGGAGCTGACAGTCTTGAGGAGACCTTCTTTTTTGTAGAAATCGATGAGGGGCGCGGTCTTTTCGTTATACGTCTCGAGCCTCTGGGTGATCGCCTCGTTTGTTTCGTCCGCTCGCTGGATGACCGGGGCGCCGCATTTCAGGCATTTCCCGTCGGGCGACGGCGGTTTGCTTTTGACATTGTAGATCTCCTGGCAGTCGGGGTTCGAGCAGGTCCTCCTCGTGGTGAGGCGGTCGAGGATAACGTCTTTGGGGACCTCGACATCGACCGCGAGGTCGAGCTTTATGGCCAGCTTCTCGAGGAGCTTCTTCAGGTCCTTCGCCTGCGGGATCGTGCGCGGAAAGCCGTCGAGGATAAAACCCTTCTTCGCGTCCGGCGCCTGGAGTCTTGCTTCCATAATCTCCATGATGAGGCTGTCCGGCACGAGCTCTCCCCGCTCCATGTATCCTTGGGCCTTTTTCCCCATCTGAGAGCCTGCCTTGACGGCGCCGCGAAGGATGTCCCCCGTCGATATCTGCACAGACCCGTCATGGGCATTCAACAACTTTGCGATCGTGCCTTTGCCGGCCCCCGGCGCCCCCAACAAGACTATTCTCATGTTTCCTCCTTCGATGCGGTGATTTTCCTGCCCGATGCGAACCGGCCCGCCAGGTTATGATATATCAGAAGGGGAGACGATTGCAAGAACGGAAAGAACGACTCAGAGCAGGCGGGCGAGAGAGGCGCCGTCCGTATAGTCAATCTGCACGTCGACCACCACCGGCCCTTTCCTGGTGAACGCATCTGCCAGCACCTCTTCCAGGCCCTCGGAGCTCCTGACGGAAAACCCGTGGGCGCCGAAGCTCTCGGCGAGCCTCACGAAATCGGGGTTGGTGAAGTCGAGCCACTTGCAGCTCCCGAACTTGTGGACGCTCTTCCACTTGATCAGCTCGTAGCCGCAGTCGTTGAAGATGACGACCACCACGTTGAGGCCGAGGCGAGACGCCGTCTCCATCTCCTGCACGTTCATGAGGAAGCCGCCGTCGCCGCACACGGCAGCCACCTTCTTGCCCGGGTAGGTGAGCTTGGCGGCGATGGCGGCGGGAAAGGCAAAGCCCATGGAGGCGAAGCCGTTCGAAATGAGCAGGGTGTTGTTCCCGTAAACCGGGTAGAACTTGGCGACCCACATTTTGTGCATGCCAACGTCGCTGATCACGATGTCGTCCGGGCCGAGGACCTTTCTCAGGGCATAGAGCACGCGCTGAGGTCTCACCGGCCGCGAATCGACCGATCCCACCCGCTCGGCAGCGACATTTTCGGGGAGCTCCAGGTGCACGGAACCCGGTTTCTCCGCCTCGGCGACCTTGAAGGCCTTCCTTACCACTTCCGATACCACGTCCGGTATCTCGATCCTCGTATTCCACTTCGTGACCGTCGCAAAATTCTTCACAATATCGATGTACTGATGAGACTCTTTATGGATGCGCCCGAGCGCATCTCCGGCGCCTTCAGCCCTCTCTCTGCCATACCCCGATATTCCATCTGTCTCCTTCGCGTTGGTCCGTGGACCCGGCATAGGTCGAGTATAGCAGAGCCGGAGCGCATTCCGCAAGATTAGGGAGGGGCCGACCTACGCCAATGTTCGCACGTATTTTTCCCTGTCCCACTGGCGCGTTTTTGCCGCGGCGATAAAGGCGTCTTTGTCGCCGGCATCGACCACGCCCGCGTCCTGTCCTACGTTTGCGGCCTTCAGGAGCGCACGGCCGCCTGCGTCCACGGCGATTGCCTTAAGGTGGCCGAAGGCGTCGCGCGCGAAATCGATCGCAGCGCTTTCCGCCGACAGCGCTTTTGCCCCTTCCTCCGAGAGGATGAGCGCGACCGCGTCGAAGAGCGCGGAAGGCGTGCCCGCCAGTTGTCCGTCGGCCGGAAGCAGAGAACCGTCGGCAAGCCTCGCGCCGCCCACCCTGGGCGCGACGATCTTCACGGCAGCCCCCGCATCGGCCGCGGCCTTTCGAATTTTCATGATGAGTGCGCCGTCCGAGCCGTCCGCAACCAGGATACACACCGAGCGCCCCATGAGCGTATCTTTCATCCTGCCGATGATTTGCAACGCGGGCGAAGGCGCCATTTCCTTGACGGGCGCCGCGGCCGGTGGCGGACTCGGCATTTTGTCGAACCCGAGACCGGTGGAAACCCGCGTCGCGAGGTCCTCGTCGATGTGCCGCAGGCAGCCGACCACGGCTTCGCAGACGTGCACGCTCTCGACCTTGGAAAGCTCGAAGACCAGCGCCGATGCAATGTGCGCCTTCTCGTAGGTGGTTTGGCTGCGATAGAACATCCGCGCCTGGCTATAATGGTCGGCGAAGCTCTCGGCGCGGGTGCGCCCTTTCCCGCCTGTCTCGGTTGCGAGAGCGCTGTGAAAGCCCATGGCCGGCGTTTCAGCCGGCGAAGTTCCGGACAGGGAGTTGGGTTCGTAGGCGACGCGGCCCTTGGCTTGAGTCATTTGCATGTGTCCGTCGCGCTGCTGGTTCGCCATGGGGCACTTGGGCGCATTGATCGGGATCTGGTGGAAATTGACCGAGCCTAAACGCGAGAGCTGCGTGTCGAGATAGGAGAAGAGACGGCCCTGCAACAAAGGATCGTTCGAGAAATCGATGCCCGGCACGATGTTGGCGGGACAGTAGGCGACCTGCTCGGTCTCCGCAAAGAAATTATCGGGCCAGCGATTGAGGACCAAGCGGCCGATGATCCGCAGGGGAACCAGTTCCTCGGGGATCAGCTTGGTCGCGTCCAGATGGTCGAAGGGGAATTTGTCGGCTTCCTCCTGCGTAAAAAGCTGGACCCCGAATTCCCACTCCGGGAAGGCGCCGGCCTCGATGGCCTCGAACATGTCTCGCCGGTGGTAGTCCGGGTCGGCGCCGGAGATCTTGACTGTCTCATCCCACACGGTAGACTGCAAGCCGAGCTTGGGACGCCAGTGAAATTTGACAAAAGTCGACTCGCCGGCATCGTTGACAAGCCGGAAGCTGTGAACGCCGAAGCCCTCGATCATCCGCAGCGAACGTGGGATGGTGCGGTCGGACATGATCCACATCACCATGTGCATCGATTCGGGGGTGAGGGAAATGAAATCCCAGAACGTGTCGTGGGCGGTCGCCGATTGGGGAAAGCCGCGGTCCG
Organism: uncultured delta proteobacterium; assembly: GCA_963733345.1. Lineage (GTDB taxonomy): Bacteria > Desulfobacterota > Syntrophorhabdia > Syntrophorhabdales > WCHB1-27 > BOG-1155. The sequence goes on from CAVTDX010000048.1 coordinate 3,777, forward strand.
GCTCCATTTTCACCGCATGGATGAGATCGGGGAACTTGATGGCGTCCTGGATGAAAAAAACCGGGATGTTGTTGCCGACCAGGTCCCAGTTGCCCTCCTTCGTGTAGAACTTGACTGCGAATCCACGGACGTCTCGGGGAGTATCTACGGAGCCCGCGCCGCCCGCGACCGTCGAGAGGCGCACGAAGACGGGCGTTTTCTCTCCGACTTCGGTGAGTATTTTGGCCGTGGTGTAACGGCGCAAGGAGTCGGTCAGCTCGAAGAACCCATGGACGCCCGTCGCCCGGGCGTGCACGATGCGCTCGGGAATCCGCTCGTGATCGAAGTGCATGATCTTTTCGCGAAAAATGAAATCCTCAAGGAGGGTAGGGCCTCGCGGGTTGGCCCTGAGCGAGTTTTGGTTGTCGGAAATCGGGACGCCCTGGTTCGTTGTGATAGCGGGGCGCCCTGCCTCGGCAATCTGGTGCAGCTCGCCGCCGGGGCCAGCCTGACCCTTATGATGCAGCCTTTTTCCGGAATTGTCCATCGTCTTTTCTTTGCTCATGATCCATCTCCTTATCTCCCGCCAGACGCGACTTCGTCCTCAACGGCGCACTACGCCTAAAACTGTGAGGATAACCATAATGTAATCATTTTTCTGCCCCCACCAGGGCGAGCCCCCTGCGCCGTATGCGAGATCATATGCACGCAATCCAGCAAACGACCGAATGGAAGAACCGCTGCAAGATCCGCGCGGGGATCGAGGCGACCCGCTCCGAGCTGAAGCGGTCTCACGCCGCCGGCAGGCTCAGGCGCCGGCGGCGGTCGCGACTAACAACGGATATTTTATTTGATAGGAAGACCCGGACCGAATGTGGTACAATGAGTGGGGACGGGCCACTGTTTAAATTGATGTCGATCATCAGCAAGGCAGACAACGATTCTTCTGAAGGCGGCCCGGGAGACGAAAGGGGTCGTCGTGGCAGAAGAGCACTCTATCGTTGGAGGATTAGGGGGAGCGTTGGCGGAACCGCTGGGGAGAGAGGCGCCCTGCCTCAGGTTGCCGTCTTAGAAGCAGCAAAGGCGAACAGCGCGTTTGTGAGTTCGGGGCCAATGTATAGACAGGAAGATGGTGAGATCGAGCTGTTTCGAAATGGGAGATTGGTGTTGTTGCCTTTTTTTGGGGAGCTGGCCGGTTAATGGCGCCTTCGGATTCATGGAACAGCAATGGGGTGCATTATGCTCATGTGGGGCGCCATGGGCTCGCCTATTGACCTCTACCTCACTCAGGCCATGCATGGTCTCGTGTACGGCATGCTTCTTTTTCTCGTAGCATCCGGGCTCACACTCGTTCTCGGCATGATGGGCATCCTCAATCTCGCCCATGCTTCTTTTTATATGCTCGGCGCCTATTTAGGCTACAGCATCAACGCATACCTCGGCAACTTCTGGTTGAGCCTTCTCATTAGCCCTCTTATCGTAGGTTTCTGCGGCATACTGGTGGAGCGGTTCCTCCTCAGTAAAACGTACAAAATAGGCCAGTCCGCACAGCTCCTCGTAACCTTCGGGCTGTTCTTTATTTTGAACGAGCTTGTCAAAATGATCTGGGGCACGGTTCCCCTTTCGGTCGCCGCCCCCCCGGCCCTGGCGAAAAATATAACTCTTTTCGGGAGCGGCTATCCGGTTTACCGTCTTTTCATCCTGGGTTTTTCCCTTTTCGTCCTGATCGGGATGAGCCTCCTGCTCGCGCGCACCCGTATCGGCATAATCATCCGTGCTGCGGTATCCGATGCTCCAATGGTTGAGGTCCTGGGCAACAACGTTCCTCTCGTCTTTTTGCTGGTTTTCGGTGGGGGCGCCGCCCTCGCCGGCCTCGCAGGGGTGATCGCTGCTCCCTTTCTCAGTATTTATCTGAACATGGGTCCCGATGTCCTCATGGACTGCTTTGTTATCATCATCGTGGGAGGTTTTGGAAGTCTCTTCGGGGCTCTGATCGCTTCTTTGATGATCGGCATGCTTCATTCCTTCGGGATCCTGTGGATTCCGCAGTTAGCCCTCGTCTTTCAGTTCTTGTTGATGGCATTGGTTTTGATCATAAGACCGATGGGTCTCTTCGGAGAAAAGGAATGAGGCGAGGCCGGCAAATAGGCTGGATCGTCATCGTCGTTTTTCTTCTCGCAGTGCCGCTGTTCTTCCGGGAAACAAGAGTGAACCTCGCCATCGAGGTGTTGATTTACGCCCTTTTCGCCATAAGCTTCAACCTTCTCTTCGGATACGGGGGCATGCTGCCTCTTGGCCACTCGGCGCTGTTCGGCGTAGGCGCCTACTGCACGGCCCTCGTCTGCAAGCATGCGCCGGGCTTTCCATTGCCGTTGACGCTGCTGGCAGCAGCCGTATCTGGTCTTATTGCAGGGGCGATCATCGGTTTCTTCTGTGCCCGGCTCAAGGGCACGTACTCGGCCCTCCTCTCCATAGCGTTCCAGATGTTCCTCTTTGCGGTGGCAATAAAGTGGGTATCGGTGACAAACGGTGACGACGGCATGGGCGTTGACCGCCCCGACCTCTATCTTCCCCTGCTGGGGACGCTGTCTCTCATGAAGGTCGCCAGTCTTTACTATCTCACGCTGTCGGTCGTGTCCGTTGCAGTCGCGGCTTGTTATTTCTTTTTGAAAACCCACCTGGGAAATTCCATTGTATGTATCCGTGAAAGGGATGAGAGAGCCTCATTCCTCGGGTACAATGTGTTTCTTACAAGGTTGACGGCGTATGCGGCGGCGGGGTTCCTTGCCGCGATTGCAGGGGGCCTTTTCGTTGTTTTCCAGGAGATTGTGGCCCCGTCGATCCTCGGCATAGACCTGAGCCTGTCTGCCGTTCTGATGGCCATGATCGGCGGATATGCCGTATTTCTCGGCCCGGCTTTGGGCGCCGCCTTCTACGTGGTCTTTCAGGATACCGTGGCGCGGTTGACCCCTCATTGGTTCATATGGATGGGCGTGTTCTTCATAGCGGTTGTCCTCTACTTTCCGGACGGGTTGTTGAGCCTGTTCAAGGGCCGAACGGTTCCGGAAGTTCAGCGCACCGAAGGCGACAAAGTCAAATGAAGACATTACTGCGCATAGACAACCTCTTCAAGGGATTTTCCGGACTTCAGGTGCTCGCAGGCGTCACGATGGAGGTGCGCGAAGGCGAGCGTCACATGGTGATAGGTCCGAACGGCGCCGGCAAAACCACTCTCTTTAACGTCATTACCGGCATGTACCGCCCTACTTCGGGAAAGATACACTTCCTGGAGGTAAACATCACCGGCTACCCCGCCTACAGGATAGCCCGACTGGGCCTGTGCCGTTCATTTCAGGTTATAAATGTGTTTCCAAAGATGACAGTGTACGAGAACGTAAGAAACGGCATTGTGTCGAAGGCCAACAAACGCTTCAGATGCATGAGTATGCTCTATCGAGATAAGGATGTTGCAAGGCAAACAGAAGGGACGATGGGGCTCTTCGCCCTCGGGGATGTGAAGGACGTCTTAGCCTCCGAGTTAAGCTACGGTAGGCAGCGCCATCTGGAGTTGGCGCTAGCCATGGCGCGGGACCCTGCCCTTATCATGCTCGACGAGCCGACAGCGGGTCTCAATTCGGAGGAGAGCCGCAGTGCGGTCCAATTGATCAGACAGATAACCGAAGGGAAAACGCTCCTCATGGTGGAACACGATATGGACGTCGTCTTTAACCTCGCCGACCGCATCACGGTGCTCGCCAACGGCACGGTGCTCGCAGTCGGCGCCCCTGATGAAATCCGCAGAAACGAAGAGGTAAGAAGGGCGTATCTTGGAAAAAAGTAGCGCCATTCTCAAGCTTAACGGCATAAACACCTATCTCGGCAAAAGCCATGTTCTGCAAGGGGTTTCCCTGGAAGTCGAAAAGGGGATCATCACGGCCTTGCTCGGTCGGAACGGTGTCGGTAAATCGACAACCTTGAAATCGATCGTCGGTCTCACGCCGCCGCAAGACGGTTCGATTCGCTTCAAAGAAGAAGAGATCAGGGGCCTGCGTTCCTATAAGATCTGCCGCCGGGGAATCGGCTTCGTACCCGAGGACCGGCGCATCTTTCCCGCATTGACTGTTCGGCAAAACCTGCTGATCGGCCTCCAATCCGGCAGAGGACCCGATAGGCCCTGGACAATCGACAGGATTTATGACTGTTTCCCACAGCTCAAGAGGAGGGACCGCCAGAAAGGGGGCAACCTCTCGGGAGGGGAACAACAGATGCTGACCATCGGCCGAACCCTGATGGGCAATCCCGATCTGGTGCTCGTCGATGAGCCTACCGAGGGTCTTAGCCCAATCATGGTTGAAGCCGTGGTCGGGATCCTTCGACAAATCAATAAGGAAGGCGGCTCGATCCTGCTCGTCGAACATTCTATCGATGTGGCGCTGGAGCTGGCAAGTCACGTCTACGTCATGTCGAAGGGGAAAATTGTGTTCCAGGGGACGCCTCAGGCGTTTCATATGAACGAAGAGGTGAGAAGGAAGTATCTCGAGGTCTGAAAATGCAAAGGCATTGCCGCCGCGCAAAAGGGCGAGTCTTTATCAAGGGGGAAAGGAGGAACATATGCGTACGATTTCGGTAAAAATGGGTTTATCGATCTTCATCTGTCTTCTATCGTTACTGGTCCTGCCGCGCATAACACTGGCCGAGGATACGATAAAGATCGGCATGCTGGAGCCGTTTTCCGGCCCGATGGAGCCGGCCGGCAGGGAGTATCTTGCCGCCGTGCAGTTCGTAGTAGACGAGCAGAACGCAAAAGGCGGGCTCCTGGGGAAGAAGGTCGAGTTGCTTCACGAAGACAACGAGTTCAAGCCTGATGTGGCAGTCAAGAGGGCGAGAAAACTGATCCTCGAAGATAAGGTAAACTTCATCACCGGCTCCACCGGCACCCCCATGGCAGTGGCGCTCAACCACGTAGCCACCAGTTATAAGACAATTATGATCCAGTACACGGCGGCCGGCGACCTCGTTCAGGGCAAAGAGTTCAGCAGGTATGGGTTCCGGATCAATCAGAACATCTACAACTTAGGGGCTGCCTTGGCCGAACTCATGGCCGTCAAGCCCTATAAGAACTACTACGCGGTTCATCCCGACTTTGCCGCAGGTCGCGAAGCGGACGCTCTCGTTAAGGGTATTCTAAAAACCTCCGCACCTCAGATAACGGTCATTGGAACGGAATATACGCCCTTCGGCACCAAGGATTTCGGCCCTTATCTCACGAAGATGACGGCTGCCAAGCCCGACGCGTTGATTGTCAGCCTTTACGGCATCGAGCTCATCAATTTTGTCAAACAGGCGCGCAAGATGGGTTTTGCTGCGCCCTTTCCGATTTTCGCCATGTTCGCCCTCGATCCCTACGTTATGCAAGAGCTGAAGGAAGACGGAGTAGGAGTCTGCGCCACTTGGGAATACGAGCTGAGGATAAAGTCCCCGGAAAACCAGGCAATGATCAAAAAGTTCAATGATCAGCACAAAAATGACAAAGACTTTATCACGTGGTGGCCTTCGGGCAACCTTGGAACGGCTCTTCTCGCCTGGAAGATGGCAATGGCTGCCATAGAAAAGGCAGGGTCTCTTGATCCCGAGAAGATCATCGACACCTTGGAAGGATTCCAATGGAAGGGACCGGCCGGCCTCTGGACGATGAGGAAATGCGACCACCAAGTCATGCTCCCCATGTACGGAGGCGTGGTCGCCGCCGGGTCCAACCCATTCTATCCTTTTCCGTGGATAGGGACAAACCTGGAGGTCTTTCCTCCAGAGAAGGTGACGGCTCGAGCCACGAAGGAGTACAATGCGAGGTGCCCCTAGTGCGGGGGAACGGCAAATTTCTTTATGGCGGGATACAGCAGGCAGGTCAGAACCGGCAATACGGAAGAAGGCATGCTCGAACCGCCTTAGGATCTCGACCAATAACGTGAGAGGCGGGTTCTCGACGGCAATTGCCCTGAGAAACCCGGATATGAAGCTAAGAGAGCGCCATGTCCGGGTTTCTCCCCGCCACCTGTCCTGACATGACCCGTCAGGATCACATATAGATCAGACTTAGGGGACGTTGGTTCAAAGTGATTCCTGAGAAGAAAGTCCCCTAAGTGCCCCTGTTTGTCCTTTCATCGAACCGGGCCCAGGTAATTTGATCTCTCGCCCCTGAAACCGGTTTCACCTCGATAAAGGCCGTATCGTCCGGATGGCAGCGGCCACATTTTTCTATAATATCCGCAATATTCATCATTACCCCCAGATGATCTTTCTCTATTGACCCAACCTGGCGAGCAATAGTCCGAACTGCCGTGCCGGCCGATCATTCCTGCAAGCCCGATTTATCCCGTACTCTTATCCTCCGGAAAACTGAGCTTTGCCGCCAGAATCTCATCGCACGCGGAATACGGGTCTTTGGCGCCGTCAAGGACACAATCAAGGCACTTTTTGAATTCAAGGCTGTCCGTTATGCGGCTCAATGCTTCCTGGACGAGCCTGTTCTTTATCATGTCGATCAACTCGAACCGGGCCGCAGCCGTTTTGTGTCCAACCATCGACGCGTGCGGCAAAGCTTTCCTGCTTTTTCTATGCTTCTGGATTTCGTTGAGCAGTTCCTGGATCCCCTTGTTGTTAACCGCTTCGGCCATAAGCACGGGCGGCTCCCAGCCGTGGTCCCTGGATTTCCCGACGGCAATGTCGATCATTGCTTTCAGGTCGCTCATCGTTTTCTCGGCGTCGGGCCTGTCCGATTTGTTGATAAGGAAGACGTCTCCCACTTCGAATATGCCTGCCTTGATAGCCTGGATATGGTCCCCCATGCCCGGGACCATGACGATTACCGTTGTATGCGCGCTCCTTGCAACGTCGATTTCGTCCTGACCCACCCCCACGGTCTCGATAATGATGTAATCCTTTCCCATCGCATCCATTACATCGATCGCGGGACGCGTGGATTGAGTAAGGCCCCCGAACTGGCCCCGGGTAGCGAGGGAGCGGATGAATACACCGTCATCCAGGCTGTGCCGCTGCATGCGGATTCGGTCCCCCAATATGGCCCCTCCGCTGAACGGGCTGGTCGGATCTACGGCAAGCACGCCTACAGTCTTGCCGTCCCTTCTTAACCCGCGGACCATCTGGTCCACAACGGTACTCTTACCGACACCGGGGGCCCCGTGATCCCGATCTTATAGGCATTTCCGGTATAACGGTGAAGGGCCTTAAGGATTTCCCTCGTGCCCGGGACCCCGTTATCGATATCTCTGATCAACTTCGCGGCGGCCCTTATGTCGCCGTTGACGATCTGCCCGACTATGCCTTCTGCCATTCAGACTCCGGTTGGGTTCTCTCCCTTTACCGTGGAAACGATGTAATTCACGATTGACTCCGAAGTGCTTTGAGGCGGGAATATCTTCGCAACGCCCTTTTCCATCAGCGTCTCCGCCTGTCGTTTCGGGATTGCGCCCCCGCAAATTAAGGGTATGTGGCCCAGGTTCTTCTTTTTCATCAGATCTATCAAAAGATGGATCTGTTCGTAGTTGGAAGCGTGGCTGCTTATGCCGATCACGTCCACGGTCTCCTGAACGGCCGCGCTTACGATCATCTCCGGTGTTTGATAGATCCCCAGGTATACCACTTCCATCCCGGCATCCATCAGAATCCGGGAAACGATTTCCGCGCCCGTGAAGTGCCCGTCAAGTCCGATAACGGAAACGAGGACTTTAATCTTCCGTCCATCGCTCATGTGAATAGGCCTCCTGTTTCGACAAATAGTCAGTTAGAGATCAAAAGGACATTCGATCATTTCCAAAGGGTCATAAGGGAAGCCGTTGGCCATGCGAATGACTCCCATTATTTCTCCGGCAGTGGCGTATGCCTTGACCGCTTCGATAATGGAAGGCATCAGGCTATATTGCTTGCCCTTTCCTGCATCGCTATAGAGTCCTGCGATTTTTTCCTTCAATAGAGGTATGTCCCTCGTTTTTTTCCAACTCTCCATCCGCTCCGCTATTTCTTCGCAATCCGATGCCTCGACCGATTGTATGGGAATATCGTCATCTTCCTCGGGAGGAATTACGAGTCTCGTTTACCCCTACGACCAGGCGCTCCCCCGATTCCAATTCCTTTTGTCTTTTCCGGGCGGACTCTTCCATCATGTTGTGGATATAGCCCTTTTTGACTGCCTCGATCATGCCGCCCTGGTCTTCTATCTCCCGGATGATCTTATATGCTTCCTCTTCGACCTTGTTGGTGAGATATTCCACGAAATAGGAACCGGCGAGAGGATCTGTCACATCTGTTACCCCTGTTTCATCGGAGACTATATGCTGGGTGTTCAAAGACATCCTAGCTGCAAAGGCGGACGGCTCCGCGTGAGCATTGTCCAGGCATGCATTGTCAATCGCGGTGCAGCCTGCAATAGCACCGGCAAGGGTCTGTATTGCGCATCGGGCGATATTGTTGAGGGGCTGCTGGTATGTCATTGCGCGCCCCGACGTATGGACGGATATAAGCAACTGGCAGGCCCTGTCACTCTTGGCCTTGAACGTCTCCCTGGCCATTTTCGCGTACATCCTTCGAAGGGCCCGGACTTTTGCTATTTCCTCAAAGAACCGCGACCCGACGCTTATAAGTTCGTATGGCAGGAGATAGAGGTCATCGAAATCCAGGCCGCGCTCGTTGACCAGCAATCCAAGCAACTCTTTGAGCTGCGCTATTTCCACGGCAAGCGCCTGCGCGTTGTTGCCGCCGGATTCCTGAAAATGCTGGCTGAGAATGCCTGAGCGCATATGTATCTTGTTCCTTGCAATGAACTCCGAGGAATCCAGCCAGAGTTTGACGAGGAGATCCAAAGGCATATGATCGGTCTGCCCGAATGTGCTGCAGAAAGGATATTCGGTTACGCTGCCGTGCACGTCCCTGAAGTCCACCCCGCGCTTTTCGGCGAGGGCAACGACATAGGCCAGCCTTATGCAGGACATCGCAGAAGAGCCCAGCAAGGTAACAGAAAGCCCGGTCAAAGGGATGCCGTCCATCAGTTCCTCAAACTCAAGCAGCGAGGCCCCGTGCCAACCCAGAACACCCGCCTCTCTTCTGCCCACTGGATGATCGGCGTCTATCGGCATTGCATTGGGTCTATCGCAGATGACGCAGAACCCCTGCGTTTGGCCCATTTCCCTGTACTGCTTGAGCACCCGGTTTGTTCTCTTGGAGGATCCCAGCCCTGCCGTCATCCGCCTCGTCCATATACGGCTGCGATACCCATTTGGATAATATCCGCGTACGAAAGGATACGAACCGGGATCTCCCACATCAATTCCGTAATTCAGGCCCTCAATATCTTTGGGGGCATATACAGGTTTGATCTCATATCCGTAATCTGTCTGTCTTTTCATTGTTGGCCTCCGTCACCCAGGAAGAATCCTGGATCAGGGTATTTGGATGACCTGGCTGGTCAGATATGTCTGACTAGTCAGTCTAACTATATAGCAGGACAAGTTGGCTGTCAAGAGAAAAGTGCGGAATGTTATAGTTGACATACCCAACGGAAGGTGATAAGATGGAAAAACATAGGTCATTGCTTGACATAGATGGTAAATATACCGGTAGGCTTTTTACTCTATGGGATATTATGAACCTCTTCAATGCGATTGAGCTTGCACTCGTCATACGAGACTTAGCGAGATACAGGAGCGAATGTCAAGCCTCTTTGAATGCGGTTCCGGGTTCGCCGACTATCCTTTTCATAACAACCATTGAGGTGTTTCTGGAGCATCATGCGAAGCCGCTATGTGAAAAATTAAAACTTTCCGGCGCTACGGCAAAGATTGCCCTAACTCTTGATTATTGGCGTCAGGACAATTCTCGGACAGACATGTCGTCGCTCGATGCCGATCTGCGGAACATTGAAGACCTTATAATGAATGATTGCTTTAGAATAAAGTTTGTGCATGTTAATCTTTCGTTGGCAGACTATTTAGATAAGGATTCTCTATTTGGAAATGACGTTGCCAATAATTTTCCTTCTGCCAGGGAAGACATCAAAAATGCTGGCAATTGCCTTGCGGTAGAGTTGCCGACCGCTGCGGTATTCCATTTAATGTGCGTTGTTGAATGGGGCCTGCGGGCCTTCGCCGTCGATTTAGGTCTTCTTGAAATCTCAGTGGGTCGCAAAAACAATAAGACTAAGCCCATCGAATACGCGCAATGGGAACAAATATTAAACCAATTGCCAGAGAAAATAAGGGCTAAAATAGACAGCATTAGTGAATGGTCTCAAAAACAAAAAGCTCAAGAGTTTTACCACCCCGCGAAGCTAGAAATTTGAAACATTCAAAGAGGCATGGAGAATTCATGTAATGCATCCTCATCGTTCATATACCTTGGAGGACGCAATAGCGGTATTCTCGCACGTTAAGCGCTTTATGAACCTTCTATCGGATAACGGTATTAGAGAAATACCCGAAGGGGTGTAGGGGGCAAGAACCGAGTATGATTCCCTTGCCAGTGTTGAAGATATTGGCAGTTATCGGACTAGTCTTTATACTGTTTCTTCTTGAAGAGTGGTTGCGAAGATAAGGGGGCTTAATATGATGATTCTATTAACGATAGACGCAGTCCTTTAAGTATGCATTCTGGTCGTTCTTGTTTATATTGCTCTGTGCCAAAAATAAGGAAAGATAAGGAGATAACGTACATGACGCCGACGTTTAAAGAATATGTGTTTGATGTTGCGGAATTGAAGCTCTTAAGCATCGTGTGCGAAAAGTGTGGAGCGGAAGTCATAATAGATATATCCGTATCCGACACAAAGGCAAGAATCCCCCGTGGTTGTCCGTCATGCGGCGATGAATTTGCCCCTCTGTTTTATGATGGGCTTAATTCGTTTCTCACTGCTTATTCAAAACTTACAGCAAGCGAAAAGCCTCATGCTTCGGCTAGAATAAGAATTCGCAGGGAAGTTAATTTCGCTGACTTTTAGGCAAGCAGAATTTATGTTGTTTTCTTAGGCTTTGCAGTAAGAATTGTCTCTACTGCTTTTTTAAACCTTTCCTCTGCACCCTCTTCCTGCACAGCTTTGGCAATCTCCAAAAAGCGGGCATATTGTTCCGGGTCGTCCGGTTTGGGCTTCTTTTTTCTTCCCATCTTTTCTTTTCTTTCCCCCCTCAATTAGACGTCGTATAGGTCAACCTTTTTCCGACTACGCCTTGTAAGAGATTATCAGTCCGGTCCAGATCGTCAACGCCCTTGGCAATCCTGTTGTTGTACCTGAAATCAAATTCCGCAAGGTATCTGTGAAGGTGCTTGGCGTCGCAATGGTGGTAAACGCGATTAATGCCCCTCTTGAGAATGGCGAAATAGCTTTCTATGGTGTTGGTAGTTATTAGCTCGCCGTTCTCCATGCGGACATATTCTTTTTCGGCGTGGTTGACCTTGGAATGCTTGCGGTCAAAAGCGGCGCTGTCTAGAACGGTAGAGGTATCGGTCATTACGTGTGCATCCTTGGTAACGATCTTGTCTATGATCGGCCGAAGATTCTTCGCTGTCACTTTCTCAACATGATAAGACTTCACAGAGCCGCCCCGTTGCACGAGGGAGAAAACCGGAGCCTTGTTCGAGGTATGGGACGGATGATCTTTAGGGCGCTCTCCGGGCTTAACCGCTTGTGGGCCTATACGGAGCTTCCCGCCTACATAAGTTTCATCGATTTCGACTATCCCGCCGAAAGGAGCGCTCGGCTCATGGTTCATAGCAAGGCGCAAGCGATGAGTCATAAACCAAGCGGTTTTAAGGGTGACACGTAAAGCTCTGTGATTTTGATTGGAGCTTACGCCTTTCTTTGAGGAAGCCATAAGATACATAGCCTGTACCCATTTGTGCAAAGGAACGTGGCTATCCTCAAAGATGGTCCCCATAGTCACCGTAAAGGGCTTACGGCACGCATAGCATTTATACAGTCCTTTCCGGGTAGTCTTGCCGTTCAGTTTGCCTATGCGGACCCGCTCTCCACAATGAGGGCAAACCGGGCCGTCCGGCCATAATTCGCCCTCTATATAAGCATACGCGGCTTCCTCGTTACTGAACTCAGGGGCGGATAAAATAGACCGTTTCATTGTCGTATCTCCTTTCTGTTATTACTATAACACGGCCTTATGGGTATGTCAAGGATAATATTCCGGAAAAGTGCGGGCGCCTCAACGAAGGACGTCGTGAGCGTGATACTGGCAGCCGGGTTGGTGTAAGAAGATTTGTAACGGGTTGGTGTTTTACGCTTCCTTCCAGAATGATCCGGTAAAAAGACTGAAAATTATTTCAGACAATTGCTCCGGGGTGAGAGGGCCCTTGGGGTCATACCATGCATATATCCAATTGCACATTCCGAGCAGCGTAAATGTCAGCGCTGTCAGTTGCTCTTTGGCGACCTTGTTTTTTGAATACGATGAAATGCTTTGAAACATCACATCGTAGTATTCTCTCTCCTTCGCCTTGATTTTCCTGAGCTTCACTGGCGGCAGATTATAGGCTTCATGAAGAAGTGTTTTGGCGAGGTACGGATGCTCGCAGTATGTTCGTACATGTTCCAGAATGATGACTCTCAGTCTCTCGGTGGAATTCTCAGCCTCTTCCAAACGTTGCTGGGTATTTCTTAAGACTGAATCCAAGAAGCTGGACACTACATAATCCAGGATATCTGATTTATTCTGGAAGTAGTAGTATCGGAGACTCTTGCTCATTCGGGCCTCCGCTGCAACGTCTTCCATGCTTGTTGCAACATATCCTTTCGAGCTGAAGAGCTTTGCCGCAGCCTTGGCGATAGAGAGGATCTTCTTATCCGGTTCTGAGGGTTTGACAACAATATGTTCTGGCGCCATTCGACATTCTCCCTGGTTGGGCTGTCTAGGTTATCAATTGTAGCGACGCATCGTTGCTGGTGTCAAGAGCAAAAGGCATCACGCCTTCGAATGGCAATCACTGGAATCCCCGCGGACAACAAACGCTCGACTTGTAGGTGAAACTGACAGTCGTCCAGTAGGTATAAAAAGTACCCAGGAACCTGATGGGCCAAAGATCGGTTCAATCAAGTTATCCACAAAGTTTGCCTCTCCAGGCAAAATTCCCCTTCTTTTATATAATCCCACTTCACCGTAACCTGTAATCGGGTCAGGGAGGGGCATCGCCGGAATAAAGGCATTCCCATCAAAGAAGGACAGGTCGGACTTCCTTCTCCGCGTGGCGAAGCGGTGCGAAGCAGGAGCGCTCATGGTCTATGCCCGGGCTCTCCTCGATACGCATTTTCACCTTCTTGTGCGCACGGGGAGCGACGCCATCTCTTCAAGCATGCGGAAGATCCTCACAGGCTACGCAGTCAATTTCAATCGCCGCCATCGGCGATACGGCCATCTTTTCCAGAACCGGTTCAAGTCAATTGTCTGCGAGGAGGACCCCTATCTCCTGGAGCTCGCCCGGTACATCCACCTCAACCCTCTGCGGGCCGGCATCGTCAAGGACATGAATGAGCTTGACGTCTATCGCTGGACCGGTCACGCGGTCATCATGGGGAACGAACGCCGACCATGGCAGGATCGGGACGCCGTCCTTGCCTTATTCGGCAAGGTGGAGGGACAAGCAAGGAAGCGCTGCCGTCGATTCGTGGAAGACGGCGTCGCTATGGGGAAAAGGGCAGAACTTACCGGCGGCGGGCTCTTAAGAAGTCAGGGAGGGTGGGCAGAGGTTGCATCCATGAGACGAAGGCATGAACCGGCAGCATTCGACGCTCGCATCCTGGGCAGCGGAGCCTTCGTCGGAACCGTCCTTGCCGAAGCGGAGCAGAAAAAGACTCACCCTGCCAGACTTCCGCGCCTACGCGGTCGAGGTGCCGCGTCCCGGGACGCCGGTCGCCGAGGGCACTCGCGTCGCCGGCGACTACCTGCGCGACGTGATCGACGCCAACCGTCAGAGCTTCCGCCTCTTCGGACCAGACGAAACGGCCTCCAACCGTCTTGGGGCCGTCTTTGAGGTCACCGATCGCGCCTTCGAGGAGCCGATCCTGCCCACCGACGATCACCTGGCACCCGATGGCCGCGTCATGGAGGTCCTCTCCGAGCACCTCTGCGAGGGCTGACTCGGAGGGCTACCTGCTGACCGGCCGCCACGGCATGTTCACCAGCTACGAGGCCTTCATCCAGCAATACGTAATCTACGAAGCCGGCAAGGGGAAG
>CAVTDX010000049.1:0-52407 GCA_963733345.1 uncultured delta proteobacterium
TTGCGACCGATAGAGGTATGCGGGAGACAACGTGCAGTTCCTCCATAAGAGCATGGAAGAAGGCAAATCACTGCTTTTTGAGGGGGCCCAGGGCGCGTTTCTTGACGTCGACCATGGTACCTACCCTTTCGTGACGTCATCAAACACGCTGGCCGGCAACGCCGCGTGCGGCGCGGGGGTGCCGCCCGGCGCGATCGATCACGTCCACGGCGTCTGCAAGGCATATACGACGCGGGTGGGAGAAGGGCCTTTCCCCACCGAACTTAAGGGACCGGAAGGCGAGCTCATGAGAGAGAAGGGCGGAGAATACGGCGCGACCACGGGAAGGCCCAGGCGATGCGGCTGGTTCGACGCCGTGATCCTCAGGCGCGCGGTGATTATGAACGGCGTAAAGACAATCAGCCTGATGAAGCTCGATGTGCTGGATTCATTCGAGACCATCAACGTCTGCGTGAAATACAAGATCGGAAGGAAGGCCTATGCCGATCCGCCTCTGGGGATAAAGGACCTCGCCGCTTGTGAGCCTGTGTATGAGCGTATGGACGGATGGAGAACGCCGGTCGGGAATGCCGCCTCTTTTGACGACCTTCCCGACAACGCGAAAAGATACGTGAAGCGCCTTGAAGAGCTGACCGGCGCGCCCGTAGGGATTTTATCGACCGGCCCGCAGCGAGACAACACGCTCGTCCTTGAGAACCCGTTTCAGCTTTCTAAAACCCTTACGTTAGGTTGAGCAGGGTAACCTCAGGGGGTACGTTCAGCCGGACCGGGGTGAACGTCGTTCCGATCCCGCAACTGACGTAAAGCCGGCAGTCATCGATGCGGTAGAGCCCCTCCGGGTAAGGGGTCCTCAACTGCGCCGGGCTCAATCCGCACACTTTGATCTGACCCCCGTGGTAGTGGCCTGCCAGGGTCAGCGGGATGCCGCGGCCGGCTGCCTCGGGGAATATCTCAGGGCGATGCGACAGGAGGAGCGTAGGCATTGCCGGATCGACCCCCCGCAAGGCAGCGGTCAAGCTCGGGCGGCCGGTGCGCAGGTCGTCGATCCCGGCAATCGCGAAAGCGCCCTGCTCCGTCCGGACCACCTCATGACTGTTAACAAGGAGCCTGATGCCGCGCCGGCGGAAAACCGGGCGCAGGTCGATCCATTTCCCGTACCAGCGCTCATGGTTGCCCAGTGTTGCAAAAGCGCCGTACCTGGCCTTGACCCTTTCCAGCTCCTCGATGCAGCCCGGAAGAAACGCCATCGAATTCGAGATGAAATCGCCGGTAATCACGAACAGGTCAGGCTGAAGGGCGGCGACGCGGTCGGCGTAACGCGCTATCTCTTTCCTGGTCATATAAACGCCCGCATGGATGTCCGTCAACTGGACGACCCGGACCGTGCGGCCGAAAGGCAAGGAAAGCTCCCGGACCTCGCACTCCTTGCCGGCATAGGCCGCACCGTATCCGGACAGGATGAAAGGCGCCGCAGCGACGCCGGCTATTCCTGCCTTCAGAAACCTACGGCGGCCGGCGTCGATGTCGCAGGAAGCAGCTTGTTCCGCGGCCTTGCCGAAGGAGTGAACGAATATGCGCCTCAAAGTGCCCGCTGCCTGCACTAAGCAAAGGAACAGGGCGGAGAAGACGGCGCCGAAGCTCCATATTGCAGGGAAATAAAAGAGGACGGCCCGAAGCGCGGCGGGTTCGTCCGGCCTTGGGACGGGTCCGGACAGGACGTACCCGTTCAGGGCAAGAAGAAAGCCCATGGTTGCGGCGACCAGACAGACGATCAGCGACCTGGTGCCCCGAGAGCAGCGAAAAACGAGGACTGCTTTGCGCACGCGAAGAAAGAGGTATATCTGGGAGAGGGCCGGTGCAACCATCATAATCAGGCGGAAAAGGGGGAAGAGAGTTCCCTGGGACATCATTGTGGAGTATACACGGAATCCGGGAAAATATGAAGAGCCGTCCCCGATCCTGTCGCCGATGGGAGAATTCCATTGAAGCGCCCTGCGACGAAGAGGCTCGTCGCAATCTCCCTTGACAAAAACCTCCCATAGCCCCATACTTTAAGCACCTTCTGGTATTCGTGCTTTTAGCGGCGTTTTGGGGCTATTCCAGAGCCAGAAAAAGGCATCTGGAATTTTTTTATACTGACCGACTCTTACGCATCTTAACCAATTTAACTTAAGGAGATGACATGAACATTTACGTCGGCAACCTGGCTTATTCCGTGACCGAGGAAGACCTGAAGAAAGCTTTTGAGGCCTTCGGGCAGGTTGCGTCAGCAAGCGTGATCCGGGATCAGTACAGCAACCAATCGAAAGGGTTCGGCTTCATCGAGATGCCCGAATCCTCCGAGGCCAAGGCCGCCATAAGCGCTCTCAACGGCAAGGAGCTCAACGGCCGCAGCCTGAACGTGAACGAAGCCAAGCCGAGGGCGGACAAAAACCGCAGCGGCGGATTTGGCGGCGGAAAGCACAGCGGCGGAGGAGGGGCGCGGCGCTACTAGGTTCGGGCCGCAGATATATTGCGCCTGTTTTTACTGCGGGACGAGTGAAACTGACTACGAGTTTACGCCGGATATAGGGAAGGCGCAGCATAAAGGCCGCGCCCGGTCGGACATCGGCCTTTATGCTGCCCTCCTCACGGCAAAAACGCGTAAGTATAGCAACATTCTACCAAAAATCAAATATTTTGGCGTGCATGGATTGTCGCGAGGATTTTTTTTGCAGAGTATCGGCGAACGGATGAGCGATGGATGGCCGAGCCGACGCTTATCCTTGCCGGCCGTTCAAAGCCTAACCGGTTTCCGCGTTAAGGGGCGAAATCCGCACGCTGAACGTCGTCCCACACTCTTCTTCGCTCGTCACAGCGATCTCCCCCCCCATGGACTCAACCAGCGCCTTGACGCAGAACAACCCAAGACCGAACCCCTGGGCCTGCCTCAATTCACCGTGCTTCAACTGTATGAAGCGCTTGTACATGACTTCCTGCTCATTTTTTGGAATGCCGCAGCCGTCATCGGAAACTATGATCAGCAGGTCCCTCTCCCCGCCTATGCAGACCTCCAATTTCTTTTTGCGATGCTTCAACGCGTTGCTAATCAGGTTTTCCAGGATTAGCTCTATCTTCCTCCTGTCGTGGAAGAAGGGCGACGCCGCGTATTTACCCGTGATCCGGATAAAAACACCCTGTTCCCGGAAGGCGTCCCACGCCGCTTCCTGGCTTTGGAGGTCTTGCAGTCGCTCGGCAAAGCTAGCGTCCATGGTCTCCATCACGTTCAGGAGGGCGTCTTTCACAAGCTCTTGAAGAGAGAACTCGTTCGTGTGAAACAGATGCTCCTCGGAGCGGCCTACGTCGAGGATTTCCTTCAGGATGAGCTGGGCTCTTTTCGTATTTCTCTCTATGCGCTTGAGGCACCGCTTCTGCTGCTCCGTAAGCGGCCCATACGTTTCCATTCCGGAAAGAAGACCCTTTGCCGTTGCTGCCGCCACGGACAAGGGCCCCGTGAGATCATGCACGAAAAGATCGTAAAGATACTCTTTAGGACCCATTTTCTCCTCTCCCTGCAGAAAAGGCAGACATCAAAGACATCGACGGCGTGCCGGAAAAACATTCATCTTTTCAAGACCTTTGCGCACGCGCAACACCTAAATATAGAAGAAATATCGCTCAGCGTCAAGCGATGCGGCGGGACGCTCAAGATCGAGACAACTCATATGAATGGCCCGGGCGCCGTGCAAGAAACGGCGCCGCCCGAAGCGTTCATGGCAGGAAATTTGTCGCCCGACCTTGATATTATCGACAACCGGGCTTATAATTCCACAGGAAACATGTGCGGCGACCTACTTTACACTACCGAATGACGCCCTGGAACCGCGAGACTGCGCCCGTATGATCGCTTCGGCGACTATCAGGAAAGAAAAACCCCAGGAGGAGCAAGCATGAACGGCAGCAAGCTGTATGTGGGGAACTTGAGCTATTCGGCGACGAACGAGGAACTGAAGGAGTTGTTCTCTCAGTACGGCGAGGTTAAGCAGGCCAACGTGATCGAGGGAAAAGGCTTTGGCTTCCTCGAGATGGCGTCCGCGGAAGACGCGGATAAGGCCAAAAAGGCGCTTAACGGGATCGATTTTAAGGGCAGGGCCTTGAGGATTGAAGATGCCAAGCCGCAAAAGCCCAGGCAGGACAGGCCCTATAGGAAATACTGACCGGCCCCCTCCTCGCTTAGACATCTTCCCGGAACGCGCCTCCCTTAAAGACCGGGCGCTTTGCGGCGAATGCGCGAGGAAGATTGAGCAATCGCTTCATCAATTTTCCGACCTTCTTAAGGAGATCGTCTGCGACGGCCGGCCGGATATCTACGATTCGTCGCTCCTGAAGGCAATGAGCCTCCTCGTCAGGAGGGCGGCTTTTTCCGAAGAAGAAATTATCCCGCGGGCGCAACGCCTGAAGGTATCTTTTTCATCGAGCGGATGCCGGCACGTGCTTCCAATACCGGATAATCGAGCGGATGCCGGCGGCGCAATACACGAGCGCCGAAACCAAACCCATCCTTTCCCCAGCCCGCTCTTCCCCTCCCCTCTTTGAGTTCTTTCAAGACTATGAAACAAAGAAGACACGCCGCGGCCTTTCTTTCAACGACATCGATCAAGCCCGGTCCGCGTTCGCGCCGTTCCGTATTTCTGTGCGTCCGGCTGCCCCCATTTCTTTTATCCATTGACGCATCCCGCCTCCTCCGGGGTAGGTCCTGTTGCGACCCATTCCTTGGCAGGCCGGGTCCACCTGATGCTGTTCCCCTCTCCGATTCCTTGCACGCCGCGTCCTTCTTATGAAGCAAATTTCCCGCAATACGGCTAATGTCCGATCATGTTCGCCGCTGCGCGACGAGCGTAATCGAAGTCCCTGACTTTCCGGTGAGAATAAAACCCGCCTATCATTTTGCCCAGCACGGCCGTAACTTCTCTGAAATCGCTGTCTTTATAACCGAGAAAACGCGGTCTCAGGCTATGGCCGATTGCCACCGTGGGATCGTCCCTGTCAGGGAGAATCAATATGAACCGGACGTCGTACAGTAGATGACTGATGGACAGGATGGTCAGCAGGTCGTCCTCGCTCGCGGCCAGGATAACGGCTACGGGTATTTCGTCCATCGGTCTGCGCAGCCTCTCGGAAAAACTCTTTAGGGTCTTGTATATCTCAAGTTCCTCCTTCGGCACCAGATTCTGGATCATTCCCTGAAGCCGCTCTCCCGCTTCGCCGGTTGAATAAAAGAGCACATTCATAATTCTTTTCCTTTCCATGCGTCCCTCTTGGTCACATTTCCTCTACAAAAACCGTGCCAAAGAAAATTGTCGGACATCGGGAAAATTGTCGCGGCTTTTCGAAGACCCTGCCTTTTGCGCAAAGGAAATCCGTCTATCCTCAAAACAGCCCGGTCTTGCAGCACAAGATGCCGTCTCATCGTATAAGACGATGTCTCCCGCGGGGAGACACGATTACGGGTCATGAAAGACAAAGGGAATGCAAGATATATCTCACGCACTCGATCTGGGCGGGACCGGGCAAGCTCACCCCACACGCCGACGGCTCTCCCAGCAGGGTGACCACGGAATCGAAAATCGCGAGGCTCGTGCGCAGGATACGGTGGATCTCATGGCTCGACGCATACTCTCCGGACTCTGCCGCAGCCGTTCCATAGCCGCCTTCCTTATCTTTGCACCCACGTCGCCTTCACGCGTGCCCGTTCTTTAAAACTTAGTGTCCTGCTTCAGTGAAATCAAGGAGATGGGACGTTTTCCGGGCGGCGGTTTTAGTTCTTTTGGTTCTTGACTTTGGTTTCCGGAAACAAGTATATTAGCCCTGCCCGGAAAACCTGAAGGACGACTAAAGGGAGGCTGCGCTTGCAAGAGATAACGGCCCGCGTTGAACGACCTTATTCTTTTATCCGGCGCTCCTTAGGTGTTATACTTGAGCTGCGAGATCCGTGAAGGGACTTTCCTTATCCTTTCGCAAGTCGGCTGATCCGTTGCGGCCGCGCGTTTTTTCCCGGGGGAAAACAAGAAGGTAGGAACGATGGGACAAAAAGACCGGGCCTCGTCGCCGGTGGGCGCATGGCAACGTTTTGCAGCGGCGGTGACGGCGATCGTTTTCTTTTCGTCCGCCTTCGCCTTGGCGCAGGCGGCAGGGTCCCGGCAAAAGATCACCTTTATGCCGGCAGGGGCAACAGTGCTGGCGGAATATGCCGAAACAGCAGCGGAAAGGGCGAGAGGGCTTATGTTCCGGACATCGATGGGCGAGCGGGAGGCCATGTTGTTTTCCTTTGAGGCGCCGGCGCTCCAAACGTTCTGGATGTATCACACCCGCATACCGTTGACTGTCATTTTTGTCGACGACAATTTCAGGATTGTTGACATGCAGGATATGGCGCCGTGTCCCGCAGAGGACCCCGGCGCCTGTCCCCTCTACACCTCCCGGCTTAAGGCGCGGCGCGCCATCGAAGTCAACCAGGGGTTTGCGGCAAAATACGGCATAAAGGTCGGCGACCGTATTGTCGTAGGAAAAACAGGCAGATGAGGGCAAGCCGCATTACAATGACGAGAGAACCGGATCAAGCAACAAAGGGCGATGCGATGGAGGCCATGATGCCGCGCGAAGCCGGTGGAGCCGGCGCCTTTACGCTGATCGAGGTTGTTCTGGCCGTGGCTCTGTCGGCGCTTCTTCTCACTATTGTCTATTGGACCTATTTTTCAATCAACAGGTCTGTCGATGCGGCTTCAGAGAGCCAGGAAGCCCTGGAAACGGGGAGGACGCTTTCGGAATTGATAAAGAAAGACATCCGCTCCGTGAGTCCTGCCCAGTATCCTCTTGTGGGCAAGAACGACGTGATGCAGGGGAGTTCATTCGGGCAATTGGAGTTCGTTACCAACGCCTTGTCTCCGACGGACCCCTTAAGGCTGCGGAGGGTAGGCTACACCCTCGTTTTGTCCGACAACGGAGACAAGGTCCTCGTGAGGAGAGAATCGACAGACCTGAGCGACCCGCTCAATAAGGGCCCTTCCGATAATCCGCCGAAGGTCTTTGAGATGTCGGGAATAGTCGCAGGATTTCTCGTCGAGTTTTATAACGGCGCCGATTGGGTCCGGGCGTGGGATTCGGGAATGACCGGAGACATGCCGAAAGAGATAAGGGCCACAATCGATGTGGTGGATGCAAAAGGGCAAATCAAGAGGTTCATGGCGGAAGAGGCTATCCAGAGCGGGACCGACATCGCCGGCACGAGCGGGGTTCAGAACGCGAGCCAGACTGCGGCCCAGAGCGGAAACCAGACTGCGGCCCAGAGCGGAAACCAGACTGCGAGTGGAAACCAGGATGCAATGCAGAGTCCGATCCGGTAAAATGAGAACAAACGAGCAGGGTTTCATACTCGTCACCATCCTTCTCGTGATCGCACTCCTCTTCCCGCTCATTCTCGCCTTCAATGCGAGAGTACAGCTTAATCTCGTCCAAGCCGCGAATTTCCGAAATTCCATTCAGGCCCTCCGGATCGCCCGTTCAGGGGTCGAGGGTGCCATAGCCATCCTGAAAGAGGACGACCCCAGCTATGACGCAAAAACGGATAAATGGGCTCTTGCATTTCCCTCGCTCGCGATCGGGGACGGCATCCTCAGCGTGTCGGTAACGGATGAAGACGGCAAGCTCCCGATCAACAACCTGGTGACCGCCGTAAAGAGCACCCAGGCGGGCGCTTCCGCTGCCGCGGGCGGCCAGGCCGCTGCAACCGGCTCGGGCGGCGCAAGTGCGACGAACGCCGGGTCAAATGCCGCCAGCGGCTCAAGTGCGACGAACGCCGGCTCAAATGCCGCAATCGGTTCAAGTGCGACGAACGCCGGCTCAAATGCCGCAATCGGCTCAAATGCCTTAAGCAGTGCAACCAACACGGCACAGGGAGGAGGCGGCGCGACCCAGCAGGCGGTGGACAAGGACCTTGACGCCAGACTCAGGAGCCTCATTTCCCGGTTGGGCGGCAAGCCGGAGATCGTCGACGCCCTGATCGACTGGCTCGACGCCGATGACGATGTCACGGGGACCGGAGGCGCCGAGGAAGATTACTACAAACCACTGGGATACGACTGCAAGAACGGGCCTCTCGATTCTTTGGACGAGCTTCTTCTCGTCAAGGGATTCGACAAAGAGCTCCTGATTGATAAAAACCTTAAAGATTATCTGACGATTGCCCCTACCAACGGCAAGGTGAACCTCAACACGGCCCCGGTCCCGGTCCTGATCGCGGTGCTCGGCACTCAGACAACCAGCCTTCCCCAGCCCATGAGCGAAAGCGATATACAGAACCTCGTCCAGTATCGCGATGAGCACGATCTTAAAGATGTGAAAGATATTATGTCGGCTGTCAAGATAAGCCAGAGCGAGGCGGGAATGGTGACGCCCCTGGTCAAGGTAAACTCTGCCTATTTTACCGTTCACAGCAAATGCACTATCGACAAGGTCGTAAAAAACGTCGAGGCCCTTTTGAAACGAGACGGCACGACCGTGACGATCATTTCCTGGAGGGAGTTTTGAAAAGAAAAGGAGCGGCCGTTATCCAGCGAAACGGAAATTGGTGCGGAATAACCCTTACCCTCCGGGATAAAGAAATCACGGACCTTGAAATTCTTGAAGAGGGAAGCCTCGCCGGAATTGAGGCAGTCCTTAAAGAGGACGGCTACGCCGTCGCGGTTGAAAACGGCTCAGCCTATCTGTTCCACATGGCCTTCCCCTTCTCCGACAAGCGGAAGATAAGGCTCGTGATCGGAGGCGAGATCGAAGAGAGGGTGCCCGTTTCCGTGGACGACCTGACGATAGATTTTGTTGAGACCGGTAGAGGGAACGTGTTGGCGGCGGCAATCCCGAAATCGCTCTCCGAGGAGCTGAAGACAAGAAAGCGCCTTCGCGTCACTACCATACAGAGCATTGCAGTCCTCCACGCTCTCAGATTTTTCAAAGTGATCCATCACGGAGATTTTGTCTTCCTCCACAGGAACGGGGACGCAATGGTCATAATGTGCTTCAAGAACGACTCTCTAAGTTATCTCAGGCAGTTTTTCTACTCCCCCCAATCGAATTCTCTGCGTGACGCCATGAGCGATATAACCGGATCGCAGGAGTATAGGCCCCGGGCCTATGTTATGGTGAGCGACAGCGCCGATGCGGCCGAGCAGAAACAGGAACTCGAGAAGATGTTTCACGTGCGCATCGACATGCCGTCCCTTAGGAGAGCGCTCAGGAATGAGGCGGTCCCCGAATGGTTATGGCCGGCCGTCGGCGGCGCCCTCCTTTCGACCCGGCCCAGGGGCGAGCTCAACCTTACCGGGAACGCAAACGGGTACTCCTTCCTCTCCACGAAACCGGCGCTCCGTCTCTCCGGCGCGGCTGCCGGGGTCGGCATTATCGTGATGAGCCTCTTCCTTCTGAATTATTGGCTCGAAGAGCGGGCGTACCAGTACCTCGTCTCCGAGCCCGCACGGATTTACCGTCTCTCATTCCCCAAGTCTCCTCCAATAAAGGACCCGGCTAGGGTGTTCCGGGAAAAAGTCAGGCTGATGGAAAAAGAGCCGGCTTCGGCGGCCGGCGTGACGAGTCCCCTCTCCGTACTCAACGAAATCAGCAGCAGGATAGGACCTGAGATAGACGTCAAAATCAGCGAATTTGTTTCCGACGAAAAGGAATTCACCCTCTCAGGGACTACCGTCTCTTTTGCCTCCGTGGAAAAGATCAAGGCGGACCTGGACCAGATGAAAGGCGTGTCGCAGGTGGACGTGCAAAACGCCGAGCTGGCCGGAAACAAGCAGGTGAAATTCAAATTGAGGGGTAAGCTATGAAGATCCCGGACAACTTGCGGACCGTGCCGCGCAGCGTCTATGTCCTCCTCTTTTCGGCTGTTTTTGTGATTTCCGTGTTTTACGCATATTTCCTGAACGAACACGCGCGTCTTCTGGAAAAGAAGATAGAGTCCGGACAGAGGGATTATGCCGAAGTGCTCCAGCTCAGGGATGCGTATGAATCGCAGAAGCGCGCCTTTGAAAAGGCCGTATCCAAAAAAGTTGAAAACCGCGGCATCTCCCTTGGCGTGGTTGAGGAAATGGCGGCAAAAAGCTTCACGGGCGGCACTCTTGCCGCCCTGCAGCCCGCAGGCGCCAGGGAAGGGAAAGGGAGGCAGCGCATGAGCGTGGACGTGAAAGTAACCGGCGCGGCGCTTGGAGAGGTCATCTCTTTTGTCAGATCTGCAGACGATCTCGGTCTCTCGGTCGGCAAGCTGCGGCTCTCTCAGCCGGCGGCAAACCCCACTGTCCTCGACATGCAAGCAACCGTCGCGGAGAGGCCTTCGAATGGGTAGCAATTACCGGGGCTCGGTTATCGCACAGGAGTTGAAATGAGTAGTAAACGAAACATTTTTTTCTATCTGGGCGCCGTAGGATGGTTCGTGCTCGTTATGGCCCTTATAATCTATATGTTTTTCCCTTATCAAAAGGCGCTCAGGATAGCCCTGCAGAATACGGCGGCGGGCGGCCGCGCTGCAGTTTCCATGGAAGGCGTAACTATGAAGCTGATGGGAATCAAGGCGTCGAAGATCCTTTTTAGACCCGATTCGAGCACGGAAGGAACGGCGCCCTTCGAATTATCGAACGTCGAAATCTCATGGAACCCCCTCTCGCTGTTAAAAGGAAAAGTGACCATTTACTCGAAGGCCGCCCTCTATGATGGGATGCTCCGATGCACGGTGGAGGGCGTCTCTTTCATCGGCCCTTCCGACCCTCGCATATCCCTCAAGTTCAATCACGTGAATCTTGGCAAATGCCCGGAAGGCGCCTTCCCCTGGTTCACCGGCATGAGCGGGACCCTCGACGGAACGATGAATGAGCAGACGCCTATGGGCAGGCCGGAGAGGGGGACAGGCGCTTTCCGGCTCGACATCAAAGACGGCGAGATAAAGGGAATCCAGGTAAAAAACATGCCCAAGCTGATAATCCCCTATAAGGAGATAGTCATCGAGGGAAAAATAGACGGACCGAGGCGCAGCATCAACAGGCTCGCGCTGAACAGCGACATGATAGCGATTGCCGGCGCCGGCGTGGTGCAATCGGGAGAGACTGACCAGGACATTGACATGAAGCTCTCCTACCGGGCCCTCTCCAAGTCGTTCCCCTTGCAGGGCAGCGGCACACTCACCGTGAGCGGAAGTCCCGCAGCGCCGGTTGTCGCCGTCTCGCCGCCGGAGACCCCCAAACCCGGCCCGGCGGGCGGAACGCTTTCCCGGCCTGGAGGCGCATTAGCGGGGAAGATGGGTCTCTAAGCGCCATTCGACCTATCTTCCCGATGTGCAGACGGTTGTTTGACAAGCCTTAAAGGATGATGGTACTATGCGGGTGAAACAGGGGCGCGAAGAGAGCAAGCCGGCGGGTCAGTAAAGACGGCGGGAAAATTAACGCCGCGGAACGTTATGCCATACGGGGAAAAAAAACTCATCATCTTCGGCGTTTCAACCCTTTCCGGCGTGGTTGCAGGGATCATCGCGCTGATAGCCGTCAATGCCTCTTTTCTGAAGGCGCCGGGCGCCGTGGCGGCAAGAGCGATATCCTCCCCCAAACCGGCCGCAGGGCGGCTTGCCTCTCTTGCGGAGCCCGATTATAAGGCCATCGCCGAAAGGAACCTTTTTCGTGCGAAGCTCCAGGTCGAAATCCCCAAGCCCAAGACGGAGGAGGAGCTTGAAGAAGAAGCCTTGACCAAGATCGTTAAAACCATGGCTCTCAAAGGGGTGATGCTGAGCCCCAAAAAACGGGATAACTACGCGGTCATAGATTTAGGCGGGCCGAAGGGAGTTTGGGTCTATGAGCGGGGAGACGTCATCGAAAGAGGTCTCGCGGTCAAAGAGATCACGAAAGATTCGGCAATGATTGAAAAAGGCGATTTCGGCGTTCTCCTGAAGCTTTTCTCGTCCGCCCCGCAAATCATCAAGAGGCGGACTCCGGTACAGCTTGCGGCGAAACCGGCTGCGGTCACGGGCAAGATCAATCCCGCGAAAGAGATAAAGAGAGAGGGGCCGGTCGTAAAAATCTCGAAATCTCTGGCGGAACGACTGAAGGCGGATAATGCTTCGATTATGTCCTCGGTGGCGGTGAAGCCCACTCCTGACGGGGTGAAGATTGTCGCGGTGGACCGGGGAAGCATCGCCCAGAGTATGGGCATTGCACCCAACGACACCCTTCAGACAGTGAACGGCCTCAAGCTCGGCTCAAAAGAGGATATGAACGCGGTCTACGAGTCATTGAAGAACTCTTCTGATTTTGAGATAACGGTCTTACGGGGTGGGAAAACCGAGACGCTCCGTTATCAAATAAGATAAGGGGGAGGCGAGTTCCTTGCTGCGTACAAAAACGGCGCTCTTGTTATTATGCCTTCCCGTGGCAGTCCTTATCTTTTCTCCCGCTCTGTGGGGCAGGTCGGGCGACGATCCCGTTTTGACCGGATTGCCGGACGGGGTAGTGGTGCAGGCCCGCCCTACGACGCCTGGGGTCCCGCAAGGGGCGCCTCAGGGTCAGCCGCGAACGCCCCTTGCGCCGCCCCAGAACCCTCCGCCTGTCCCTCAGGCCCCCTCCTTTTCGGCCCCTCCTCCCATTGCGCGCGCGCCGCGCCGGACGCCGGAGGTTTCTCCGCCCCCGTCGGGCGGCCTCGTCCAAATGCAGTTTGATAATATAGAGCTGCGCGACCTGATCAGGTTTGTGAGCAACATCATGGGGAAGAACTTCATCTACGATGAGGCCGTCGTCAAGGGCAGGGTGACCGTGCTCTCGCCGCGAAGTCTCACAAAAGACGAGGTGTTCAGGGTTTTCGAGAGCGTCCTCAATTACTTCGGCTTTACTGTCATGAGTACGCCGGAGGCGTACAAGATCGTAAGGTCCGCGGATGCAAAGGGCATGGCGGTCCCCACGCTGAGCAAGACCACGCTCGAAGAGGCCCCCCCCGAGGAAATGATCACGACCCTTGTCCATCCTCTGGAATACACAGATTCGAACGCCATGGTAGGCGTCCTGAGACCCCTCATGTCGCGCGACGCGTACCTGGCGAGCGTCCCCTCTGCAAATTCCCTCATCATGATCGATACCGCTTCGAACCTCCAAAGGCTCCAGCGCCTGCTCAGCCAGGTCGATGTCCCCGTTTCGCAGCAGCTCTCCGGGATCGAAGTCTACAATGTGCAGCACACGAACGCGGCCGACCTTGCGAAAGCATTGCAATCCCTGCTTGCGGAGGGGAAGAAAACGCAAACCCCAAGAGAAAAGGTCTTTATCACCTCCTACACGCCATCCAACTCGCTGCTCATCAGCGCGCCTCCCGAAGATATGAAGGAGATCAGGCGCATCGTGGCCGAGATCGACACCTACAGGCCCCAGGTGCTCGTCGAGTCTGCAATCATCGAAATGTCCCTCAATAAGTCGCAGACCCTGGGCGTCGAATGGCTCGTCGGCGGCTCGAATTCCGGCAACAAAATCCTCGGCGGCAACATCATCAGCACCGATTCCGCCTCCGGCGGCGGCCTCGTGCCCCTGGCCTCGGGGATCGCGTCGAATCAGCCCGCAACAGCCCTCGGCGCCTTGAAGTCCGGACTCAATATCGGCGTGATAGGGAGCAGCATCAACCTCGGCGGGATGTCCTTCCCGAGCATCCAGTCCTTTGTGCAGGCCGTTGCCTCGGACGCCAGGACGAACGTGCTCTCCACGCCCCAGCTCCTCACCCTGAACAACGAGGAGGCGGAGATGCTCGTCGGCTCGAACATCCCCTATACCACGAGCACGAGGCTCGATTCGGCGGGCAACCCGATCAACAATTTCGACTACCGGGACGTGGGCGTCAAGCTCAAGGTGAAGCCCTACATCAACAAGGACGGCCTGGTCTATCTGAACATATTCACCGAGATCACTCAGGTGACGAGCACTCTTGCCACGGTCGGAACCGGCCAGCAGCCGGCGCCGACGACCACGAAGCGGTCTGTGAAGACCACCGTGGGGGTGAGAGACTCGCAGACGATAGTCATCAGCGGCATTATCTCGGACACGCTGAACGACAACCAGCAAGGGATACCGCTCCTTCGCTCGATCCCTATCATAGGAAGCCTCTTCAATTACAGCAACAAGAGCGACAACAAAACAAACCTCCTCGTCTTTCTCACGCCCAAGATCATCTACGACCCCCAAACGCTCCAGAAGATCAGCGACGAGAAAAAAGCCCAGCAGGAAAAACTGCTTACGCCGCAAGGAATAAAATAATGGAATTGCCTGCGCCGCGTGAAGAAGAGCTGGAGGCGGTCCCGAACCGCATAGCCAGGATACATTACTCGTTCTTTCAGAAAAACGGGGTCGTCCCGCTCGGCGTCAAGGGCGAGCCCCCGACCCTCGTGGTGGCTATCAACCGGGAGGAAGACGCGTCGCGCTCCGATGCGCTGGGCATCTTCGTCAATATGCCGCTCGAAAAGAGGCGCGTTCCTAAAGAGGAATTCCTCGAATGCCTGAACTCTTTCAGGGAAGAACAGGGACGGGAAGTGGTGATAGGCGTTGTGGAGGACCTGGGAGAAAGCGCCCTCACCGAGATCGCTCAGGAAATACCGAGCGGGCACGACCTCCTCGACGACGCGGCGAACGAGCCGCCCATCATAAAGCTGGTCAACCTGCTCTTTTCCATTGCCGTAAAAGACAGGGCAAGCGACATCCACATCCAGCCGCTCGAAAAAGACCTGCGGGTCCGCTACAGGATCGACGGGCTCCTCTACGACACTTATACCCCGCCGAAGCGGGCGCAAAACGCGATTGTCTCCAGAATAAAGGTCATGGCCGGTCTCGACGTGGCCGAGAAGAGACTCCCCCAGGACGGGAGGATCAAGGTGCGGGTCAACGACAAGGATATAGACGTCAGGGTTTCGATCATACCTTCGGCCTACGGGGAGCAAGTGGTCATGAGACTCCTCGATCGCGGCGGCGCCCTGATAAGCCTCGACTCCGTGGGGATGAACCAGGACCTCGAAAAAAAGATAATCTCCCTCATCACCAGGCCCCAGGGGGTCTTCCTCGTGACGGGCCCGACCGGCTCCGGCAAGACGACCACGCTTTATGCCGTGCTCCAGTACATCAACACGCCGGAAAAGAATATATTGACCGTGGAAGACCCGGTGGAGTACATACTGCAGGGCATCGGCCAGATACAGGTGAACCCGAAGATACAGCTCGATTTTGCAAGGGCCCTCCGGTCTTTCTTGAGGCAGGACCCCGACGTGATTATGGTCGGAGAGGTGCGGGACGAAGAAACGGCGCGGATCGCCGTGCAGGCTGCCCTCACCGGCCATCTCGTCTTCTCGACCCTCCACACGAACGACTCGGCGAGCGCGCTGACGAGGTTGATCGATATGGGCATAGAGCCATACCTCCTCACGTCCTCCGTGACCGCCATTCTCGCGCAGCGTCTCGTCCGCAGGATATGCCCCCACTGCAAGGATGTGTACGAGCCTACGGAGTTCGAGAGCCAGCTCCTGAAGGAATACGCTCATGGACAGCGCAAGGTCTATAAAGGGAAAGGGTGCCCCGAGTGCCTCAACACGGGCTATCTGGGAAGGATCGGCGTATTCGAGCTCCTCACGCTGACCGGCCAAATCAGACAGATGGTGCAGCAGAAAGCCTCTTCGGAAGAGATAAAGGGGGAGGCGATAAAGGACGGGATGGTTACCCTGCGCCAGGACGGCATCGACAGGGTCCTGGCAGGAGACACCACGGTGTCCGAAATCGTCCGGGTCACTATAGAGTAACGGAAAAAGGCCCGCTTTGCGACGAAAAACGTGAGTGAGAGCGGAAACACGGAGCAGGATGAATTTCAGGTACTATGCAATAGGAAAGACGGGAAAACCGGAACAGGGCCGCATAGAGGCGGACGCTGAGTCGACCGCGAAAAACGAGATAAAGAACAGAGGGCTCTATCTGGTCTCGCTCAAGGAGACTCAGGCGGCAGAGGGGAGAAGGAAGAGTATTTTCTTTTCCTTCGGCATAAAACAGAAATTGCCCATACTGTTGGCCCGCCAGCTTTCTTCCCTCCTCAAGGGCGGCGTACCCCTTTTTCAGGCCCTTACGATCATCGCAAACCAGCTCGACGGGGACAGGGAGAAAGACATAGTCGGGTTTTTGCGCGACGAGGTGAAAGGCGGCGCCTCCCTCTCCGAGGCCCTCAAGGCCTACCCGGAGATATTCGACAACCTCTTCACCTATTCTGTGGCGGCGGGCGAGAAGACGGGCGCCCTCGATTCGATCCTCAAGTATCAGGCGGACCTGCTCGAGAGCCGCGCGAACGTGAAAGCAAAGATCAAGGCGGCCCTCGTCTACCCCGCTATCATGTGCGTCGTCGGCACTGGCGTTCTCCTCTTCCTTATCGGTTACGTGGTCCCCATGGTCACCAAGATCTTCGACCGGATGAACCAGAAACTGCCGCTGCCGACCCAGGCGCTCATGACCATCACGAGTTTCGTCAACAGCTATCTCTTCATTTTCGCCATTTCTCTGGGCCTCGCCATTTTCGCCTTCTCGCGGTGGGTCAAAAAGAACCCGAAGGGCAGGCAGTTCTGGGACGGCTTCGTACTCCGGTCCCCCATGTTCGGGAGCCTCTACCGGATGGTCCTGATCAGCAGGTTTGCGAAGATTATGGGGACCCTTTTGAAGAGCGGCGTGCACATGCTCCAGTCCCTCGTCGTGGTCAGCTCGACCATGAAAAACAGCGTCATTTCCGATGCCGTGATGAACATGTCGAGGATGGTCGAGCGCGGCGCGGACCTCTCGATGGCACTGAGGGGGACCCCCGTCTTCCCGCCCTACGTGGCGGACATGGTTTCCGTGGGGGAATCGAGCGGAAACCTCGAGGAGATGCTCGCATCCGTCTCGGAATACTACGAGACGAACGCAAACCAGAAAATAGCGGCCTTTACCGCCATGGTGGAGCCGCTCATTATAGTCATCCTGGGAGCGGTCATCGCTTTTATCCTCGTCTCGATAATGCTGCCGCTCTTCGAGATGAATAAGATACTGGTCAAATGACGGCGCAAGGAGGAAATATGCTGCGCAAGAGACGCTGCGGCAACGGGAAGGGTTTCACCCTCATCGAGTTAATGATCGTCATCGTCATCATAGGCATTCTTGCCACGCTGCTCATCCCGAGGATCATGGAAAGACCCGAGGAGGCCAGAAGGGTCAAGGCCAAGATGGACATCGAGGCCATCGTGAGCGCCCTCAAGCTCTACAAGATCGACTGCGGGTCCTATCCGACGACGGACCAGGGTCTCGTCGCCCTTATCAAAAAGCCGGATACGCCGCCTGTCCCGGCTAAATGGCGGGATGGCGGCTACCTGGAAGGAACGGATGTTCCGAAGGACCCCTGGGGCAACCCTTACTACTATAGCTCTCCTACGGAGGATGGAAAGGATTATGAGGTCATAAGCTACGGCGCCGATGGGCAGCCGGGCGGTACAGGCAAAAATGCGGACATTTCCAGCTCCGACCTCTCGAAGGATTAGGGGGTTCACGCTTCTCGAGCTGCTTATCGTAATGCTGCTCATCTCCATATTCGTCACCTTCGCTTCCGTCAACTGGAACATAGCCGCTAAAAAGGGGAAAGAAGCGCTGCTCGAGGATTTTTCCATCAATGTCGCCGTGATCCGCGAGGATGCGATCTCTCATTACGAAAAGAGGGCGCTTCAATTTGACCTCTCGGCAGGCGAGGTGCATATGGGAAGCCTGGATGCGAAGAATGAGTTTGTGGAAACGGGCCTGCTCCACCTGCCGGAAGAGTACGCCCTCAAGGACGTGGTCGTCAACGGCGTGGCTTTTCCTCAGGGGAAATGTTACATGCTCTTCTACGAAAGCGGCATGGTGGACAGGACGCTTGTCCACCTTGAAGGAAGCGATCAATTCTATTCGTTGCTCATAAACCCTTTAACGGCAAGAGTCACAGGCAAAGATGGCTACATCCAGGAAATATCGGTCAAGAACCGGGACGACGCTTCTTGAGGTGACGGTCGCGATAGCGATCGCCGCCATCGCCCTTGTCTCCTTCATCAGTCTGGTCATTACCTCCATGGACCTGGAAGATTACGCGAGGAAGATTACCGATGCGACCCTCGCGGCCGACGAAAAATTGAAAGAAGTCGAAAGGACCGGTTTTCCCGATGTGGGGAAGACCGAGGGTCTCATAGACGAAAATGACCCTGACGGGTTCTACTACGTGATGGTGGTCGGCGAGACGCCTATCGACGGGGTCAGGCAAGTCACCGTCGAGGTCTTCTGGCAAAACAAGAAACGCTCCGTCAGTCTCGACACGTATATCGCGAAGCCTTGAAGAATAGGTGCGTTAAAAAGTTTTAATCTTCCAGCGCTTTTTCGTTGCACTCTTCCCCCCAAAAGCGCTAATATCTTTAGCGTAGCGTCCAATGGACGGGAGGCTCGGGACAAATCAGTTTTTAATGCACAGGCGACGCAACGTAAGCCGATCCCTCTATTTGCGAGGTATATTGATGAACGTGCTGGTAAGCTTGAGCAGTTATCTTGTTTCGGAAGGGATCAAAGACCTTCTGTCGAGGAACGGCCATAACGGGGCGACGGCCGTCCGAAACGGATCGGCGCCCGCCGGCTTTGCGCCCGACGTGATCCTCGTGGATATCGCCAGCATCAGGGAGGACCCTGGCGCCCGCTATCGCACGTCGAAGGTCCTACTTTTGGATACAGGCGTAGAGAAGGAAAAGATAGTGCAGGCGCTCCGCTCGTACCGGGCCGACGGGGTGCTTTCCCTCGATACGGGAATAGCCCTCTTTAACAAGGCGCTGCAAGTCGTGGCGGACGGACAGATATGGGTAGACAACACCACCCTTAAGGCTTTCTTGAGGCAGATGCCTCCCGCGCCGCCCGCCCCCCCCAAAGCGAACGGGGTCACGGAGAGGGAGAGGGAGATCATCGATCTCGTGTGCAGGGGCTGCACCAATAGGGAGATCGCCGCAACGCTTTCCCTCAGCGAGCACACTATAAAAGCCCATCTCAACAGAATATTCAGGAAGTGCAACGCGTCGAGCCGCTCGAAGCTGATTACGCTCATGATCGGCCATACGGGGTCGACGCCGCCGTCGGCTTAAGTTTGTAGTCCTTTTCTTCTTCTTTTTGGGCGGTCGGCAGACGGCCTGTTCGGAATCGCGATCTGCGGCGCCCTCTCCGCCGTGTGACTTCCGACGTACGTTCGGAAGAATCACACCTTCACGGGGGGTAAAGGGGACATCCTATGCTCCTCCTGCCTATAAGGCATAAAGCCCTTCTATCGCCTTCAGCACATCCTGCATCGTGAGCTTTACCGGCACGGCCGTAAAGCAGACGTCTTTCATCGTGCCCTCGGCGAGGGGGGCAAGGTCGGCATCCTTGATGTGCAGTTGTCTCAGCGTCGGAAGGCCCATATCCTTGCTGAATGCGGCGATCCTGCCAGAGACCTCTTTTGCGAGCTCGGCCGGAGATAGGCTGTCGCCTAACGTCAATCCCATGATCTGGCCGACCCTGCGCACCTTCCCCGGCATGAGGTAGGAGACCATCTCAACCACCGCCGGCTGGGCAATCGCGCATCCGATACCGTGAGGGACGTGATGCTTTGCGCCGAGGGTATGGCTGAAGGCATGACCGAAGTGCGTCCTGGCGTCGTTAAACGACATGCCTGCAATCAGGGAAGCAAAGCACATGTTCGTTCGGGCCTCGATATCGGATCCGTTCTTCAAGGCTACCGGAAGATACCGGACGGTCAGTTCCATCGCCTTCTCGGAAAGCATGTCCGACATTATATTTTGACCCGTCGCCGTGTAGGCTTCAAGGGCGTGAGAAAAGGCGTCCATACCCGTGGCCGCCGTCAGGGCAGTTGGCAGCCCTAGCATCAATAGCGGATCGACAATGGCCAGCGAGGCTATCGTAGCAGGTCCGCGAACGCCCTGTTTTGCGCCGGTGGCCGTTCTTGTGAGCACGGCCACATGGGTGATCTCGCTTCCCGTTCCCGCAGTGGTAGGTATCAAGATGAGAGGTTTTCCCGGTTTGTGGCTCGGCGCTCCGGGCAGAGGGTATTTCAGAGGGTAATAGTCCTCGACGGGTCCGGGATTTCCGAGCATGATATTGACGGCCTTCGCGGTGTCCAGCGTGCTCCCGCCGCCGACGGCGACAATGCCGTCGACCTGTTCCTTTCTTGCAAGCCCACCGCAATCGTTCACCATGGTATCCGGAGGGTCCGGCAAAACTCCGCCGTAATGGACTACCTCGAGCCCCGCCTTCTTCAGGCTCTCAACGATCGGGCCTACGATACCCGCGTCATTGACCCCTTGATCGTAGACGCAGAGGACTTTCGAGCAGCCTAACATCTTCGTCCGTTCGCCTGTCTGATCAGAGGCGTGTTCTCCGAAAACAACCTCTGATTTGGGGCTTATCCTGAACACCATAAGAATCCCTCCTTTCGCTCATAGGGTTTAAACTGAAGGAAAAGAAAGAGGGGCAGGCTACCTTTTACGCCCGCTTTCACCCTCGCCGCTCCCGCCGCATGGTTAATCACTATCACTTGTAAGTTTCCAACGCAAGGAAAATCTTTTGGTGCATATGCAATGGGTACCCTGATCTTCTGGCACAGTTAGGCAAAGTCATCCGAGTGACTCGGCAACAAAATGAAAGGGGGAGCGTGAAGCAGGCGTCTGAATGCAGAGGTAACAATTGGGGAAGGGTTTCAAAACATCACGCCAAGTCCATGATCAAAAGGGTCGGCGACAAAACGAACGTGAAGGAGAGAGAAGAGAGGAATCACACCTTCACGAGCCTATACTCCCGGCTCCCCAGCCCCATGCGCACCCCATGGTCAAGCTGCACATTCCAGTCGACGCGCGGATAGAGTGCGCGGAACAGGTCCTGCCCGCTGCCCGTCCGGTGTTTTACGGCCGTGCCCGGCAGCGCATCCTGCGCGTTGACGAGGTCGACGGAGACCGCGTCGATAGCCACCGGGTCGCAGGACGCGAGGACGCCTATATCCTGCACTATGGGCGCGTCATTGTTAGGCCAGCAGTCGCAGGCCGGGCTTATCTGCATAAGAAAGTTGAGGAAGACCGACTTTTCGGCTTTGCCTTGCAGCACCCCGGCAGCGTGCTCCGCCATTTTCTTCTGGAAATGGCCAGGTTCTTCATCCCACTGCACCTTCACGGCCCCTTCCGGACAGATATGGATGCACTCGCAACAGCCAATGCATTTGCGGTCTTCTATCACCGCATGTATGCGCCCTTCGGCTGCGGGACTTTCCGGCAGCCGAGGGACATCTATTCCCCCGGTTTTGCCCGGAAGACGAATGGCGCCCGCGGGACAGAAATTGACGCAGGCGCCACAGCCGATGCATTGCGCGGCGCCGATCACGGGGCGCAGGGTGCTGTGCTGGACGAGCTTTCCTTCCCTTGCCGCGCAGCCCATGCCCATATTCTTCAAGGCCCCGCCGAAGCCGGCCAGATCGTGACCCTTGAAGTGGCTCACCACGACCAGGGAATCCGCTTCGGCTATCCCGGGGGCGATGCTTACCTCGCGCAAAAGCTCCCCCGGGACAGAGATTTTGACGCCGCTCCCCCCGGAGCCCGTCTGCGATAATGACCGGGCAGCCAACCGCCGAGTAATCGAAGCCGTGCCGGACGGCAGTCTCCAGATGGGCGACCGCATTGCCGCGGCCGCCTCTGTAAAGCGTGTTCGTGTCGGTGAGGAAGGGCCGGCAGCCCAGGGCTTTCAAATGGTCTACCACTACCCGAAGGAAGAGAGGGCGGACAAAAGCAGAGTTGCCCGCCTCGCCGAAATGGACCTTGACGGCGGTCAGGTCGCTTTTTTTCACCCTTCTTTCGACTTTTATCCTCTGAAGCAGGTTGTTTATCTTTTCGAGGAGGCTTCTGCCCGGCCTTGTCCGCATGTCCGTAAAGTAGACGGTTGCCATGTGCCCGCACCCTTTTTTTGTTTCAATCATGCCGGAAGTGTGGTACAAGTATACCGCTATTTTTTGGGCCCGAAAAGGAGATTTTTATGCTCAATCTTTCGGAAAAGCACCTCTTGATCCAGAAGATAGGCGAAACGATTGCCAAAGAGAGGGTTGCGCCGAGGGCGAAGGAGATAGACGCGACGGGCGCCTTTCCCTGGGACCTGGTCGACGTCTTCAAGAAACAGGGGCTCCTCTATCTCGCGCTCCCTGAGCAGTTCGGCGGCCTCGACTGCGACATCACGTCGCTTTGCCTAATCATAGAGGAGCTTGCGAAGGTCTCGGGCGCCGCGTCGCTCATCGCTCTTTCCAACGCCGTGGGTCTCATGTCCGTCATGATCGCGGGCACCGACGGGCAGAAGGAATACCTCTACAACAAGATGACGCAGCCTGACAAGCCCTATATCTGGGCCTTCTGCCTGTCCGAGCCGGAGGCGGGCTCGGATGCTTCCCACATGAGGACCTACGCTACCAAGAATGGCGAATACTATTACCTGAATGGCAAGAAGGCGATGATCACCAACGCTGCGGCTGCGCAATTCTACTGCGTCTTCGCGTCTACAGACCCCTCCCTGCGCACCCGCGGCATCTCCGCGTTTTATCTTGAAAAGGACTATCCGGGCATGATCGTCGGCAAGAGCGAAGAGAAGATGGGCATGATCGGCACCGACTTGAGCGAGCTGATTTTCGATAACGTCAGACTCACCAAAGACAACCTGATTGGGAGTGAGGGCCAGGGCTGGGACCTCGCCATGGCCACCCTCAACCTTTCGCGCCCGGCGGTCGGCGCCCAGGCTGTCGGCATCGCTCAAGGCGCGCTCGACTTCGCCGTCGAATACGCATGGAACAGGGTGCAGTTCGGTCAGAAGCTTGCCGATTTCGAGGGCATCCAGTTTATGGTGGCCGACATGGCGACTCAGGTAGAGGCTGCCCGCGCCCTCGTCTACGATGCGGCCCAGTTGCTCGACATGAAGATCTACGAGCGCGACAAGATGAGCGCCATAGGCGTCGACAAGCTCTCCGCTATGGCGAAGGTCTATTCGGCGGACGTGGCTATGAAGGTGACCACCGACGCAGTCCAAATACTTGGCGGCTACGGTTACACCAAGGAATATCCGGTGGAGCGGATGATGCGCGACGCAAAGGCCACGCAGATCTACGAGGGCACCAACCAGGTCCAGAGGATCGTCATCGCCAGGGACATCTTCAGAAGGTATATGCCCAGCCGTTGACGACCGTAAAGATTTTGTCATGAGTTTTTCTTTCGCGAAGAGACCGTCGACAATTTAACGTTGCCCATCTGTCCTTAGGCCGGAGGGAATTTTGATGCAGAGCGCGAAGCCGGGGCGGCGTCCGGGCCGGAGCGTACATTTTCCGTACATGAGGATGCGGGGCGAAGGCGATGACAAAGCTATGCGCCAAATTCACCCGGCCGGCCTCCTAGCCATGCGCCTCTCCCACCCCGTATAGGGGCACGCTCTGGCGCAGTCATAGCGCGAGGGGGGGGCACGCGAGATTCCTCATCCACGATGCAATTCCGCGTATCTTCGCTGGGCCCCATGGCGTCTTCGTTTTTTCCGATGCGAAGAACGCCTCTTTTTTGTATGTCTCGCATCAATCTTTCCCGGACCTATATTACCACCCTGGGTATATCTGTGTCAAGTCCATCTTCCTATTACGGTAATATAGGACATACCCATGTTAGTCAACAGAGCAGGAAAGTTTTACGCCGGCCCGGTCTTCCCGCTTCGAGGGAGCGCCGGCGTCCGCCGGGAGGCTCGGCCGCCCGCGCTCATCTTCTCTCAAACGCGGCAAGCAGAGGCGAATAGGCGAACGTAAAAACGGATAGGCAGATGAGGGGCTTTGGAAAAAGAAGGACCGAAGCGACAAAGGGCCTACGGGCTTTTTTTTGAAAAATGCGTCTACATGGCGATAAAAACGATTTTTCCCAGCGTAGGCAGCTCGCCGATTTCTTTAGTGAGGGTGCTGCCTCTGCCAAGGCCCTTGAGGAGGATCCTTCCCGCGGGAAGGAGACTCGACTTCTTTGACGCTTGCCGGTTCTCCCTCCTCCGCGTAGATCACCAGATTGTCGTCGCGGATGACAGATATCGGCACTCTGTTGACATACAGGTAGGAACCCTTGCGAAGGTGGGGATGAAGAGCGTCGGTCAGGACTTTCAGGCAAGCGACGCCCTCTCTCTGGGCCTTTTCTTGCGTGTAGCCGGGAGGCAGCGGGATGTATTCGACTAGCTCGTCCGATGCGTGATGCCTGACCACTCCTTTATCCATAACCACTCCGATGACCCGGATGCCGATGTCAGGTCTCCTGAAGAATTGGGTTCTGTCGACGTTGAATAATCTAGACCATTTTTGTTGTGCCCTAGTCCCGAAGCTTACTGCCGCGGTTTCCACTTTCCCGACATAGGCTACGGTGACCCCTCCCAGTTCGGCGGTCCGCTCCTGGGTCAGGCCCAGACCCTCGCGTATCCTGATAAAATTCCAAGCAATTACTATGCCATCTTCCGCTGTAACCAATTCCTGCGGCAGCATCTCCCGTATCTTCTTTTTTTTGTTCATTCTTACCATAACACGCTATTATCGGACTTTTTTTTAAAAAAGCAATGTAGCGTAGCGGGAATAAAATATAAAAAATGTGTTGACAAATTATTCCCATAGTGGTAATACTAAAGAGATCTCGCCAAAGGCGGGCGCAAAGGGAAGGAGCAGGAAAACCGGTGGAGGCTAAAAAGGAGAGGGCGGCATGCTAACCTGTGAGAAGTGCGGCGCCAAGGGGTTCATCACTCTGGAGGTGGACGAGTTTCATTGCGTGCTTTGCGGTCTTGTCTGGTATGTGAGAAAGAGGGAGGCGAGACGAAGCCGCATCCAAACCGGGCATGGCGGAGCGCCGGCGGCCGGCGGCGACCTTGAGCCGGAAGAAGAGGGACGTCCATGACCGGGAGTAGGGACGTGGCCGTGAAAGGGGTGGACATGGTGGAGCCGCGTCTTCAAGGCTGGGAACGCATAGCCGCGGTGCTGGGATGGACCGTGAGGACAGCGCTACGCCACCGAAAGGAATTGCGGGAACGCAAGATCATCTTCTATCAATGGCTCGGCAAGCCTCCGCGCAAAACGGTCTGCTCCTACGAATCCCTGCTTCGGTTTTTCTTGGTCACCAGGGAAGAAGCCAGTCTGTCCGGCGCACGTGGACGAAAGGGGCCCCGAGGAACTGCATAGTCGCTGCATGTCTTCTATGGAATCGGCGGGACAACTGTTGTAGAATATAGTCCGGAAGGCGTATGAGAGCGCGATGCTAACAGGAATCGACATGGCCTATAAGGTTGAGCGATGGCTAAGATAAAGAGCGCGATAGAGCTCGCCATGGAAAAGACGAAAAACCTCGTAATGGACGAGAAAGAAAAGGAAGAGTTCGAACGGAGGGGCCTGGAAGACAAGCTGAGGGCCGTCATGCGCCGGTTCCTTGAAGGGATGACGGACCGCGAGGAGCTTATGGCAGAGCTGGGGGGCTTGAAAGCCGGTAGACGGGACAAGAGGCTGCTCCTGATAGACCTGCTCTTTGAGGAATTCGATCTCCCAGGAGACAAGGAGAGGTTTTTCGAGCTTCTCGAAATAGTGGGCGAAGAAGCAGGAAGCGGACTGGCCGATGATGCGAAGAGGCTCGAAGGCCGGTTCCTGGAAGAGCTGAAGGCAAACGCCGACGGGGTGCGGGACGCGATCAGGAAGCGGCTCAAAAGCATGGGAATTTCGGGGGAAAGCCTGGAACCCAATGTCGAAGAATGGGAAGAGTGGAGGGATGCGGCCCAAAAGACCGGGGAGCTCTTCAAGAAGCGGCTCCGCGAATGGAAAAACAAGGCTGAAAACGCCCCTGCATAGCTTTTCGAAAAGCAATTCACAGAATCAAAAAGGAAACGCCATCAATTTGCAGAAGATATACGAGAAGGAAAAGGGGGGGCTTGTCGCACTCGTCGGGAATGACCCCGTCTCCTTCCTGTACCGGTTCGCCGACCCCGGGGACATCGAGCTGGCCGGCTTCATCGCCTCTCAATTCGCTTACGGCCGCGTGCAGCAGGTGATGAATTTCCTCACGGGTCTTTTTCGGCGCATGGGCGGCAGTCCCTATGATTTTATCGCAGCCGGCGACTTTGCGGGCTTAAGCGGCGCCTATTACCGCTTTCACAAAGGGCCCGACATCATACGCCTCTTTACTCTCCTCAAAAAGATTGTCGAAAGATACGGCGGCATTGGCAAGATGATCGAGCACTATTACGAAGGAGACCTGAGAAAGGCGGTCTGGGCGGCCCGCGCCGACCTGCTCGGACCGTCAGACGATCTGCTCTTTTTTTTCCCAAAGGAAGCGCCTTCAAGCCCTTTCAAGAGATGGGGCCTCTATGCGCGCTGGATGGTCCGCCGCGATGAGATCGACTTCGGCCTCTGGACGTTTATGGACAAGCGCGACCTGGTTGTCCCCCTCGACGCAAATATCTTCAAGATAGGAAGGTGTCTCGGCTGGACCGACCAGAAGACCCAGAACTGGAAAGCCGCGAGCCAGATCACGGAAGAGCTGAAAAAGCATTGCCCGGAAGATCCCCTCAAGTATGACTTTTTTCTCTGCCATGTGGTCGGCATAGGCGGCGGCTGCGGCGGGGCAGGAAGCGACGCGTGCAGGGAAAGGTGCCTGCTCCATGAAATATAGGATCGTCAGCCTCGGGTGTCCCAAGAACCTTGTAGACTCCGAATATATGGCCGGAAGGCTGGAAAGGGCGGGCCATACGCTCGCGGATGATGCAGATTTGGTCGTCGTGAATACCTGCGCGTTTATTGCGGAAGCGTGCAGCGAATCGATAGAGGCGATACTCGGCGAGGCCCAAAAAAGACGGGCCCGGCGCCAAGCTGGCAGTCGCCGGCTGCCTTGTCGATCGCTACGGCGACGGGCTCGCCCGGCTTCTGCCCGAGGTCGATCTCTTTCTGGGCAGCCGCGACCGCGGGCGCCTCGATGTCCTTGCCGGGGAGAACGGTTTGGCCGCCGGCGGCCCTCAGGGTGAGGCCTCCTGCTTCGCGCGGAAGGTCCTGACCCCGGCCCCCACGGCCTACCTGAAGATCCAGGAAGGGTGCAACAACCGCTGCAGCTATTGCACGATACCTTCCATCAAGGGACCCTTGCGGAGCCGGCCGATCTCGCACATCGAGGAGGAGTTCCGGCGGCTCCTCGCGGCAGGCTACAGGGAGTTTAACGTCGTGGGCCAGGACATCACATCTTACGGCAGCGACTCAAGGCAGGACATCCGAAAGCTCCTCGGCCGCCTCCTCTCCGTAAAAGGCGACTATTTCGTGAGGCTCCTCTACCTGCACCCGAACGGCATAGACGACGCCCTCCTCGACCTCGTGGGCAGCGACGCCCGGATCATCCCGTATCTCGACATCCCCATACAGCACTCGGAGGACGGGCTCCTCGCTTCCATGAACCGGGGCTATTCGCGCAAGGACCTGGAGCGCCTCCTAGGAAAAATCAAGTCCGATATGCCCGATGCCGCACTCCGCACCACGGTTATGGTAGGATATCCCGGGGAGACGGAAGAGGATTTCGCGAACCTCTGCGCGTTCATTTCGAGTTGGCAGTTCGACAATCTGGGGGCCTTCACCTACTCCCGGGAGGAGGGAACGGCGGCGGCGCGCATGAAAGGCCAGGTAGCGAAGGGCGTCAAGAAGCGGCGATATCAGAGGGTCATGGAGCTTCAAAGGGAGATATCGGGCAGACGGCTCAAAAGGCTAAAAGGGCGGCGAATGCCGGTTGTGGTCGAGGCATGCGAGGCGGACGGGATGACAGGGCGGCTGCTGCTCCAGGCCCCGGACGTGGACGGCATCGCCTTTATCAAAGGCAACTGCGCGCAAGGAGAAATAAGGACAGGCGTAGTGACGGCCGCGACCGATTATGATGTGATTGTGGAGCTTGGAGGTTGAATGGATGCGACCAATGATCTTTTGAGCGTCAGGAGGGAGAAGCAGAAGCTTCTCAAAGAAGCCGGCATAGACCCCTACCCCCAGGAAAAAGGCGATTTCCGCACGAGCGCGCACCTCCATGAAAAGCTCGGCGATCTTTCAGC
Organism: uncultured delta proteobacterium; assembly: GCA_963733345.1. GTDB lineage: Bacteria > Desulfobacterota > Syntrophorhabdia > Syntrophorhabdales > WCHB1-27 > BOG-1155. The sequence goes on from CAVTDX010000049.1 coordinate 28,185, forward strand.
CACGGAGATCGAGGAGAAAAACGAGTTCGTTTCCTTCGGGGGCCGGATCGTCGCCTTCAGGGACTTCGGCAAAAGCTGCTTCCTCCACGTGCAGGACCGGGAAGGGCGGATGCAGGTTTACGCGAGAAAAGATACCCTCAAATCTCCCGATTACGATCTTTTCAAAAAGTTCGACGTGGGCGACATCGTCGCGGTCGAGGGGAAGGTCTTCAAGACGCGGACGGGCGAACTGACCATAGTCGCCGAGCAGATCAAGCTCCTCACGAAATCGCTGCGCCCTTTGCCCGAGAAGTGGCACGGCCTCAAGGATGTCGAGGAGCGGTACCGCAAGCGCTACGTGGACCTTATCGTCAACCGGAAGGTGCGCGAGATCTTCTTTAGGCGGGCGCGCATTATCGAATCGATACGCGCATTCCTGACCGACCGGAACTTCATCGAGGTTGAGACGCCCATGATGCAGGCGCTGCCTGGCGGCGCATCGGCAAAACCCTTCAAGACCCATCACAACGCACTGGGCATCGACCTCTATCTGAGGGTCGCTCCCGAGCTCTATCTGAAAAGATTGATCGTGGGAGGGCTCGAAAGGGTATTCGAGATCAACCGGAATTTTCGGAACGAAGGCGTCTCCGTGAGACACAACCCGGAGTTCACCATCCTCGAGTTCTACCAGGCCTACGCGACCTATGAAGACCTGATGGACCTGACCGAGGAGATGGTCTCCAGCCTTGTGCTCAAGCTCTTCGGCGGCTACGCCGTCGTCTACAGCGGACAGGAGATTAATTTCAAGCCGCCCTGGAGGCGTCTGACCATGGAGGAGGCCCTCGTCGAATTCGGCGGGTCCGATCCCGCCTCCGTCTCTGATGAGGATGCCTTCACTTCATCCCGCCTGGCAGACCCGGATTGGCTCAGGCGTTGCGCGAAGGAGTCTCTCCATCGAGGGCTTCGAGACGATGTCCGCAGGCAAGATGCTGACCGAGACTCTTTGAAAAGCTCTGCGAGGAGAAGCTCGTGCAGCCCACGTTCATCACGGAGTACCCGGTCGAGGTCTCTCCTTTGGCGAAACGGTCGAAGGAAAAACCGCAAACGACCGAGCGGTTCGAGCTTTACGTGAGCGGCATGGAAATAGCGAACGGCTTTAACGAGCTGAACGACCCGGAGGACCAGAGAGCGAGGTTCCTCGATCAGATAAAGGAGAAGGAAGAAGGAGCGGCGATGGATGAGGATTACATAACGGCCCTCGAATACGGGCTGCCGCCGACGGCGGGCGAGGGCATCGGGATCGACCGGCTGACTATGCTGCTTACCGACAGCCAGTCCATCAGGGAAGTGATCCTCTTCCCGCTCCTGCGACAACTTCCGGAACTTCGAGACGATGAATAAAAAGATCGGGGGATTCCCTTAAAGCATGGCCATGAACTACGAAACAACGATCGCCCTCCGCTATCTGAGACCTAGGTTGGGGCTCAGCGCCCCCTCCGTCAGCAAAGCTGCCGGAGCCTCCCCCCTCACAACGGAGTGCAGGAACCCAATGAACTACGAAACAACGATCGCCCTCCGCTATCTGAGATCGAAAAGGAAGGATAAGTTCATCTCCTTCACCACGTGGATCGCGATAGCAGGGATCGCGATAGGGGTAATGGCGATCATCCTGGTCATCGCGGTGATGACCGGCTTTCAGGACGAGATCAGGGACCGGCTCCTCGGCATCCGTCCCCATATCGTGTTGATCCCGGACTGGGGGGTGAAGGACCCGCAACGAGTCGTGGAGCATCTGATGCGCATCGACGGCGTGGTCTCCGCATCGCCCTTCATAGAGTTCCAGGCGATGGCTCAAGGGCCCGCGCGGGTCGCTGGGGTGGTTGTCAGGGGCCTGCAGCCGAAGGACGCAGCATTCTTGCGCCCCCTGATGAGAGAGGGGAGCGTCGATGCCCTCAAGAGCAGGGGCGCGATCCTCTTGGGAAGAGAGCTTGCGCGGGAGTTGGGCTTGCTTCCCGGCGATCTCTTCACCCTCGTCGTCCCCTTCGGCGGCTTCTCGCCCGCGGGCTCGGTCCCCGAGACGGTGAACGTCAGGGTGGGCGGGACCTTCGAGACGGGCATGTTCGACATCGACAGCCTTGTCGCGATCATGCCCCTTTCCGATGTTGAAGCGACGCTGGGCGCCGGCGTTACCGGGATCGAGGTGAAGGTCAAGGACGTCTATGCCGCGGGCGAGGTGCGGGACCGCATAGTCAGGGAGCTCGGACCCGGTTATTTCGGAAGGACTTGGATGGAGCAAAACAGAAACCTTTTGTCGGCGCTCAGGCTGGAGAAGCTGGTCATGTTCATCATCCTGGCCCTCATTATCCTCGTGGCGAGCTTCAACATCATCAGCGCCCTCGTGATGACCGTCATGGAGAAAAAGAAGGATATCGCCATCCTCAAGGCCATAGGCGCGACGAACAGGAGCATCATGCGCGTCTTTGTCGCGGAAGGCCTCACGATCGGCGTCTTCGGCGCCCTTCTCGGCACCCTGGTCGGTTACGCGCTCCTGGAGATCCAGACGCATTTCAAGATTGTCAAGCTTCCGAGCGACATCTACTACATAAGCACCCTGCCCATGAAGATCGACCACCTCGATGTCCTCCTCATCGCCGCCGTGACCATACTTCTCTGTCTGCTTTCGACGCTCTATCCTTCCTACAAGGCCTCAACGATCGATCCCGTGGAGACTCTGCGATATGAGTGAGCCGCTCGTCTGCGTGCGGGGATTAAAGAGGAGCTTCCACAAGGACGGCGCAACGGTCAGCGTCTTGAAGGGGATCGACTTCGAGGCGCGGGAAGGCGAATTCGTGACGATCATGGGGCCGTCCGGGGCGGGAAAGACGACGTTCCTCCACATCATCGGCTCCCTGGACCGGCCCACGGAAGGACGAGATCCTTTACAGGGGAAAGGACATCAGCCTCTACACCGGGGAGGAGCAGTGCCGCTTCCGGAACGAAAAGGTGGGATTCGTCTTCCAGTTCTACCACCTCCTCCAGGATTTCTACGGTCCTCGAAAACATCATGATGCCCCTCTGGATAAAGCGCGTGAAGGCCGGCCGAGGCCCAGGCTGCCGCGGAGGAATTCTTGCGGATCATGGGTCTGGCCCATCGAGAGGAACCACAAGCCGGGCGAGCTGTCGGGCGGCGAGCAGCAGAGGGTGGCCATCGCAAGGGCGCTCATCAACAGGCCGGAGCTGATCCTGGCGGACGAGCCGACAGGGAACCTCGACAGGAAGACGGGCAGAGAGGTGCTGGAGTATATCCTCTCCGTGCGAGAAGATAGGCGCGGCCCTCGTCCTCGTGACCCACGACCCGAGATCGGCCGCGGCGCGGCAGAAGAAGGCTCACCATGGTGGACGGCGAGCTTTTCCCGGCGAAGTAGGCTTCGGGACCTGTTTTTTAGCCACTGACCCCCCCCACGCAAAGGTTGACGCGCACGAGGCCGCGGGCATATATTTCCTTTGAAAATAGAAGCCGACCGTCTTTTTAGGAAGTTTATGAATTCAAGAAGGGGGGTAAATGAAAGTTCCGCTCCAGATTACCTTTCGTCGCGGGGAACGCTCGGGCGAGGCTGAGACGAGGATACGCGAACGGGCCGCGAAGCTGGATCGCCTGTACGAAGACGTCATCAGCGCCCGCGTCGTCGTGGACGTGCCCCAGATGCGTCATCGCAAGGGCAGGATATACCAGGTGCAGGTGGCGGTTGCCGTCCCGGGCCGCGAGCTTGTCGTCAATCGTGAGCCTTTATTGAACCATGCCCACGAGGACCTGACCGTCGCCATCGATGACGCGTTCGAGGCGATGGAGCGGAGGCTCAAGGAGCATTCACGTGAAATCCAGGGCGAGATCAAGCGGGATGTAAGACCGGAGCGGGGCACGGTCAACCTGCTCTTTCCCGAACAAGGCTATGGTTTTATCGTCACACAGGATGGGCGGGACATCTATTTTCACCGCAACAGCGTGCTCGACGGCGCATTCGACCGCCTTCGTCCCGGCGCAGAAGTACGGTTTTCAGAGGAAGAGGGCGAGAAGGGCCCGCAGGCCAGCACGGTCGAAATGGCGGGGTAAGGGCTCTGGCCTGCGGCCGGGCGGATTTTTGATGCAGAGCGCAAAAATAGCCCGGCCGCGTTACCCTTGGCTATATTCTTTGCGGGCCTCCTTTAGTATCCTCGTCGCGGCCATCTTCGAGACAACGACGATATCCTCCAGGGGCAGATAGGCATGGATGGATTGATCGAAGAGCGCCTTGATCGACGGAGGGAATTCCTCCTCGCCCTCCCACAGGATGAAGGTGACGGGGACCCTGGGGAACGCATAGAGTGTGAAAGACGCGTTGCCGTATTCCTCCGCCTTGCCGCCAAGCGCCTTCCCTGCCGCCGAAAAGGCGTCGCGGGAATAGCCGAAGGCGCGAAGGAGCGGCGCGACCACGCGCCGCTCGAATGCGGGCAGGTAGACGCGGCAGCCGGGGATGTCCTCATAGGGCTTAAGCCCTGCGCCGACCCATGCGCCCGACGCCTGGATGAGGTAGTGCATAATAACGATCTTTGCGGTAAGCGTGATGTTGGACCCTTTTGAGCTCTTGAAGACGAAGTCGGGCGCAGCCAGCTCGATGTTCTCGTCGAAAAATGGTATGAAAAGATGCGCGACGCCTTCTTTTCTCACAAGACCGACACCGGCTTTTGCCGCCCGTTCTTCAAGTGGCAACTCGCCGAGGCGGCTGCACGCCAGCTCGAATGTCTTGCGGTACGCCTTCTGTCTCACGAGCTCCGTCACCCGAGCCTCCTTCTGACGTCGTCTATTTTGGCCCGGTAATCGGCGCTATGGAATATCTCCGTCCCCATGACGAGGAGAGTCGCGCCCGCTTCCGCGACCATCCGAGCGTTGTCCGCCTTGATGCCGCCGTCGACCGCGAGCGCCGCCGGATGCGCCGCCGCGTCGAGCATGCGCCTTGCACGCGCTATTTTCGCGGTCATGGAAGGGATATAAGCCTGGCCTCCAAATCCGGGGTTCACCGTCATGACTAGGAGGAGATCGATCTCCGTGAGCACTTCCTCCACGGCGGCGAGAGGGGTGGCGGGATTCAATGCGACGCCCGCCTTCTTGCCGCACGATTTTATCAGGTCTATCGTCCTGAAGAGGTGATATCCCGTTTCCGCATGGACGGTGACGATGTCGGCCCCCGCTTCCGCAAAGGCATCTACGAAGGAATCGGGGCGCTCGATCATGAGATGGGCATCCAGGGGCAAGCTCGTCGCTTTCCTCACAGCCTGGACGATCATGGGGCCTATGGTCAGGTTCGGAACAAAATGCCCGTCCATCACGTCGATGTGGATGAAGTCCGCGCCGGCCTCCTCAACAGCCTGTATCTCCGCCGCAAGCCGGCTGAAATCAGCCGAGAGGATGGAAGGGGCCAAAGAAATATGCATGGTTAGCCTCCGCTGTTTGGCTGCAGTTCCAGTATGTCGTCTTCAGTGATTATGGTCCCGGGCGGCACGTTGCAGGCGGACGCCCCGTTCGCCGCCGCTCCGCGTTGCCCGAGTGGAATGGACGTCACGGCGTGCTTGATGTGTTTTTCTTCCATCTCTTTCAGCAAAGCGCCATAATCGGCTGAACCGACGTCGGGCATCACATAAAACCGCTTCTCCCGGCTGCCCACGAACAGCACAACCCCCTCCTGATCGAGGATATTCTCGCCGCCGGCCGGCGCCTGGGCAACCACCCGGTCCTCGGTCCGGTCCGGAACATATAGGACTTTCTTCAATTTCATGCCCCGGTCGCTCAATGCGGCCCGGGCCTCTTCCAGGGAGAGGCCGACGAATACAGGGATTACGACCTGCACCGGTCCGTCGGACAGGACCACGGTCACTGTCCTTCCGGCCCTCACCGGCATGCCCGCATCCGGCATCTGGAGAAGGACGCGATTATAGGGCACGTCCTCTCTTTTTTCGTACTTTCCCGTTATGAGGGACAATCCTTTTCCCACTGCCAGTTGTTTCGCCTCCTCCACGTCGAGGCCGGTCAGATCAGGGCAGAGAACGGTCGATTCGTCTGTCAGAAGGAACTTTATGGTAAAACACGCGGCAAAGACAAAGACAGCCGCACAGACCAGTGCGTAGAGGGGTATTCTGAGCCATCTCATAGTCTTCTCAATGCGGCAATGAAAAAGCCGTCCATCCCCGAGACGTGAGGAAGGGAAAGGAAGGCGCCGTCCTGACCCGGATAGGGCACGGAGGCTTCCGCCGCAAAGAGCCCCGTCTTCTTCGCCTTCTCCACCACGTCCGTTGTCTCCTCGGGTTCAAAAGAGCAGACGCTGTAGACGAGACGACCCCCGGGCTTCAGGTTTTCCCCGAGGGCTTCTATCATCGCGAGCTGGAGGCCGGCGTACCTCTGTATATCCCGTTCGCTCCTCCGCCACTTTATCTCAGGGTGTTTTCTGATGATCCCGAGGGACGAGCAGGGCGCATCGAGAAGTATACTATCAAAACAGCCCTTTTTAAAAGGACTTTTCAGCGCGTCCGCCTGAAGGCGGCAGGCCATGGTCCGGACGGCGCCAAGTTTTTTCCCATCGACATCCATGGCGACGACCCGGGCCGACGGCTGCTCTTCCTTTATCTGGTCCGTCTTTGTGCCCTGTCCCGCACAGGCGTCAAGGACCAGGTCTCCGGGCGCCGGCGCGACCGCGAGGCCGGCCATCTGCGATGTCTCGTCCTGGACGTGAAAAACATGATCCTTCAAAAGCCCGCTCTCGAGGAGCGGGCCGAGCCTGTCGACCAGGAGCGCCCCTTCGAGGAGTCTGCCCTTTGCGGCCTTCACGCCGTGGTCTGCAAGCATCGAAACAGCCTCTTCCCGCGTGATCTTCCGGGAGTCTATCCTCAGGGCAAATTCAGGGCTTTTGTTCAGGAGAGCGAGGAGCGCCTCGAGGCCCCGGCCGGCGAACCTGGCATGCCATCTTCGGACGAGCCAATCGGGGAAACTGTGCGCTATCGACAGGCGCGAGACAGGATCGTCCGGCATCGGCAGCTCATTTCTCTCCCTGATCGCCCGTCTCAGCACGGCATTGACAAAATTTGCCGTCGCCTGACCCCTCTCCCTCTTCGCGTAATCTACCGCTTCATTGACCACGCGCCTGGCCGCCTTCTTCATGAAAAAGGCCTGGTAGAGGCTCATCCGCAGGAGATGGCGCACATCTTTTCTGACGCCCTCTTTCACGAAATGGGAGAGGACCCAATCAAGATAGAGCTTCCACCGGACCACGCCGGAGGCGATCTCATAAATCAGAGGCTTGTAGACAGGCGGGACCGGCTCGGACGAGAAATGCCTGTCGATGATCTCGTCGAGCAGCCCTCCTTCCTCCACCTCTCCGATGATCTTGAGACACAAGGACCTGACAGGACGAAAGTTATCTTCTATGCGCCATGTCCTCCAGCCGCCTTATCCTCTCTTCGAGCGGAGGGTGGGTGCTGAACAGGGCGAGGACGCCGCGCGCGGAAAAGGGATTGACGATAAACATGTGCGCCGTGGCGGGATTGGCGTCTTCCATGGGGCGGCGGGCAACGCCCTTCTCCAGACGGCGCAGGGCGTTCGCCAAAAAGAGGGGGTTCCCGGCGAGACGCGCGCCCCCTTCATCGGCGAGATATTCCCTCGACCTCGATATGGCAAGCTGGATCAATATGGCGGCAAAGGCCGCGAGCATGGAGAAGAGGATCACGCTCACGACATTGCCTCCCCCCTCGTTGTCGTCCCTGCCTCCGAAGAAGACCGACCACCTCGCCAGGTTTGCAAGCATGGTGATCGCCCCGGCAAGGGTTGCGGCTATCGTAGATATGAGGATGTCCCTGTTCTTTACATGAGAGAGCTCGTGGGCAAGCACGCCTTCGAGCTCCTGGCTGTTCAGGATCCGCAGGATGCCCGTCGTCGCGGCGACGGCGCTATGCTCGGGGTTTCTCCCGGTCGCGAAGGCATTGGGGCTGTCGTTCTCGATGATGTACACCCTGGGCATGGGTATGGATGCGCGCTGCGACAAGGAGGCGACGATGCTCCAGAGACTCCGGCGCGTCGGCCTCTTCGACTTCGCTGGCGCCGTACATGGAAAGGACGATGCGGTCGCTGAACCAGTAGCTTATAAGGTTCATGACGAGAGCCACGGCAAAGGCGATGACCGCCCCGTTCTTCCCTCCGATGAGGCTGCCAAGGGCCACCAGGATGACCGTCAGAATGACCATCAGAAAGGCCGTTTTTACTTGATTCATTCTCTCCCGTTCTCCTCGCTTAAAATAGAGCGAAGACATTCTAATTCTATCGTTTTTTCGCAGATTGTGCAATTACCGGCGATCCGGGGCCTCCTGCGACTTAACAGGACCCATCGAGTAAGGTTCTCCTTCAATGGCGCCGATGCTCAAGCTCTTCGAAGGCGGCGATCTGACAGTAGAAGCCGTTTGTCTGGCACTCGGCGCACTCCATCTGCAGAACCGTGTGCTTTATGCCTAGCTCCGACAATTTTTCCTCGATCTCTCTCCTTATCATGTCCGTCTCGCTGATCTTCCTGTCGCTTAAGAGCACGTGGGCGGAGAAGGCCGGCACGCCGTGGCCGATGGACCATAGGTGCACGTCGTGGACGCCGAGCACATGCTCCATCGAGCAAAGCGCCTTCGAGACGTCCTCCGCATGGAACCCGAGGGGGCTCAGCTCCAGAAATACCCAGAGGGCCTCCTTGATTACACGGCCGCCACCGAGGATTATGACGACGCCCACCAGGCCGCTCATTATGGGGTCCGCGAGACGCCACCCCGTGAACTTGATCAAGATGCCGGCGACGATGACGCCCGCGGAGGTAAAAAGATCGCCCAACACATGGAGCCAGGCGCTCTTGATGTTCAGATCGCCCCGCCCCCCTTTCAATAACCTGGCCATGACGATGTTTCCTATGAGACCTCCCACCGCAACCCAAAGCATGACGTTCGAATTGATTTCGGGCGGAGAGAAAATCCGTTTGTACGTCTCGGCGAAGATGAAAACGGAGACGACCACGAGGGTCGAGCCGTTGACGAGGGCGGCCAGTATGCCGATCCTCTGATATCCGTAGGTGGCGCGATAGTCTGAAGGGCGCTTGCCTATATAGACGGCAATGAGGCTTAAGGCCAGCGCGAAGACATCGGTGAGCACATGGCCTGCATCGCTCAGAAGGGCCAGGCTGTTTGCGGCGAGGCCGCCTGCCGCTTCCGCAAGAAGGACGATGATTGTCACCGCTATGGCCCAAATCAAGCGTTTTTCTCGGCTTGCCTTCACGTATTCTTCCTCTCATTCCTCATTATGGTTCCTCACCCGCCGTCGCCGCCCAAGGACGATCCGTCGTCCGTTTAGCTTTTTTCCTTTCACGATGCAAAATACTGATTGTCAGAACCCCTGGGCCGGTATACAATTTAGAATGGCTTCATGGTTTTCGAACGGCAATTACATTATAGCACCGCGGATCAAAACGGCAAGAATCGCGACGTAGAAACATTCGAGACCAGCGGGAGGCAACGGGAAAACGCCGGAAACGCACTTCTGGCGCGAAAAACAGGGCCGATCGGGCCCGCCTTCCGGACAGGACCTTCTGTGGGACGCGTATGGCGAATGTGATGATTATTGACGACGACGTGGTCATGTGCGAAATGCTCTCGAGCATGGTGCACCGAACAGGCCATGAAGCATCGTACGCGCATACTCTGGGCGATGGGCTGAAACAGATCTCCCAGAAGAGCTTCGACATAGTTTTCCTCGACATCCGCATGCCCGACGGCTCGGGCCTCGACGTGCTCCCCCGGATCAGAGAGATAGCGACTCCCCCCGAGGTGATAATAATGACCGGCTTCGGAGACCCGGACGGCGCCGAGCTTGCCATAAAAAACGGCGCCTGGGACTACATCGAGAAGCCCTCATCCATCAAGGAGATGATGCTCCCCTTCCTCCGCGCCCTACAATACCGGGAAGAGAAGAAAGCGCGCAAGCCGGCGGTAGCCCTCAAGTGGGAGGGCATCATCGGCTCTTCGCCCCGCATGAGGAGTTGCTTCGACATCCTCGCCCAGGCGGCCAACTCCGATGCCTCTGTGCTCATCGCGGGAGAGACGGGCACCGGAAAGGAGCTTTTTGCCCGCGCCATCCACGACAACTCGCCGAGGGCGAACAAGAATTTCGTCGTGGTCGATTGCACAGCCCTGCCGAAGACCCTCGTCGAAAGCACCCTCTTCGGCTATGAGAAAGGCGCGTACACCGGCGCCGATAAAGAGCAGGACGGTCTCGTGCGACAGGCCCACGGAGGCACGCTCTTCCTTGATGAAGTCGGCGAACTGCCCCTGGTGATCCAAAAGGCATTCCTGCGCGTCCTCCAGGAGCACAGCTTCCGGCCCGTAGGCTCCAAAAAAGAGATAGAGAGCGACTTCCGCCTCGTGGCCGCCACCAACAGGAATATGGATGAAATGGTCGAATCGCGCCGCTTCCGGAGAGACCTGCTCTTCCGCCTCCAGACCTTCACTATCGACCTCCCTCCCTTGAGGGAGAGGAAAGAGGACATCAGGGAGCTCGTCATGTACCATATGGCGAAGCTCTCAGCGCGCTACGGAATAGGCACGAAGGGCTTTGCTCCCGAGTTCCTCGACTCCCTCATCGCCTACGAGTGGGCGGGCAACGTGCGGGAGCTGGTCAACGCCGTGGAGAGGGCGCTCACCATGGCCCGCCATGAGCCGACCCTCTTCCCCAAGCACCTTCCTACCCATATAAGGGTGAGCCTCGCGCGCGCCGCGGTGACGAAGGAGGTCCCCGTCCAGGCGAGCAAGAGCGTATCCCCTCCTCCATTGCCGCCGTTGAAGGGCTTCAGGGAATCGGCCCTCCAGGAGGCGGAGCGCCAGTACCTCGAAGACCTGATGAGCATTGCCGGCAGCAACATCAGGGATGCCTGCCGCATATCCGGCCTTTCGCGTCCCCGCCTCTACGCCCTCATGAAGAAGTACCGTATATCGAGGTACGGCTAGGGACTAAAGACCTAAAAAAACAACGGCCCCCGGCAGTCTTTCCGCGGCGCATCTTTCACAACTCATGCTTTTGTGTTATATTCTTTCAAAGCTGAAATCAGCCAAAAGGAGGTTCGCCAAGCTTTTTTGGACGAAAAACCGGAAGAAGAGGTAGTGCGGCTCTCCTTTGACGACACGCACCTGGCCCGAAACCTGTTCGGCCCCCGCGAAGAGAACATAAAACATCTTAAGAAGTATTTTGACGTGAAGACAAGCGTACGGGGAAACCACGTGACCCTGGTGGGCAAGAAAAAAGAAGTCGAGAACACGAGCAAGGTCATACACGAGCTCGCGGGGCTCGTCAAGAAGGGCTTTGCCGTCAATCCGTCCGACATAGACCATGCGGTCCGCTATATCGCACATACGAACAGAGGCGTCGAGGAGCTCTACGGGGACCAGATCTTCATCCCGCCCAGCCGCAAAGTCATCATCCCGAAAACACACAACCAGAAGCTCTACGTCGAAGCCATTCGCAAGCACGATATCGTTATAGGCATCGGCCCGGCAGGAACGGGAAAAACTTACCTCGCCATGGCAATGGCCCTTTCCGCATATTTCAATAAGGAAGTCTCGAGAATTATCCTCACGCGACCGGCGATAGAGGCAGGCGAAAAATTGGGGTTCCTGCCGGGGACTATGTATGAAAAAGTGAACCCCTATCTCAGACCCCTCTACGACGCCCTCTACGACATGATAGATATGGACAGGGGGGGCCGGCTGATTGAGAAAGGCGTACTGGAGATAGCGCCGCTGGCGTTCATGCGCGGCAGGACGCTGAACGACGCCTTCGTGATCCTTGACGAGGCGCAGAATACGGCATCGGAGCAAATGAAGATGTTCCTCACCCGTCTCGGCTTCTCGTCGAAGACGGTGGTCACCGGCGACGTCACCCAGATAGACCTCCCGGACAAGCGCGCCTCCGGATTGGTAGAGATACAGGGAATCCTAAGGGGCGTCAAGGGAATAAAGTTTGTCTACTTCACCGAGAAGGACGTCGTGAGGCACCCTCTCGTCCAGAAAATCATCAAGGCTTACGAAAAGAAGGCCATGGCGGAAGGAGCGAAAAATGAAGAGCGGAAAGGATAAGTCCCGTTCGCGTTTCGCCCTCCGGAAATACCTCGCCGTCGCCCTTTTTTCCCTTGCCCTCGCCGCTATTGTCAACATAGAGGCTCCCTGCCCAGTCCGGACCCTACCACATCGGAGACATCGCGGCGAAAACCATCCGCTCGACCGCCGACTACACGGTCCCCGGTTCGGAGATAAGCGTCAAGAAGGGCGAGGTAATCGTCAGGGAAGGTCAAAAAATAGGGCCGGAGGAAGAGCGGAAGCTCACCGGGATCAACGAGCTTCAGCAGAAGAGGCCGCCTATCACGGGCCGCTTATTGTTCCTTTTTCCACTGTTTTTCTCTTTCGTAGCCATTATCTACGAGTTTGCAGACCGGAACATAAAGAAGTTCAGCCTGTCCGAGAAAGACTTCACCTTCGCGGCGGCCCTCACGGTCTTCACGGTCCTGCTGATAAAGGTCATGCTCGCGGTCTTCGCAAGGTTCGCTCCGGATCATGCGGCGGCGCTCTTCTACATATTCCCCCTCTTTCTCTTCGGCATTGTGATGAGGATCATCCTCTTTTCGGAAGCCGTCCTTGTTTTTTCGACCATTCTCGCCATTGCGGCAGCATTCCTCGTGGACAACAGCCTTCACATCTTTGTCTACGTCTTCCTCGGCAATCTTGTAGCCTCATATTTTTCCGGTCAGGTTGAAAAGAGGTCCACCATGCTCGGGGCCGGCTTTTTTTCCGCCCTCGTAATGTCTTTCGTGATGTTCCTATTCCACGGCCTGCTGGGGCGTCCCTTCGCCGAGCTGCCCCTGACGGTCGGCCTCATTCTCCTGGCCGGCATAGGCTCAAGTCTGATAACGGCCGGCCTTCTGCCCATTATCGAGAGCGTTTTCGACTACACGACGAACTTCAAGCTCCTTGAGCTGGCAAACCTGGAGCACCCTCTGCTGGAGCAGATGATGGTCTCCGCCCCCGGCACCTACCACCACAGCATCCTCGTGGGAAACCTATGCAAAGCGGCCGCCGAAAGCATAGGCGCCCACCCCATCCTGACCAGGGTCGCCGCTTACTACCACGACATCGGAAAGCTGAAGATGGCCCATTACTTCATAGAAAACAATCATGACGACGACGCGCACCGGAACCTCTCTCCCAGCATGAGCAGCCTCATCATCCTCTCCCACGTGAGGGAGGGCGTGGAGCTTGCCGAGAAATACCGCCTTGGGAAGAAAATTTACGAGATCATCCGCCAGCACCATGGGACGAGCCTGGTGCACCTACTTCTACGAAAGAGCCAAAGATATGGAGGACCCTCAGCTCTCCCAGATCGACGAAAACGACTTCAGGTACGCCGGTCCCAAGCCGCAGACCAGGGAGGCGGGCATAGTGATGCTGGCGGACGCGGTCGAGGCCGCCTCACGGACCCTGGAGGACCCCACGCCCAAGAGAATAGAGACGCACGTGCAGAACATCATAGAGCAGATATTCTTAGACGGCCAGCTCGACGAGTGCGAGCTGACGCTCAAAGACCTGCACGCCATCCAGAAGAGCTTCAGTACCATCCTGATAGGGATGTTCCACCAGCGCATAGAATACCCGGAAAGGACAAGCAATGGCGGTGCTGATAAGAAGTTCCCGAGGCTTGTTGAAGCCGGACAAAAAACGGCTAAAAAACATAACAGAAAGCTTGCTCGCCTTTTCAGGGCGGCAGGATAGGGACTTCGGCATTCTTTTTACCGACAACAGAAAAATAGCGGCCCTCAATCTGAAATGTTTCGGCAAGAGCGCCCCGACCAACGTTATCTCCTTTTCCTATCAGGATGGTTTCAGGCATGAGATGCTGGGCGACCTTATCGTCTCGGTCGAGCAAGCGAAGGAAGAGGCCCGGCTGGCGGGTCTGCCTTTTTACGAAAGGCTCGTCTCCCTCATTATCCACGGGATGCTCCACGTTCTCGGATTCCATCATGAATCCGGCGGGCCGGAGGCGCGCCGGATGAGATACAGAGAGAAGAAACTCCTGGCTTATGCTAAGACACTTCCTGAATACAAAAAGATCGCCCTATAGTCCGGCCTTCTTCTCGGGCCTGCTGCTTGTCGTCTGCCAGCCGCCCCTGTCCCAATTCTACCTTGCCTACGCCGCCCTCGTCCCCCTTTTATTTTCCCTCGAGGCAGGCAAGGACCGCCTCAATTTTCTCAAAGGCTTTGCCGCCGGCATCGTCGCTTATATAGGCCTCGTCTACTGGGTGGTCGTCGCCATGAACACGTTCGGAGGGATAAGCCTGCCCTTCAGCCTGATGACGCTTTGTCTCCTTGTGCTCTACCTTTCCCTCTTCACCGGCTGCTTCGCCTGGCTCATCTCCTTTCTCGACGAGCGCCTTCACATCCCCTTCTTTTTCTCCGCTCCCCCTGCCTGGGCGCTGCTGGAATACTTAAGGGGCGCGCTCCTGACCGGATTCCCCTGGTCCTTCCTCTCCCACTCGCAGTACAACTTCCTGCCTCTCATTCAGGTCGTCTCGCTGACGGGCGCTTATTTTCTCTCTTTTCTCATCGTCGGCGTGAACTGCCTGATCTACCACATCCTCGCGAAGAAACGCTTCCCTCTCGTCTACGGCGCCCTTCTCATCTGCGTGATTGCCGCCTGCCTGGCCTTCGGCTTTCACCGGCTGAAAGAGCCGCTCGAGGCCGGAATGACGGCCTCCATCGTCCAGGGCAACATCTCCCAGGACGTCAAGTTCAGCGACGCTTACAAAGCCTCCATCGTCCGGACTTACTCCACCCTCACCCTGAGCAAAGGCCGCGCCTCCGATCTGGTCGTATGGCCCGAGACCGCAATGCCTTTCATCTTTCTCGAGGACGGCGCCAGCCGCGCAATCTGCTCCATCCCGTCAGCCCTCTCCAACCATCTCCTCCTAGGCGCGATATCGAGAGACAGCCGGGGCAGGCTCTACAACACGGCGTACGTAATCGGAAAAAGGGGGAATATCGTCGCGGACTACTCGAAGAACCATCTTGTGCCCTTCGGCGAGTATACGCCGCTGGCCGACTATTTTCCTTTCCTTTCGCAGATCAGCGTCGCCTCGGGGGATTTCTTTCCAGGCCCCTCCCATGATCCGATGAGAACCGACATCGGGAACATCGGGGTGCTCATTTGCTACGAAGGCATCTTTCCGTCCATCACGAACGACACGGTGAGAAGGGGCGCAGAGGTGCTGGTCAACATCACGAACGACGCGTGGTTCGGCAAGTCCTCGGCGCCTTACCAGCACTTCGCGAACTACATCTTCAGGGCCGTAGAGACGGACCGCTATGTGCTGCGGGCGGCAAACACAGGCATCAGCGCGGTGATCGACCCCAGGGGACGCGTATGCGCAAGAACGGGCATATTCAGCCAGGACGTGCTCAACTGCGCCTTCGGCCTCAAAGAAGGAGAGACTACTTATGTCAGATATGGGGACTGGTTCGTGCTATTCTGCGGACTGCTCCTCGTCCTTGCGGCGGCCTGGCGCTTTTTGCGCATAGCTTTGTAAAAGGGGCGCATGTCAGATGTCTTCAGGCTTCTCGATGAGGCGCAATTCATTCAGCGTCCATCGGCGAAGGAACAGAAGGTTTTCCTAAAAGTTGTAGCCGACCCCGCAGCAGGTTGCGTCGATGCCGCGCCCGCCGCCAAGATTGGAGGTCCGGTCAAAAACAATCATCACGCTCCACGGCGTATTCTTAAAATTATAATTGCCGAATAAAGACGCGATATCGGCCATCCCTGCCTTTTGGCGGTCATAGTAAGGTCCCGAGCAAACGCCGGTCTTGAAATCCCCGAACCCATTCGTCACGCACGCCTCAGCGGCAACGCCTTTTTCCTTAGAAGCCCTGCCGACAAAATCGACTGCCATGGCTTCAATGTGATCGGTAATTACCCTGGCGAGCCTGAGCTGGGAAATGCTCCCCAGGTCTGAAATATCCCCCGGAATGGCGAGCGTGAGAAATGCAATTTGATTCTTATCCTCAGCCGCTAGCCGATCTTCCTTATCAGGAAGCCGGTAGACGACCTCGGAGAGCAGAGAAGCCGCATTCTGCCCTTTGGGAACTATGACCTCATTGATGCGGGCGCCGACCGAAAACTTTTTTGACAAATCGTATGTCGCGTCAAGGCTGGTCACAAATCCCAGCCCATTGGCGCTCGGGCTAGGGCCGACAACCGTATCGTTATAGAGGTACGGGCCGGCGCCCACGCTCAAATTCAGGTCGCGGCCAACCAGCATCCGGGCCCATCCCTGGACCATAACGCCGTCGCGGCGATGGCCTGTTGGGCGTCCTTCGTTGATGTACGAGAAACTTCCGTCAAATGCGAAATCTTTGTATGTCAGAAGTTCGAGCTGCTTATATTCCACCTGAACGGCCCATGAAGCCGTGCCCTTGTCGGTCACCGTTCCTCCGAAAAGGGTATTCACTTCCTGCCCCTGAGAATGCGCTCTGGCCGAGAACAACGCAAAAATAAAGACCGACGTCAACATCGCCGAATTTCTACGTCTCATCTTCCACCTTGATGAAAAGTCCGGTCAAAGCCGCTAATTTGATGACTACGGAAAGCGACGATTAAGAGGAGGAGCGATCGCTCATCCGCCGATTCAGGGATCCGGCCCGTCGCGTCCCCTTCGAGCTCGTAGACGTAGATCGTTCCACACACTTGTCCAGCTTACCCGAAAAGGAGGAAGGGAATCCATTGCCCCTATTCTTTCCGGTCGAAGAATTCTTTGAACTTCTCTTTAAACCCCGCCGGGCGGGACGCGCTCCCGTTACTCCGGAATTCCCTGGAAAGTTGTTCGAGGAGGTCGCGCTGCCTGTCGGTCACAGTCTTCGGGACAGCGATATGGAGGTGGACGAACTGGTCGCCCCTGCCGTACCCGTTGCTCTTCGGCACACCGAGGCCCTTCAGGCGGAACACTTTCTCCGCAGGCGTCCCCGGGGGAATCTTCAGGTTCATCTCTCCTCCGAGGATTGGCGTCGGGATCTCTCCACCCAGGCAGAGCGTCGGAAAATCGATTTCAGTGTGCACATAGATGTCGTCGCCCTCGCGCTCGAATATCGGGTGCTCCCGCACCTTCAGCACCACGTAGAGGTCGCCGGGCGCTGAATCCTGCAGACCCTGAGCGCCTTCACCCCTCATCTTCAAGCGGACGCCCGTATCGACGCCGGGAGGGACGTTCACCTTCAAGGTTTTCTTTGTCCGCACAAACCCCTTGCCCCTGCAGGTCTTACACGGGTCCTTGATGAGATATCCCTCGCCGCCGCAGTGGTCGCAAGTCCTGTTGATAGTGAAAAAGCCCTGGGTGTACCTAGCCTGGCCTCTCCCGTTGCACGCCTTGCACACGGCAGGCTGGAACCCCGGCTCGATCCTCGACCCCTTGCAGGAGGAGCACTTCACGTCGTAAGGGATCTCTATTTGCTTCTCAACCCCGAAGACCGCCTCCTCAAACTCTATTTCGAGGTTATAGCGGAAGTCGTCTCCCTTCCGCGCCCTTTTCCGTTGCGTTCCGAAGAAGTCGCCGAAGAGATCGCCGAATATGTCGTCGAAATTCCTGGTGAAGCCGAAGCCGTAGGCCCCAGGTTGCTCCGCGCCGAAACGATCGAAGCCGGACCGTTTTTCCGGGTCGCCCAGCACTTGATAGGCCTGATTTATTTCCTTGAATTTTTCTTCCGCGACCCGGTCGCCGGGGTTGCGATCGGGGTGGTAGTTGAGGGCCAGCTTCCTGTAAGCCTTCTTTATTTCCTCATCCGTTGCGTTTCTGGAAACGCCCAGTACTTCGTAATAATCCTTTGCCATGTCGGAACAATAATTTACACCGTTTCAGGCTTCTTCGCAACGGATACCATAGAGGGTCTCAGCAACCTGCCGTCCATCACGTAACCTTTCTGAAGCTCGCTCACTACAGTCCCGGGCTCAGCCTCCTCCGCTTCTTCCTGATAGACCGCTTCGTGCAGGTTAGGGTCGAATTTTTGACCCAGCGCGTCTATGCGGGTCACGTCGAATTTCTCAAGCGCCTTAAGAAACCCGTTCAAGGTTAGGGCAACGCCCTCCGCGATGCTCTTCGCCTCTTCGGTTTTTCCCGCGTGTTCGATCGCCCGCTCCAGGTTGTCGATCACCGGCAGCAGCTCTTTGATAAGGGTTTCATTCCCGAACTTGA
Source organism: uncultured delta proteobacterium (assembly GCA_963733345.1). Classification (GTDB taxonomy): domain Bacteria; phylum Desulfobacterota; class Syntrophorhabdia; order Syntrophorhabdales; family WCHB1-27; genus BOG-1155. The sequence goes on from CAVTDX010000049.1 coordinate 46,490, forward strand.
GGAGTTCCTGTTTCTCTCTCGCCTTCAGCTTCTTGAAATTCTCAAATTCCGCCTGCTGATAAAGCTGCCTTTCCTTCAGCTCCTCTATCTGTTTTTCCTTCTCCGCAAGGGACGCCTGCATTGCCTCGACGACTTCTTCCTTCTTTTTCTTCTTCTGCTCTTCGCGCTCGGGCGCCCGCTGCTCCTCTTTCTTGCCCTTCCCGTGGCTTCCGCTCATATTTTCGGTCTTTTCGTTCTCTTTCTCGTTCATTAACAACCTCACATGATCCTGAGAAGGTCGGTCACCGCCTGGGCAGTATAGCGCACTATGGGTATTATCCTTGAATAATCCATGCGAAGGGGGCCTATCACGCCCAGCACCCCTTGGTGCTTTTGGTCGATCTCGTAGCACGAGGTAATGATGCTCATGTCCCTCATTTCCTTCACCTCGGTCTCCGTCCCTATGATCACATTGATGCCTTCCTGCTCCACGCTCCTGTCAAAGAGCTTCAGCAATTTTTCCTTTTTTTCAAGAGCGTGGAAGAGCTCCCTCAGCCTGTTGATGTCGGAAAGCTCAGGGACGCCGATAAACCTCGACGTTCCCTCAAGGTAGACTTCCCTCGCTTCTTCCCTGTTCATGATCTGCTCGAGGACATCCATGATCTTGTCCATGAGGTATTGAAACGCCTCCCTGTCTTTCGCCATGTCTTCCACTATGCGTTTTCTCACGGAATAAAAGGGCAGGCCCTCGCATCTTTCATTCATATAGCCCTTCATCCCGTGCAGCAGCTCCTGAGAAAATTCTTCCTCCGTCGCGACAAGCCTGGTATGGACCATCCCCGAAGAAGTCACGAAAACGGCGAGGATAGTGGTTCTGGACAGCTTGACGAATTCTACCTCTTTGAAGAGCATGAAATCGACTTTGGGCTCAACCACGATGCCCGTGTACTTGCAGAGGTTGGCCAGCGCCCTCGACGCGTCCCCCATAATCTCCTCGACATGGGAATAGCGGTGGCTCGTAAAGCTCTCCAGGACGTGCATCTCCCGTTTTCCGAGAGGACGGAATGGCGTCAGCAGGCTGTTGACGTAATACCTGAAGGCCTTTCCCGTCGGTATCCTGCCGGCCACTACGTGGGGCTTGTACAGGAAGCCCTGCTCCTCCAGGCCGACCATGACGTTCCTGATCGTGGCCGGGCTCCACGCGCTGCCGATCATCTTCGACAACGTCCTCGACCCCACCGGCTCTGCCGACGAGATGTAGCCGCTCATAATCAGCTCAAGGACTTTCTTCTCTCTCGCGGTCAATGCTTCCATGGTGCATCCACACTATAAATTAATGATATCGTCCCTCTTTGTCAAGGAATCCAAGCCTTTGTGAGCCTTCTCGCCCCTCTTTCCTATTCTACCTGTTCCCCGCTTCCATGTAAACCGGCCCCCTCTTCCCGGGCGATCGTTGCAAAGGCGGTCCCGGGTGATTACGGTATTTGTAAATATTTTCGGGCGGCGAAGGCCATAAGAAGACTATTATTTGTCCCTCTGGCGCTGTTTTTGTTCTCGTCCTGCACCGCCGTGATCCGGAAAGATCTGTTGGATTCCGGCATACGGGATTTCTCTCTTCAGGAGCTGACGGGAGTCCCCGATCAATACAAGGGGAAACACTTTATTCTCGGCGGCACGACAGCGAGGACCACCCTCACGGAGCAAGGGTCTCTCGTCGACGCCCTCTATGTCCCCGTGGATTCCTCCGGATACCTCAGGGGCATACAGCCGGACGGCCGGTTTCTTGCGCTCTACCCCAAGGAGCTGGGAATGCTCGATCCCGCGCTCTAAGGCCCCAACGGACGCGATACGCCCGCAGGCATATTTACCGGCGTTCGGCCCGGAAAGATCGGGCAGATGGACTACCCGTTTCCCGAGTTCCGGGTCGAACAGATATACCTATGACCGAGGAACCGGCGCTACCCTTACGCCTACTATTGGGGTCCCGAATGGGGACCGCCGTTTAGGACCTCCCTGGTCGCCTTACGGGTATCCCTATTATTATTGGTAACACGCCCTTTTTCTTGTCGCCCTCGCTTTAAGCCGCTTCGGCCAGCCGCCCGAGCAGCTCCAGCGCACGGTACGCCTCGGCTTCGCTCAGCGAGCCGAGGCCGCAGGCAGTAGTGACAATGACCTCCTCTTTAACCGCGCCCCCTGCTTCGGCAAGACGCCTTTCGCACTCACGCCATAGACCGACAAGGCCGTCGAGGCTCGCCTCGCTCAATGCTTCTCCGGAAGACGGCACGATCCCGGGAGCAATCCTGCCCCCCCTTTCGAGAAAATCTGAGCAGCTCCCGCTCGAAACAGAAGAGGGTTTCCATAAAATTGAAGGCATCGTAGTTGACGATGTCCAACCCGGCGCCAAGGAGCAGGGACCAGTCAGTGTTGCCGCAGCAATGGACGCCGACTTTCGCATCGAGTCCTTCTGCCGCTTCATCGAACAGACCGGCAACCATCCGGCCGGAGACCGGTACAAAAGCGGAGCCGAAAGAGGCGAGGGCAGGCTCGTCAAAAAAGAGCAGCACTTCTTTGCCGGGGCAGACGCGCTTGATCGCCTTGACCATCCATGCCGCTTTCATGCGGAGCGTCTTCTTGACGATGTCGAAATAGGCGTCGTCGTAAATGACCGGCTTGCCCTTCTCGTCCTTAAGCCCGATCCCCAGGGTGAAGGGTCCCGTCAATTGGCCCTTCACGTATTTGACCCCCTCCGCCATCTGCGGCAGTCTTTCCAGAAGCCCATAAAAACCGGGCGCCGCCTGCTCCGATATGGCGAAGGCGTCGACGTTGTCGTCGTAGACGTCTTCATAAAACTTCTCTATGCCCTCGGTCTTTCTCGTATCCACATAGACCGAGGCGGAGGCGGGATCGACCACAACGGCCGGCGTCCGCTCCAGACACTGGACGTACATGCTTTCGTAAAAGGAGCGTCGGGGCAACTGTGGCCAGAAGGGGATCGCGGGGCAGTAGGTCGCGACCGCGTCCAACGCCTGTTCCACGTCGACAAAAGGGAGGCTGCCGATGCTCGTCGTCAGCATGGCTCATTTGTACCACACGCTCCTACGGCTGTCAAACGTAAAGACCACCCAAGCCGTCCCGGTTCTCCATCGTTGTCAGTCTGTGATCATCTCCACGCTCCTCTCCCTCTGCTTGTCCCTGATGAGGAGGGCCAGCGGCAATGAGAGAAAGAGAAGCACGGCAATGAGAAAGAACACATGATTATAAGCAAGCATGCTCGCCTGCCTCGTCACGGTCGTCTCTAAGACCTTCAACGCCTCCATGTCGGCGCCGCTTGCGTTTGCCCCCTGAGAGGCCAGAAACGACGAAAACCGGCCCATCGATTCAGACGTGGCGTCGCTGAAGGCGGTCACGTGTTCGGTGAGCACCGCCCGGTACCAGTTTTCTCCCCGGGTCAAGAAGGTCGCGGCCAAGGCGATGGCGATGCTCGCGAATACCTGCCTGGTCACGTTGTAGAGTCCGGAAGCGGCTGCCAGAAGGGGCTTCTCGATTGTCGACATTACGGCGGTGCTCAGTGAGACGAACATGAACCCGAAACCGCCGCCCTGTATGATTTGGGGGATACAGATCTCCCAGTAGCCCATATCGAGGGAAAGGCGCGAGAACTGATAAAACGAAACGGCATTAAGGAAAACTCCGATGATTATCAGGATTTTTGGTCCTACTCTGTTGTAAAGCCTTCCCCCGAGCGGCATAGTCACGGCCATCGCAAGACTCCGCGGGATGAGCGCCAGGCCCGAGTTGTATGCAGGATAGCCAAGAACCTGCTGCAGAAACAGGGGCAGAAGGAAGATGCTTGCAAAGAGGCCCATGCCGGTGAGACCGCCAAGCAGACTCCCCGAGGTGAAATTGATATCCTTCAGGATGCGCAAGTTGACCGCCGGCTTGTCGGCGGTGAGCTCGCGGACTGCGAACAGCACGAGACCCAGGAATGCCGCAACGGCAAGGTATTTTATCATATTCGAGGCGAACCAATCCTTTTGCTCGCCGTTTTCCAGCATGATCTGCAGGGCCCACCGACCGCCATAAAGAAGAGACCCGCAATGTCGAGCTTCCCCTTTTCCCTGACGAGATAAGGCGGGTCCTCGATAAAACGCATTACCAGGAGGATGTTGAGGATGCCCACCGGGAGGTTGATATAAAATATCCAGGGCCAGGAGTAGTTGTCGGTGATCCATCCGCCGATGGTAGGTCCGAAGGCCGGCCCCAGTATCACGCCGAGGCCGTAAATGCTCATCGCTGTCGCCTGCTCGTCCACGGGGAATGTCTCTCTCAATACCGCCTGCGACAAGGGTATAAGAGTGCCTCCGCCGATGCCCTGAAGAATGCGGAAGACGACCATGGACGGCAAGTCCCGGGCGAGGCCGCACAGCATGGAAGCGCACGTGAAGAGCCCGACGGAAAGAATATAAAACCGCTTGCGCCCCAGCCTGGAGCTGAGCAGGGCGATAAGGGGCATCATGATGACGGCGGAAAGAATATATCCTGTCGCAACCCAGGTGATTTCTTCGACCGAAGCGCTGAGCGTACCGCGCATGTGGGGAAGGGCGACGTTCACGATGCTGGTGTCGAGACTGGACATGAGGGTCCCGGTCATGACCGTGATAGTAATCAGCCATTTATGAGGTGTGGGGTCGCCGGCCGTCACGCTATTGCCTGGACGGTCCGGATGCGGTTTTCCGGCTCACATCCACCATAGGGACGACGGAGAATCCGGGTTGTCCTGTTGCTCGACGGAAGCGAAAATGGCATCCATGTCGACGCAGACAATTATTCTCGCCATGCCTTATTATACCCGGATGCGGATCGAAAGAGCAAGTTTGAACCGGCCTGGATCGATTCCGTATTTCGCGACCGTTGCCCTATCGCGTTTCAGATCGGCCCCTCATTATCCTAAACGGCCACCGCGCTCTTCCGTCCTGCCGACAGCCCGGCGGCATCTTCGAGGGGAAAGACAGCGATCCTGCTCTGCCCCGACGGGTCCTTCTTCGCTGTCTCCAGGATGAGGGCGACGGCACTCTCCATCATTTCATCGGGCACGACTACCTCGACCTTCGCCTCCGTGAGGCAGGGGGGCTCAAATCTGACGCCCCTGTGTCCTACCTCCTCGGCCTCAGCAACACCAATCTACGAGTATGTTTACAGTAACATATCAACATGATACATTTCCATGTTTCATATATAATATTTTTTAAATTAGATAGTTCTTGAATATTTTTTGGCTCACTTAAATATTCTAAAATTTGGTGGTGTTTTTTAATTTTTTTATCTTTATTTATTTGAAGATGTATTAAATTTATAATTTTTAAAAAAATTTATTAATTTTTTAAACTTAAATCATTTAAAAGATTTAACATATCATTTCATTGCTATAATAAAATGAGGTCAGTTTATTACTTTGAAAATTATATTTTTCTACGAGGTATATTAAAAAGTGTCATTGAAATTTGATATATATTGAGTAAAAAATAATGAGATAACAATTTTTGGATCTATTTGTTTTGCTTTTATAAATCTAGGCATTTTAGTTTTTTAAAATATCATTAAATTGTTGTATATACTTATCAATATCTCCATTTTTCTATATTGAATTGTTGTAATATTTGAAATACGTACCGTTTAGAAGTGATAACTGTATATCTTTTATGAAATTTAGTTTTAGTTGATTTTTAGTATATGTTTTTTGGATATATTTTGTTTAATTTTGAATAAGTTTCAACATCAGTGTTTTCTATAATATTTTATATTTATTAGGTTTATTTTTTTTATGAACATCAAACTAGTGCCAGATAATTCTCGAATTGAGTAAATTTTTATTTAAATATTGAGTATTTGCTTTTGTTATTTCAGAGCAATACTGAACGAAGTTGAGCAACAGGGAAAAA
>CAVTDX010000050.1:0-39603 GCA_963733345.1 uncultured delta proteobacterium
TTATAATTGGTATTATATAACGTGGAACATTCTTTTGATCTTCTGAACGACTGGAGGGCGGCAAATGGAATGCGCCATATGCGAAAACCGTTGTCGAATAGCCAAAAACGGCCCGACTGGATTCTGGGCTTGATGCAGATAGCCAATATCCTTCATCTGGAGCTATTCAGCTTCAACATGAAGAGCCTCGCTGACGAGTTTTATGATAGGTTCCTCGGTGTGAGGCTCTCTTCGGTCAGGCATGGCAGGTCGCTCGCACATCCGGCGCATTTAAGCGAATCCCAACCGCCATCTGCGTAGATTGGCGGATTCCTGCGGACACGGCGGCCGATGCGCGGGCCCTCTTTCAGGGTGGGCCGTTTTCGAAAAAACAGCCCACCCGTTCGGTATTCTCTTTAGGCTAATCCGTTATTGCAGCCACCCTTTGTTTTTCAGCCACGCCGTTTCTTCTTTAACCGTCTCGTCCCACGACCCGGGGACTATATCCGTCAAATAGGGGTCTTGTGAAATGGTAACCCCGAACCCTATCGCATAATTAATCAGCTGATTGTCCCTGCCTCGCATCGTGACCGTTCCATTCGGCCCGATTCCCACGGGAGATTTGACCGTCAGGTCTTTCAAGGCATGGACGACGGCCTCAGTCTCCGTGGTCTTTGCCTTCTTCACCGCCCCTTCGAGCAACAGGCAGGAAGTGTAGGTTTCCCAGGTCCAGTAAATCGGAGGGGAACCATAACGTTTTACATGCGCGTCATTGAAGTCGTGATTGGCCTTCGTGTCCGGGAATGTACGCAGGTATCCCGGCAAAACATATAATCCGGCAGGAAACTTCCCCCCCAGGCTCCTTTTCACGGAATCCATGACCTGATAATCGGTCAAGCCCTTACTAAACCACTTGCCTTTGTCCAAGAGACCGTACATCGAAGCCTGTTTCAGGAAGGTGGTTATATCCTCTCCCCAAAACCAATTGATTACGGCATCCGGTTTCGTCGCCATGATTGCGTTGATGTTCGGCGTGTAATCGGGCTCGCCGAGCTTGGGCCAGGCCTGCCCAACGATCTGCACATCGGGGTCGAACTTTTTCAGGAATTCAACGAAGACGCCCGCCGCATCCCTGCCGAACGAATAGTCCCCTGCTATCGTGAACCACCGTTTAAGACCGAGTTCCTTTGATTTCTTTGCGGCATACTGGGCCGACATGATATTGTCGAGTAAGTTATTGCCGGCGCCTCTGAAGCAGTAAGGACTCCTGACTTTTGGATCAGCCGTAAAGTCCGTGGCATTGTTATTCACAAAAATGACTTTCTTGAGCTCCTTCGAAACCGAGGCGACGGCAAAGCCCTCTGCGCTCGAACCGTGGGCAAAGAGAAAATCGATGTCTCCTCCGCCTGCAAATTCCCTGGCCCAGCGCACGGCTTCCTCGGGTTTGCCGCCCGTGTCGCGTTGAACGAATTCAACCTTTCTCCCCAGGAGTCCTCCTCTTCCGTTAACCTCGTCCACCCACATCTCCACCGCACGGCGGCAAGCCTCGCCTGTCATGCCGCCGCCCCCGCTCGTGGCGCCGAAGAGTCCCCACTTGATCGGTTTTTGGGCCTTTTGGGTCTCGGCAGCCGGAGATGGCGCGAGACAAGGACCCGCGACAATAGCGGCAGCCGCGATGATCCATGCAGCGACAATCAATGAGGTCCGGACGGACCTCCTTCCAGTAAATCGCCCTTTTCTCCATGGTCTTGGTTTCATATGAGCTTCCCCCCTTATTCGATGATGGTTCGAGAACTTCCTTACTCATCTGCGCTCGCTTCAGCTATGGGTTTTCAATAGCGCCCTCTGTTGCTCAGAACGTAAGACGACGGCAGTGGGGACATGGGAGCCTTGACCGGCGCGACGGCTGATCGTGCGGGACGCTGACCGGATCGCCCCTCTTAGGTCCCTTTCTGCCTCGATTATATGCCGGCGAGGGCAATTTTTGCAACGATTATTTCGCGGCCATCCGGATAAACGCCATCGCGGCGCATGATGACGCGTCGATCTCAAGCTTCCCTTCTCATGGATGCTTCGTCAATGGCCGGGTTACTTCCTTTGCCCTCACTTTCCCTTGACAGATGAGCCACTCCATAACATCGACGCCCGTTGACCGTCATTCTCTTTATGACCTAAACTGTACGGGAAGGTCCCTGACTTTTCGCATGTCTTGCCGGGACGGCGCGCTAACCCTCACACCTCCAGATATCTCTTCCTCACCGCCTCGTCTGCGGAAAGCTCCCGGCTTGTGCCCGCAAAGACAATCTCTCCCTTGGACATCACATAGGCCCATCTTACCAGACTAAGGGATAGGTCGATAGAGTGTTCCACCAGCAATATGGAACGACCCTCCCCATTGATCCGCCGGAGGATTTCGAACACGGCGTCAACCATCGCGGGACTCAAGCCCTCGGTGGGCTCATCTACGAGAACCAATTCAGGATTTCCCATCAGTGTTCGGCAGATGGTCAACATCTGCTGCTCCCCCTCCCGAGAGGTGGCCTCCTTTCTGTCGATCCCGTATCTTGAGTTGGGGAAAATAACTGTATACCTTCTCAAGCGTCCAGGGTTGATCGACCTTGAGATGAGGCTTCATACCGATGAGGAGATTCTGTCTTACCGTAAGATTGGAGAATATGCGCCGTTCCTCAGGCACATAACCGATTCCTAGCTTGGAGATCTTATGAGGCCTCAGACCTCCGATTGCCTGTCCCTGGAATAAAATCGATCCTTTCTGCGGGGGGGTAAGCCCCATGATCGATTTCAGAGTCGTGGATTTTCCGACCCCGTTTCGACCCAGGAGCGCCGTCATGCTTCCCTTCTCGATCTCCAGCGAGACTCCCTGGAGAATGTGGCTCTTGCCGAGAAATGTGTGGACGCCGTCCAGCTTGAGTACACTATTTTGTTCCAAGGTATGCCCTCTTTACCTGCTCGTTCTCACGGATTTCGTTAGGGGCGCCTGTCGCGAGAACCATGCCGTTGTTCAACACCGTGATGCGATCTGCGAGGTTGAATACTACATCCATGTCGTGCTCTACCATGACCAGGGTCTTTCCCTCGGTAACTCGTCTGATCAACTGGACCGCATTCCTGCTCTCCTCTGAATTGAGACCCGCTGTGGGCTCGTCCAACATGATAAGAACGGGGTCTCGCGCGGCCGTCAGGGCCAACTCCAGGTGACGCTGCGTGCCGTAGCTCAGCTCAGATGCGAGTACATCGCGGACGCTGTCCAACGCGAAAACTTCCATGGCGCGTTCCGTTTCGCGGACAATCCCTTTATCACGGCTAAGGAGAGTGCAACAGTTGAAACGACGGTTCACCTTCGAGACGATTGCGATCCTTATATTCTCGTACACCGTCAACCTGGGAAAGATGTTGATAATCTGAAACGATCGCGAGACCCCAGTCGGGCTATCCTGTGGGGAGGGTAGTGGGTAATGTCCTTATCGAGGAAGTAGATCCTCCCTCTGCTCGACTCGTACAATCCGCTGATGATGTTGAAGAGGGTGGTCTTACCCGCTCCGTTCGGGCCGATCACCACGTGGCGCTCACCCTCGGAAAAATCGATGCTGACGCCCGATAGCACCTGGAGCCCTGAAAAATCCTTGTAAAGGCTATCTATTCGTAATACCACCCTCATTTGTTATTCCCTTACTGGCCGTTCACCCACCGCCGGATCCTTTCTCCTTTGAGGATGCTGATCAAGCCCTCTTTAAAGTAGAGGACGACCACGATAAAGAGGATGCCCATCAGGATCCACCAGTGTGATGTCAATCTTGAAGCGAAGTCCTGAAATACCACGTAAAATGCGGCGCCTAACACAGGCCCGAGAAAGGCTCCGGCGCCTCCGATGACCGCCATCAAACAGGCCGACAGCGCAAGATTCATGTCGAGACACGAAGTCGAGACAAAATTCTGGAAAATGACAAACAGAGCCCCCCGCCAGGGCTGCGAGGACCCCGGAGGCGCAAAAGGCCGTCAATTTGGTAAGAAATACATTGTATCCCAGGAAAGAAGCCCTGGTGTCTTTTTCCCGTATGGCTATCAGAGAGTTCCCGAAAGGGGTCTTGAGAAAGAGGTAACAGGCCAGAGTCGCTATGCCGACAATAATAAGCGTGAAATAATAGACATTGGGGATCTTCGCCATAGACACAGCCCCCAGGACCGGGAGATGGAGCGGGGGTGGAGCGACCCCTATGCCGTCGTCGCCGTTTGTGAGGGATCTCCACTTTAGGGCAACGGCAAAAAGAAACATCTGGAAGGCAAAGGAAAGGAGGGCGGAATAGGCGCCTTTCAGCCGGACCACGAAGAAACCGATTAAGCCCCCTGCGACAAGACCCGCGAATGCTGCAATGAGCAGGGCTGCGAGGAGATGGATGTCCGAAAAGTGTTTGAAGATGAGCGCAGTGCAATACGCCCCGACGCCGAAGACCGCAGCGTAACCAAAAGGAAGCATCCCGCCGTATCCGAACAAAAGGTTGAAGCTTATGGCAAAAAGCGCGTAAATGAGCACTTCCGTAATCAGATTGACCTTGACTTCGCTGAAGAGATACGGCACGAGGAGAAGGACGAGAGCGATAACGCCTCCCGAGACCGTCTGGCAGATGCGAAGCCTGGTCATTCCTTTTCTCCGAAGAGGCCGGTAGGTCTCGCCACGAGCACCAGGGCCATGAGCAAGAACTGGAATATGATGGCAAACTGGGGAATCCACAGGATGCCGAAAGACTGAAGTTGACCGATCATCAACGAGGCGATGAGGGCGCCCAGGAGGCTTCCGAATCCACCTACCACGATGACGACAAAGCAGTCCATGAGAGCCTCAGGACCCATGGTCGGGGAAACGGATAGGAATGGCGCAGCAATGACCCCTGCAAGGGCCGCGAGAGCTGCGCCTCCTCCGAAAACCAGGAAGAAGACCACAGGCACATTATTGCCAAGGGCCTCTACCATTTCAGCATCCAGGACAGCGGCCCGGATGATGATGCCGACGCGTGTTTTGGCAAGCACGAGGGCCATCCCAAGGAGCACGAGACCTGAAAACCCAAGGATAAACAGGCGGTAAATCGGATATGGTCTTCCCATAAAAGGGAGACTCCCTCCCAGAATTGAAGGGGCTGCAACTGAAAGCGGAGTCGTTCCCCATATGGTGCGAACAAATTCATTCAAGATGAAGAAGAGCCCGAAGGTGAGAAGAAGTTGAAGTTGATGGCCCTCCTTATAGGTCTGGCGAATCAGGAACCGTTCGATCAAGAGACCCAGGGCTCCCACAACGAGGGGACTCACGAGGAGGCTTAACCAGAAGTTCCCTGAATAGCTTGCGACTGAATAGGCAAAATAGGCGCCAAGCATGTAGAATGATGCATGGGCGAGATTCAGCAACCCCATCATCCCGAGAACCAGGGTGAGGCCTGAAGCCACCAGAAAAAGGAGCATCCCGTAGACGAGACCGTGCATCCCTTGGGTTATGTATACCTCGATAGGAAAGCCCATAATGACGTATCCCTATATCATGTTTCTTTTTCCCTGACATCCCGTTTTACTTGCATCGGGGATTGTAGTCAGGGGTCGCGGGAATGGCTGCCTGCTCGGCTGGAACCGTTATGAGGTTCGGTCCCGTATATGGAAACTTGACATCCTGTCGTATGCTCCCATCGTAAAAGGGATTGGCGCCGCCTTCCACAACCCCTACAAACATAGGCAAGAGGACCTGATGGTCGCAGGCGCGCATGGTAAACGTCCCCACAGCCGATTCATACTTGAATCCCTCAAACGCGCCGATGATCTTCTCAGGATCGAGGGAGCCTGCCTTCTCGATGGCGGCAAAGACCATCCTCCAACCCAAAATAGTCTGTCCGATTTGCGGATAGGGCCACCAGGTGAGGAAGTCTTTGTCGTTCTTGTGCTGCGCGTGGTAGGCTGCCAGGAGCTTCTCATTTTCGGGCGTTTTTACCCTCATGGAATAGGACTGAGCATCATATATTCCTATCGCCGCGTCTTTGAGTTCGTACAACACAGCAGGGTCTCCACCATACATTGTGAGAAACGGGACCGAAGCTTTCAAGCCCAGACTCCTGCCCTGCTTCACCAGATTCGTAAAATCGGGGCCGAAGTTGCAGGTGAAAACAACCTCTGCATTGGACGATATGATTTTGTTGACGTAAGGGCCGAAATCTTTCGTCGCGGACGGATGATAATCCTCTCCCACAATCTGAGCATCCGGGACATGTATCTTCAATTGTTCCTTGAACACTCTGGCAAAATCTCGGCCAAGCGCGTAGTCCATGTTGATGAGGTAGAATCTCCGGTAAGGTTTCGAGGCCATTGCGCGAGCCAACGCTGCCGTGACGCCATAGTTGCTGAAGGAAACTCTGAAGGCATACCGGCTGAACTCCTTCCCCTGAATAACGTCGGCCGAGGCATTGTGATTGATCATAATGGTCTTGTTGAGCGTAGCCACCTGGTTTAGGGCTATCGCGCCGGCGCTCGATAACCGCCCCATCCAACAAATGGATCTTATTCTCGAGGATGAGACCCCTGGCCCGGCGCACCGCCACGTCCGGTTTGAATTCGTCATCCTGTATAAGGTGTTCGATCTTTCGACCCAGGAGGCCTCCCCTGGCGTTTTGCTCGTCTATGGCAAACTTCACCCCTGCAACATAGGTCCGACCAACGTGCTCAAATGGTCCGGAAAGCGCCGATACCGTACCAATCCTGACTGGTTCCGCGGCCATCGCCGGATGACTGCCAAAAAACGCAAATACTACGGCAGCTATCATGATCCATTTCATCGTTGCCTCCTTTTTTTGATTATTTGCTGTTCGTCTATCTGCCGATCGATTATTCCGCCGGTCATGGCGTGTTCCTGCCGGGAAGATTAACGATCGCCGATGCCTCGGCCACCATGGCGCCGTCTTGCTTTTGCGCCCAGACCTCGCATTCCACATAGTTCTGACCATTCTCTACGTATTTGCGCTTTACCTTGCCGTTTATGGCTATGATATCGTGGGGATACGTGGAAGCAACGGTGCGACTCCTGAACTTTTTAAGAGTCCCGTTGGGCCCCATCCAGTCGGTGATAGCTTGGCTGCAGTGGGCAGTAATTTGCAACCCATAGGCGAAAGGGGCAGGCTGGTTGAACTTCTCCCGAGCCCATTTGTAGTCGTAATGCCCGGGACACCAATCCCCGTGCACCATAGCAAAAACGGCCATTTTTTGAAGGCTGTACTCCTTGATAAGCTCCGGTATCTGATCGCCCGCTTTAATATCGTCAAAGAATATCTGATCTACCTTTTTGGTCTTGATTTCACCCATTGTCCCCCTCCGGCAGTAAATTAGGCATTTTCATTTGGCTCCGCGCCCTGTCAATACTCTCTATTTGAAGAGGTATGCTGCGGCCGACCTGTTGCGGCCTACGGCCTGTCCCTTCTGATTTTGGAATGTCGTTTCTCCGACGATGAAGAGCATTCTGTATTGCTTCCCCTGTTTCCAGTAAACGTCGGCGAGCCTGTTCTCTGCATTTATCGTATCCCCTGGTCTTACAGGCTCGAAGAATTCCCACTCGGACTCTGCCTGGAAGGTATGAGAGAAGTTTGGGTATTTGTCCATCTTTGGCTGCATATCGGCCCCCCAGAGCTCATGCGTAAACTCGACGGCTGCGCACTCGAGGCCGTCATGGACGCAGATGAGATAGAGCGGCGGCGCCGTGATCCCTCCCCACCTCGACTCTTTGGCATATTCCTCATCAAACCAAAGGGCGTTGTAGTCCTGGTTGACGATTGCCCATTGCTTGATCCACGTCCAGCAAGCTTCCTTCCCCAAACCGTAAAAATAGATGACCATGTCGTCGGCCATGGCCTCCTGAAGGGTTTGAGAAATGCTTATTTGGCCTATCTTCGCCCTCCATCGTTCGTAAAGATCCCTCTCCGAGGGCGTCATTCTCGCATGCAATTCGGTCTCCCTTGCTTCCATCGTTTCCCCCTTTGCGATTTCCTGAGGCGATTTCGCTCACGACCTCTTTCTCGGATCCGTCTTTCTCATAAAGCAATCAGGGGTCAGCCCTTCCTCGCGCAATTTGAACTTCTGTATTCTCATTGTCGCCGTCTTGGGAAACTCCTTCCTGAACCGGAGATATTTGGGCGCCATGTAATACGCCATCTTCTCGAGGCAGAACTGGAAGAACTCGTCCGAGGAGAGAGCCTCTCCTTCCTTCACGACCACATGAGCCAGCATCTCGGGCCCGAGGTCTCCTTTGACCCCGACGACCGCAACCTCCGCTATCTTTGGATGTCCCTTTATGATGGCCTCAACTTCCAGAGACGGTACGTTTTCACCGCCGACTCTCACCGAATCCTTCAGCCTGTCTGAAAAATGAAAACATCCATTTTCGTCGAGATGACCGGCATCCCCGGTGTGGAGCCAACCGTCCTTGATAGTCCGCTCCGTCTCTTCCGGTGATTTGTAGTACCCGCGCATCATGTATGCACGGCCCAGTTTACTCCTTACCACAACCTCCCCCACCTTGTCTGCCGGCAGTTCTTGGCCGGTTTCCGGGTCGCATATCTTGAGCTCCGTATAAGGGGTGACGATGCCCTGGCATCCGGGTTCCGGATTGTCAAAGGTGCTTAATACGGCTATAGAATACTCGGTGAGCCCATATCCCTCGACAAACCTGATCTTGGGCCACCGGGCACGCGCCACCTCCGGCTGGTCCAACGGCCAGGGCACCCAGAACCTCAGTAGCTCGCGTGCTTTCTTTTCAAACTCCCCCACCTCCTGCTTCAGGAGTATGGCCATGATCGTCCCTGTTGAATACACTACGGTTGCTTTGTACCTGGCGATGTGTTCCCAGAACTTCGAAGCGCTGAACCAATCGACCGTGAGGACCGAGCAACCGGCGACCAGCGCTAAGAAAAGGGCCCAGTTGTGGAATGGGATGTGGTACATAGGGAGCACAAAGTAGATGACATCCGAGGGATCCATCCGGTAGTAGTTGGCAGAGTAGGAGATTCTCTGGAAGAGATATTCATGCGTGGTCTCCACGCCCTTTGGAAGCCCTGTCGTTCCGCTGGTCTGCCAGATTACTGCGACGTCGGAGCTGCTCGTGTCCCAGCGTTTGTTAAATGTGGAGGAGTATCGGGCGTAGTTGCCGAAGGCAGAGACGTTTTGGAAGCCGTCAGCGCGAATCTCATCGCCTACGTAAAGCAAGTTGGTGATCTTCTTCAAAGAGCTCGCGATAGGGAGTATCTTCTCGGAAAAGAGGTCCTTGTTCGTTACCAGATATTTCACATCGCAGTGATTCAGGACGTAGCTTAACGAATCTCCCTTGAGAAAAGGGTTCAAGGGAACCATAGGTACGCCCAGGAGACCAAGCGCCGTATACAGATAGGGGTATTCTGGACAATTGGATAGAAAAACGCCTACATGATGATTTTTCTCTATCCCGAGGTCCAGGAGCATGTTGCACACCCTGTTCACATTGTCCAGATACTCTCCGACAGAAACACCATCTCCCTCTGCTCTCTGGAAAAGAATCTTGTTCGGAGGCGTCATTCTGCGAGCATGTTCCACGACCTCTTCTACCGTCGTAAAAAGAGGGAATCGATCTTCTCGCTGTCGATCCGGGCTTACGTTCTTCGATGCCATTGCTCTTACTCCTTTTCGCTATCCGTTACACGGTGGATAAACCACCGGGCCGTGTTCTCGTGAGGGAAGAAGGATCGTCGCTCTTCCAGGTATGGTCACCTCGCCCCGCTGATTTTCACCCCAACACTCAACATCAACACAGTATCTTTTGTCGTCCACATACTTGCGGACCACTTTCCCTTTGCACCAGGTCGTATCGCCCACCATATTGAATCGTCGTAATTCTGCCCTCAGTTTCCACAAGAAACCATCGTCTCCCATCCAGTTTGTCAAAAGCATGCTGAGGAAGGTAATCCTTTCGCAGCCGAAATCATAAGCTCCTGGAACACCTACTTCCCTTGCTATTCTATCGTCCAGATGCGGCAGTTCGACGTTTAGCCATATCTTCATGGTGGGATCGAATATTCCGTCCATGTCCGGATGACATTCCCGTATAATGCGGGAGAGGCGATCCGATTTGTTCCACAGACTCCCCGAGCCGATCAGCCACACAACAGTATCATTCATGTTTCTGGGCCCCTGTACAACGGGGGTCAGTTCCTCGCCTACCTGAACATCCTCCCAGTAACGCGGCTCTGCCCCGCGTATGACCTCCCCCGCCTGCGCGTCGCGTATCTTTTTCACATCTTCGTAAGAATACTCGTGCACATGCCCAAGGTCTGCGTATTTGGCTTTCGCTTTAGTGTCATCCCTCGCGGCATCGATATTCCAACCCTTGTGCTTTGCAATGACCTCGCCGCCCTTCCTTGTGAAGGCGTCTTCCTGAAACACGATGAGCTGTTCTCCCGCCATCCTCCCCCGCTTCAGTTGAACATCCGATGGCTGCACCGTCTTCCAATCGATCCTGTCGCCCTCGCAAATAGGCCTGAACCATTCCCATTCGGAACCAGCGTACCATCCGTGCACATCGTTTGACATCTCCAGCCCGGTCCCGGCCCACCAGACGCTGTACAGAAAGCAGGGCGGGGCTATAAGGCAGCCGTACTTCGTCTTTTTCGCGTAGTCTTCGTTTCTGTAAAGGGGATTGAGATCGCCAATGCCATCGACAAAGTGCATGATTGTGTCGATCGTCGCCTGCCTGTTGAAGCCAACGAACGGCTTGGGATACTGCGCCCCCCCCAGGGCTTCACCGAATTCCTCCGGGGTATACACATGTCCTAACTTCTTTTTGTATGTCTCGTACATTCCTTGAATAGCGCTTAAGCTTTTTTTGCTCATTTTTGCCACCCTTGTTATTCAGTTACGTTTATGTTCTTGTGCTCTGTTATGCATAGCTTTCTTGTTTCTGATTCACGTTTGTTCTCTCGGTCTTCCTTGGTTTGAGGATTCTTCCCCAAGGCTTTCGAGAAGATTGAAAAGCAGTGTCCAAGCGTGTCAAGAACATGGTCCTTCTGGGTAAGCCTCAGCCTAAATCCTTCCGCTTGTATGATTCCTACAAACGAGTCCCATAGCACTACGGAAAGTTGTAAGGGAACTGTGTCCTCCGGAAGGAGATTCTGATTTATTGCATCAGAAAAAATGCGTATAAGAGCTTTGAGATTTCTCTTTGCCAGCGCCTGGAGTTTATCAACTGAATTCGTGTCCACAACTTTGAATTGGTCAAGTACCTGATGTACTTGATAAATGAATAATTCCGCTTGGTGCTCCTGGTAAAGCCTAACGAACGACTCATGAATTTTGATTAAAAGGTCATCCCCGGTCTTGCAGGATTTGTTCAGCAGGTCTTTTTCTATATCCAGAAGCATGCGGGTGACCTTTTCCATCATGGGAAGCATTAAAGAAACGTACAACTCGTCCTTGTTTTTGAAGTAGGGGTACATACTTCCCTTGCTTACGCCTGCCTCTCGCGCTATTTCGTCCATGGTGGAGGCGAAGTACCCTTTGTTGAAGAATATAGTTTTCGCTGCTGCCGCGATTCTTTCCGCTTTCTCTTTTCTCCGCTTCTGTCGATCTACCATATTTCTACCCTTACGTAGATACCCACGGGCTTACGCCCGTGGCCCTCAGCGCTTTTCTCATAGATTTCTTCCTATCCTGTACAAATTGCGGTCATGCTCACGGTATAACATAACCTCCGTCTATCGCCAGCGAGTGTCCCGTGATAAACGAGGCTGCGTCCGAGCACAACCATACGACAGCCTCTGCAACCTCTTCCGGAGATCCTATCCTTCTCATCGGCACTAGCCCGACGAACTGCGTCTCCGCAAGGCTAGGACTGGGGCTATTTCTGATAGCGCTTTCGACCATCGGCGTGCGGATAAAACCCGGGCAGATCGCATTGATTCGGATGCCCTTGTCCGCATAATCGAGTGCGGCTGACTTAGTCAGACCGACCACTCCGTGCTTGCTGCTTACATAAGCCGAACGACCCGCTATGCCGACCAACCCGGCCGCCGAGGAGGTATTCACGATCGCTCCGGCGCCTTGTTTAAGCATCTGGGGGATCTCGTACTTCATACACAACCAGATTCCCTTGAGGTTGATGCTAAGAACTCTGTCCCAGTACTCTTCTGTAAAGTCAGCGGTTAAGGCAGGGTGTCCGGTACCGACTCCCGCATTGTTGAACGCATAATCCAGTCGCCCATACTTTGCAGTAGCCTGGTTGACCAGCGCCTCGACGTCGGCGGCCCTGGACGCGTCAGTCTTCGCGAGAGAGCCTTGCCGCCTCCGTCGTCGATCATCCGGACGGTCTGGCCCCCGCCTTCGATGTCTACATCTCCAATAATGACTTTTCCCCCTCTCTTCGCGAATGCAAGGGCCGTCGCTCTGCCGATTCCAGAGCTTCCTCCCGTTACCAGAATGACTTTGCCTTCGAATTGTCGGTCCATTCAAGCCTCCCTTGGCCTGGGTTTGCCGCACTGAACTCTTGGACACGGCAAAGCTTCGTCTTCAGGAAAGATAGTTTTCCTAGCCGCTGCAACGCTTTACGGCTTTCCTCTTCATCATGCTCTCGCTTCAGCATGCTCCCACAATTACCTGACAAACGGTCATTATATATAGCAGATATTTGACCTTTAGTCATATTTCTCTAGGTACTATGTTTCACAAAGGATTGTCAAGAAAAAAGGATAGAAAACACACAAAACTATCATTGCGATGAAGGTAAATTTATATGTAGCTAATATAATTAATGTTTATTCCGCCTCTGATCTTCATCAGTCTTTCGGCTTTCTGTTCCTTTAACCTCACTATGCATACACCATTAAATGACTTGAAGTCATTTAATGGTGTATTAAACTGACCGTTAGTCATATAGGTGTTTCGAATCAACTCAATGCCCTGTGTCGCGGTAGGAACGCCGGTTGCCCGGCGCCCCCCGCACAGACCCGCACGTGCGGCTCTTCCGCATACGGTTCCTGCTTCAGGTAGTGACGGCGAGGCGCGCCAGAGGATAAGGATGGCATACATGGGCGAGGGAACTCCAAGGGGACATCCTAAAGTAAATAACTTCCCTTTCGGAATGAAAAACGGGCGAGTTCACTTTTGCGATCCCCCTTCACTATCATCACTCCGGCCATATCTGCTAATCATCACCACCAGTTCGGCTGCATTACAAGAAAAACATTTGGATGCTCCACTTCAGTCAACTATCTTCATTTCCCTCCGTGCTGAAAGTATGTTTGATGGACAAGCATGGCGAACATCACCCGGATGAGCTTATGGGCGGTGGCCATAATTGCCATCTTGTAGCACAGGCCTTCGCTTTTTCTCTTGTAGAAGTAAGACCTGAAGAGATCATTGGAGAAGACAACGCTTTTCGCCATCAACCAGATGACTCTTCTCAGGTGTCTGTTCCCCCTTTTGCTTATCCTGCTCGCCCCCTCGTACTTGCCCGACTGGTAGGTTGAAGGATCGAGCCCGGCAGCGGCAATGAGCTTCTTGTCGTTCCTGTAGAGGGCAACATCGCCTCCGATCTCGATCAGGAAGTTGAGCGCCGTTGCCTCCCCGACGCCCTTTATCGAGCCGAGGATCTCGACATCGTTCTTCATCCTCTCAGTGCAGAGACTCGTAAGGGCCTTCGTGGTCTCCTTGATCTGCTCTTGCACGTAGAGGAGGAGAGAGGCATCTTGTCTCAAGACCAGTTCTTTTGCGGTGCTTGAGACTCCTATGGAGGATGCTGCGGTAGCCATCAGCGTCTCCACCCACGCCCTGGATTTTCTGCCCCATGACCGCGGGACGACAAGAGCTGCCACCTCATCAACATCAGCCTTCCGCAGCGCATCGGCGGACGGGAAGCGGATAAGAAGCTGAAGGATAGATTTGGCAAATACTCCGGTGATGTGTTCGAGCTCGGGGAACGTGACGGAAAGTATCCTCTTCATGTTGCCCTTCAGCTTCGTCACCTGGTCGGTCAGCCTCTCCCTCCTGCGGGCCAGGTCTCGAAGCTCCATCAGATCGGCCGAGAATGTCTGGCTCTCCAGCGCTTCTTTCCTCAGCATGAGGAACTGGGCAATGGTAAGGGCATCCTTCTTGTCGGTCTTCGTTTTTCTCAGCTGGAGCTTCACGAAATTCGAAATAAGAAGAGGATTAATGATGACAACCCGGTAGCCTTTTGAGGTAAGATAGGAGAAGAGGGCAATGTGGTAACAGGCGGTGGATTCGAGGCCGAGGAGCAGGGAGGATTTCCTCTTCAGATGAACGATCAGTTTCTCAAACCCCTTCCTGTCCATGGTCTCGGTGAGGGAAAATACCTTCTCTCCCCCCTCTCCGATGCCGCATGCGTCAAACTTATCTTTCGACACATCGATCCCGACGAACAGAGCCATACAGACCTCCTCGATCAAGAAACGGAAAAGCGGGATTGCCTCCGGCCAAGCCTCCATGGTCACGAGGGGCTCGATCAGGCCCAATCAACATATCAGGGCTCCAGGGGGCGGGGGACAGACTGAAAGTAAGGGTTCGGCGACCCAGGAAGAAATAAGTCCCCCCGCCTTTCCTGGAGGCAATCTTACCTACTTCTCACTTATTTATACAGGAATTGAAGGTAGGAGGAAGCTATGCGTAACGCCCACCCGGCCGCTACCGCCCGAATCGCATGGGTCGCGTCATTTTTTTTCAAAAAACTGCGTGTAAAAGTTAAGATCTTCCCGGACACATTCCGGGAAAGCAGTTGGCAGTCAGCGTCCTCTTCGGGTAGGATGTTTTTAGCCAGAAAACATCGCTCAAAGGAGGAACGCATGACTGCCGAAGCAAAGATAGCACAGGGGAAGATGACATTGCTACAACTGGCGGAGCGATTGAGAAACGTCTCGGAGGCATGCCGGAGGCGGAGCGTCTCCCGGAGCCAGTTCTACGAGTATAAGCGGGCGTTCCAGGAACAGGGCTTTCAGGGTCTTATGGACCGTCCTCCCATACCGAGGTTCTTTCCCAATGAAACGTCCCAAGAGGTCAAGGAGAAGGTCGTCGCCCTCTCTGTTTCCCACCCGGCGTGGGGACGGACGAGGATAGCGGACCAGCTCAGGCTGGAAAGGATCTCTGTGAGTCCCTCGACGATAAGGAACATATGGCTCAAAGAGGGTTTGGAGACGAGGTACAAACGCATCCTTAGGCTGGAAGAAGAACGGGCGGGAGAAAAGATCGAACTGACGGAGGAGCAAATAAGGCTCATCGAAAAGACGAACCCCTGCTTCAGGGAGCGGAAGGTGGAGAGCCTCTATCCGGGCTATCTCTTGAGCCAAGACACCTTCGTGGTGGGGACCATCAAGGGGATTGGACGGGTCTATCTCCAGACCGTGGTCGATACATACGGCTCCTATGCCTTCGGGAAGCTCTACGCTTCGAAAACCCCGGAGACCGCAGCAGACGTCCTCTACGACAGGGTCCTGCCCTTCTATGAAGAACAGGGCCTCGCCGTCGAGCGCATACTCACCGACAACGGGTCGGAATACTGCGGCAGAAAGATGATCCATCTCTATGAGATCTTTCTGGAGCTCAACGACATCAAGCACAGTCGAACCAAAGTGGCCACCCCGAGGATCAACGGATTCGTGGAGCGGTTGAACCGGACGATCCTCGATGAGTTCTTCCGGGAGACGTTCCGCACAAAGCTCTATCTGTCTCTCGAAGATCTCCAGGCAGACCTGGACCTATGGCTGGCCTACTACAACAACGAGCGGCCCCACCAGGGATATCGCAACATGGGGCGGAGGCCTATTGAGACCATAGAGGAAGGCAAGAAGGTGAAGGCCCGGATGCTTGAACAAGCGGCATAGCCATCATGCCAGAGAGAGGGGCTGACTGTCCGGCGAGAGCTTGACTTTTACATGCAAAATTCTGCTTTTTGTCGCTCCTGGTTGTCGCCCCTCCTTGTCATGTCTGGTTGTCGCTCCTGGTTGTCGCTTTGACAGGAGACGGGAAAAGCAGCAAAATCTTCCGAGACCCGGTATAACCCCGGCCCGTTTCAGCCGGATTCCCGTAAACCGGCTTGCTCTTTGACAATTGGCTCGCAATAGCCGCACACGACGGCGGAGCACCGCCCCGCTTCCGGTCCCGCATCTGCCTCACATTTGCCTCGAGGGGGCGAGGCGATTTGTGATGCATGGCGCGATGGCAAAGCCAGGCGCAAAAAGCGCCCGCACCCCCCCCTATCCCCCCACAAAACCGTGCCATTTCGTGCACTTTCGTGCACCCCCCTTCTGAAATCTCTTGCAAGAGAAGGGAATCCGAAGGGAGCGGCGGGGACGCAGTTAGTGAAAAGTGCACGCTCAAGAGGTTAAAAGAGAGTAAAAGGCAGTAGAAAATGTCAGAAACGGCCGTTTTTGGGATAGTTCGTACACAACGGCGGCCGGTCTTTCCAGCATTTGGAGAGGATCATTTCTGCCCCGGCAGCCGGTCGGTCGCCATGTTGAGTCTGAGGACATTGACCCTCGGCTCCACCCATCCGCCTTGCTCTTCGGCCGCGCGTGCGACCAGGTCTTTCAAGACCTCCTCGGAGACGGCCCGTTCTTTCGCCACCCGTGGTATCTGGATCGAGGCTGACTCCACGCTGATGTCCGGATCGAGGCCGCTTCCGGAGGCGAGGACGAGATCGGCAGGTATGGGCGCATCCGGACGCAGGTTGTCCTCAATGCGCGTCTGCTCCACCCTTGCCTTCACTTCCTGAATGAACTGCGCACTGGCCGGCCCGAAATTCGTGCCCCCGGAATTCGACGCGTCATAGTCGTTTGCCGACGGCCGGCCGTGAAAGTAGCGGGCTTTCGTGAACTTCTGCCCTATGAGCGCAGAGCCCACCACGCGGCCGCGGTCAGTTATCAGGCTGCCTGAGGCCTTCCACGGAAAGAAAAGCTCCGCCAGGCCCGTGACGACAAGCGGATAGGCGAGACCCGTCATGAGCGACAGGACAATGAAAATGAGAACAGCGCGCATCAGTTGCTTCAAAATAAACCTCCCGCGTTACGCCATGTGAAGCAAAACCACCAGAAGATCGATCAGCTTGATGCCGACGAAGGGCAGCGCAAGTCCGCCGAGGCCGTAAACCAGTAGGTTCCGCCACAGCAGGGTCTGGGCGGCGATGGGCCGGTACTTGATGCCCTTCAGGGCCAACGGAATGAGGAGGGGGATGATGATCGCGTTGAATATGACGGCCGAGAGGATGGCGCTTTGCGGCGTCGCAAGGCGCATCACGTTGAGGATCGCGAGGACGGGAAACACCTGCACGAAAATCGCGGGAATGATGGCAAAATACTTGGCCACGTCGTTTGCCACGCTGAATGTGGTCAAGGCCCCCCGGGTCATGAGGATCTGCTTGCCGATCTCCACTATATCGAGGAGCTTCGTAGGGTTGGAATCGAGGTCCACCATATTGGCGGCTTCTCTCGACGCCTGGGTGCCTGCGTTCATCGCGACGGCAACATCGGCCTGCGCGAGGGCCGGCGCGTCGTTCGTCCCGTCCCCGATCATTGCTACCAGGTGGCCCTCGGCCTGATACTTACGGATGAGGCGCAGCTTCTCCTCGGGCCTCGCCTGGGCGACGAAGTCGTCGATGCCCGCCTCCGCGGCGATAGCGGCCGCCGTGAGTGGGTTGTCGCCCGTGATCATAGTGGATCGGATGCCCATCAGGCGCAACTGGCGGAGCCTGTCTTTTATGCCCTCCTTCAGCACGTCCTTCAGCTGGATCACGCCGAGGGCGCGGCCTGAATCGGCCACCACGAGCGGGGTGCCCCCTTCCCGTCCCACCTGCTCGGCCGCCTGCTCGACGCTCTCCGGAACTACGCCGCCCTTTGCCGTCACGAAGGCCGCAACGGAATCGGTTGCGCCCTTGCGGATCTCGCGACCGTCAACCGAGACCCCGCTCATGCGAAGCTCGGGCGTGAAGGGGACAAAGCACGCGGGATCGGGGGTCTTGATGTCGCGTCCTCGCACGGCAAGGCGGTGTTTGGCAAGAGCCACAATGCTCCGCCCTTCAGGGGTCTCGTCAGCGAGCGACGACAGGAGGGCCGCCTCGGCAAGCTCTTCCTTGCCGACGCCCTCCGCGGGGATGAAATCCGTGGCCATCCGGTTGCCCAGGGTGATGGTGCCCGTCTTGTCGAGGAGGACCACGTCCACGTCGCCCGCGGCCTCCACGGCGCGGCCGCTCATCGCCATCACGTTGTGCTGGATCAGGCGGTCCATCCCCGCGATGCCGATCGCGGGAAGCAGCCCGCCGATAGTCGTAGGGATGAGGCAGACGAGAAGCGAGACGAGCACGGGCATTGCGATCTTGACGGCCCCGTAAGCCGCAAAGAAAGAAAGGGTCCCTACCACGACGATGAAGAGGACGGTCAGCCCCACGAGCAGGATCTCCAGGGCCACTTCGTTCGGCGTCTTCTGCCGTTGTGCGCTTTCCACCATGGAGATCATGTGATCGAGAAAGGTTTCCCCGGGATTCGCCGTTATCATGACCCGTATGCTTCCCGAGAGGATACGGGTGCCGCCGGTGACGGCGCTCCGGTCCCCCTTTGCCTCCCGTATCACCGGGGCCGATTCGCCGGTCACGGCCGACTCGTCGACAAGGGCCGCCCCTGCTATGATCTCCCCGTCCCCCGGCGCCGGGTCCCCGTCCTCTATCAGCACGGTGTCGCCTTTACGAAGCGAGAGGGCCGGGACTTTCTCGACCTGCCCGTCGGCGTTGATTCTGCGGCCGTACGCCTCCGTCTGTGCTTTCCTGAGCGTCTCCGCCTGGGCCTTGCCCCTGCCTTCGGCGAGGGCCTCGGCGAAGGTGGCAAAGAGCACGGTGAACCAGAGCCATAGGGCGATCTGCAGGTTAAACCGGAAGGGTCCGCCGGAGACGAGGTTTTTCACGCAAATGACGGAAGTGACGACTGAGACGATCTCTACCGTCAACATAACGGGGTTTCGCCACAGGAGGCGCGGGTCGAGCCTCCGGAAGGCCCCCGCCACGGCCGATTTGATCAGTTCCGGTTGCCACATGGCGAGCTTCTTTTCTTCCATGGCGGCCTCCTTAAAACGTCCTGCCCGCGCCTAGCAGGAGATGATCGAGGACCGGCCCCAGCACAAGGGCGGGAAAGAACGTGAGGGCGCCCACGATAATCACGACCGCTGCGAGCATCCCCACGAAAAGCGCGCCATCCGTGGGGAATGTTGCCGAGCTGACGGGAATGCGCTTTTTCCCGGCCAGGGAACCTGCGATGGCCAGGGCTGGCAGAACGGTGAGGAAGCGGCCCACGAGCATGCAAAAACTCGTGGTCAGGTTGTAAAACGGCGTGTTGGCGTTGAGGCCGGCGAAAGCGGAGCCGTTGTTGCCCGCGGCGGAGAAAAAGGCGTAAAGTATCTCCGAGAGCCCGTGGGGTCCCGCGTTGCCGAGGCCCTTCAAGCCGGCAGGCGTCACCGCGGCAATGCCGGCAAAGATGAGGCACGCAACGGCAGGGGCGACCACCACGATCACAGCCATAATCATCTCCCTCGATTCGAGCTTTTTTCCCAGGAACTCAGGCGTGCGCCCGATCATCAGCCCTGCTAGGAAGAGAGTGAGGACCGCGTACATGAGCATGCCGACCAGACCGACGCCGACGCCCCCGAAGATCACCTCCCCCACGGCGATATTGAACATGCAGACTAATCCGGTGATGGGCATCAGGCTGTCGTGCATGCTGTTCACCGAGCCGTTCGAAGTCACGGTCGTCGCCTGGGCCCAGAGCACGGACGGACCTATGCCGAAACGGACCTCTTTCCCTTCCATGTTGGCCGTCACGCCTATTTTAGCAAGCAGCGGGTTTGTCTGCCACTCGGCGGCAAGGGCGAGAACCAGCCCGATCAGGAAAAGGACGGCCATGGCGGCAAAGATCGCCCGGCCCTGGCGGCGATTGTCGATCATCCTGCCCAGGGTGAAGGGCAATGCGGCCGGTATGAGCAAAATCGAGAGGAGCTGCAGGAAGTTCGAGACGCCCGTCGGATTTTCGAAGGGATGAGCGGAATTGGCGTTGAAGAAACCGCCGCCGTTCGAGCCGAGTTCTTTGATCGCGACCTGCGACGCCGCGGGCCCGACGGCGATGACCTGCTCGGTCCCTTCGAGGGTGTGAGCCTTTGCATAAGGCCCCAAGGTCTGCACGACGCCCTGGGAGACCAGGGCAAGGGACAGGATGACGCTCAAGGGAAGCAGCACATAGAGCGCCGCCCGGGTCATGTCCACCCAGAAATTGCCCACCGTGTCTTTCAGCTTCGACGTAAAGGCCCTGATGAGCGGCAAGAGCACGGCCATTCCCGCGGCGGCCGAGACAAAGTTCTGCACGGTCATGCCCATCATCTGGCTGAAGTAGCTCATGGTCGTCTCGCCCCCGTACGCCTGCCAGTTCGTGTTCGTGACGAACGATACGGCTGTGTCGAGGGCCGTGTCCCAGCGCACGGGCGGCAGATGCTGCGGGTTGAACGGCAGGAGGCGCTGGGCGAGCTGCAGGAAAAAAAGCACGACGAGGCCCGCGGCGTTGAAGAGGAGAAAAGCGCCGGCATACTCTTTCCAGGACATCTCCCGGCTGATCTCTACGCGGCAGAAACGATAGACGGCGCGTTCCACCGGACCGGCGATGCCGCTCAACGCATTTCGCCTCCCCTCGAAGACCGCCGCCATGTAGCGGCCGAGAAGCGGCGCGAGGATGATTAGCACCGCGAGGTAGAATATAATGAGGTAGATCTCTTTCACCATTGTCGGAACCTCCGCGTAGTCATCCCCTGTCCGGCGCATCCGGGAAGAGAGACGTCCGTTCACACAAAGATAGTACAAAAAACGTTGACGCACAATAATATAAAGATTTCTCAGGAATATAAAGATTTCTCGGGGGTCCCTTCGGCGCCCTCTCCCTCGGTCGGAGAAAAGGCTCTTTTCCCGTCCCTCGTCCCACGCTCAGGTTTCGCGCAGCCGCCGAATTGGCGCCCAAAGCTGCTATCGTTCCGGCTATGGTGGAAGTGGGCGCCGCAAGCCTCGACAAACCCGACCGGGTGAGGGTGTCAGGCCATCGAAAGGTTTATCAAAAGCGGGCTATGTCTTTTTGGGCCGGATGGTGAGGACGGGACAAGGCGCTCGCCGGATTACTCTCCCCGCGACGCTGCCTAGGAGCAGGTGCTCGATGCCTCCTCTCCCGTGGGTCCCCATGACGATGAGATCTATGCCTTCCGATTTGGCGTATTGCGTGATCTCAACGAAAGCAGCTCCTGTCAGCACCGCCCTTGTCGCTGCAATCCCGGAAATGCGCCCGGCCGTCTCTTCCAGGTGCTTCTTGACGTCCGCCGCGATGGCTTGTTGCGCCGCCTCGACATTTTCGGGTGTGATGAACGATTCGTAAGGCGTGAAGTAATCCATGGTGGGGATTACATGGATCAGGTGCAGGGAAGCGCCGAATTTTCTCGCAATCTCCGTGGCATACTCCAGGATCTCGTCCGTGTACTCCGAAAAATCGACCGGAACCAGTATCTTGCTGAACATATCTCGCCCCCCCTGTTTTCTTTTTTATACACTAAGGCGGTCGTCCCGGTCAACGTTTTCAGAAGACCGGCAGTTTCATTTCGCCATTTTCAAAAACCATGGGCAAACTGACAGACGACCTCGAAGCGATTGCGGACGAAGCTCCCCACCGGCTAGTGCGGCTTTATGATGACCTTCAGACAGTTCTTTCCTGCGCCGGCAGTCTTAAATCCTTTCATAATCTCTTCCAGTCCGTATCTATGCGTGATCATATCTTTTACATCGACGTTTCCGGCCCTAATGAGCTCCATGGCCTGCCTGTTGTCAAGGGGTGCAGCCCCATAACAGGTTTTAAGGCCTATGTCGTTCCTCCAAAAAGGAGTCAAATCCATGTTGAGCGTCTCTCCGGGATTCGGCACCGCGAAAAATAAAATAGTTCCACCCCGGCCGACGGATTCCAATGCCTGTTTCGCGGCCGACAAGGCGCCTGCGCAGACTATCGCCTTGTCTGCCAGGAGGCCCTCCGGTTATCTCCCGTATGGCGCCGGGTATGTCTGCCTCGGCGCGGATCGATATTTCGGCGCCGAATCTTTTTGCAGCCTCCAGCCTGTAATCATCTATGTCCGTTGCAATGATGCGCCCTGCGCCCAGAGCGCGGGCCGCCTTTATCATGAGCAGGCCTGCAACGCCGCATCCGAGAACCAACAGTACGTCCCCGGGCTTCGGATCGACGGCCCTCAATCCTCTGACTACGGCGCCTAAAGGCTCGATAAACGACCCTTCCTCAAAGGACATCCTGTCCGGCAGGAGAAACGTGCCCGTATCGATGCTTTTTCCGGAGACCCTTAAGTATTCCGAGAACCCGCCCGGGTCGAAATTATTTTTTGTCTGGAAAACCGGGCACGCGGTTTGATGGCCGCCCAGGCACCAACGGCATGCCTCGCAAGGAACATGGTGCGTGGCAAAGACCCTGTCGCTTCTCTTGAATTCTGTAATGTCGTCCCCAACTTCAACTACCTCGCCGGCGAGTTCGTGGCCCAGAACCAGAGGCGCTTTTTTAATACGGTACCATTCCAGAAGATCGCTGCCGCATATGCCGCTCGCCATGACCTTGACGAGAATATCCCTTTTGCCGACCCTGGGCGCAGGCCGCTCTTCTACCTCGACCTTGTTGTTGTTGTAGTACATTCCCACGCGCATGCCGACGCTACCCTCGTGCGGCCCGGTTTTTCTCCGTCATGAAGAAGTCGTAAGCCGCTTTCGGCTTCTCTCCTTCGTGCACGACCTTTCTTATCGCCTTGATCATCGCGACAGGCGACTCGGATTGAAAAATATTGCGGCCCATATCGACCCCGGCGGCGCCTTCCCGGATAGCATTGTACGCCATGGTCAGCGCATCGAGCTCGGGAAGCTTCTTACCCCCCGCAATGACGATCGGCACCGGACAGGAGGCCGCCACCGTGTCAAACCCTTCCGGCACGTAATACGTTTTAACGTACGTGACGCCCAGCTCTGCTATAATCCTGCAAGCCAGCCGCATGTATTTGACATCCCGGGCCATGTCCTTGCCGACTGCCGTGACGCCCAGGGTCGGAATGCCGTATCGGTTGCCCATGTCCACAAGACGAGTCATGTTGTGTACCGACTGCGTCTCCATCTTGCCGCCGACAAAGACCTGAACAGCCATCGCTGCCACATTCAGACGAATGGCTTCGTCTATGTCGATGGCGATCTGCTCGTTTGAGAGATCGCTTAAGATGCTGGGTCCTCCGCTGGCCCTCAACACTATTCCCTTGCCGAAAGTAGGGGGTATGATGGTTCGCAGAATGCCGCGTGTGAGCATCAGCGTATCCGCGTAGGGCAAGAGCGGCAGGATAGTAACGTCCACTCGCTCGAGGCCCGTGGTCGGACCTTGAAAATAACCATGGTCAATGGCCAGCATAACGGTCTTGCCAGACTTGGGATCGAATATCTTTGATAGACGATTTTTCATTCC
The DNA here is from genome assembly GCA_963733345.1 of uncultured delta proteobacterium. Classification (GTDB taxonomy): domain Bacteria; phylum Desulfobacterota; class Syntrophorhabdia; order Syntrophorhabdales; family WCHB1-27; genus BOG-1155. The sequence goes on from CAVTDX010000050.1 coordinate 23,550, forward strand.
CCAGTCGACTGAATTGCAGCCTTTCAGGAAGAAAGCCTCGCACTTGGCAGGGATGTCGACATAAAACTCTTTTTCCTTTTGGGATTCATCGACTTCTGGCATGATTATCAACTCCTGTCGATATTTTATTGAACTATTGCAACGAAAAAGCGTACATTGCCAATCTCGTATTATTGCACAGTTCAGGTGCAATTGAAAGGTGAATAGGATGGTCGGGCCGACCCATAAGCCGGCAGGCGCCGCGTCGAACCGCCTATCGGCCCTGACCTTCCCCTCCCCTCTGTTGCGAAAGTGATAAAAAAGATGTAATTTCCTAGGAAAAAGGCAAACGAAAGGCCCAGGGAGGGCCGATAAGCTAAATGACAGGGCGGAGAGGAGGAGATTTTCCCGACAAGGGCGTCGAAGGATGGCGCGACCTGCTCGGGAAGGACGATAAGGTCTTGAAGCGGCTGGAGATGGTCTATCTTCTCCGGTCGGGCATAGCGCCCGAGGAGGTCGCGCGGCGGTTTCACGTGGACGTGAATTACGTGTTCCGGGTGAACGCAAAGTTTTCCATCGCCGGCGTCGCGGGGCTCTTCTCCGAGAGAGGCGCGTCGAGCTGGCTCGACGGGCTCGACGGGGACGAGCCGGTCCTGAGGAGGCTCGACATGGTAAGGCTCGTCAGGTCGGGGACGCCCGTCTCTGTCGTGGCGCGCCAGTACGATGCCCTCGACGAGTACGTGGAGAGGCTTTGCGAAAGGTTTTCGCGCGACGGGGTCGCAGGCATACTGACGGACGATGATCTCGACCGATTCCGCGTTATCTACCCAGCCTCCATCCGCGTCTGCTCTTACAACTTGCACGGGACGCACAATGACGGCGACGGGACGCAAAGGTTCAGGCGCATCGCCCGGGAGCTTGCCCGCCTGGACCCGCATGTTGCCGCATTCCAGGAGGTCTTGAGCGGCGGGGGAATCGAGGACACGGCCGTGCAGATTACGCGCTGGATCTCGTCCATCACCGGCTACCACTACAGATCGCGTTTCTTGTATTGCCACCATTTTATGGAGAAATACCCGGAAGGCGTCGGCCTGTCGCTCCGCTGCCGGTCGCAGAACGTGAGGAGCGTCGATCTCACCCATCTCGCGGGAGGTCTTAGGCCAACGCTGCCGCGAAACGCCCTTGTAGCGGAAGTCGAGGTCTACGGCCGGAAGGTCATTTTCGCCTCCGTTCACCTGGACCACGGCGCCGATTCGACGGTGCGGCTTGCCCAGGCGAAGAAACTGGTCCAGGAGCTGACATTAGGCGCTCAGGACGGCGCATGCTCCATCCTTGCCGGCGACTTCAACGACGTTGAGGATTCTCCCGTCGTCAGTTATCTCGCCTCCGCCGGCTATGTGGATGTCTACAGGGCGTGCCACAAAGGCGCGGGCGCCACGTACCCCGCCGGCGACCCTAAGGCGAGGATCGACTACATTTTTGTGAAAGGGCATACTTCAATCGAATCGTCGGAATTATTGGCGAACGATCCCGAGCTGAGCGACCATATCGCCATTTTTGCAGAAGTAAGGTAGTCTGGAGCGCACTATGCCGCACCGGGCAGGCTATTTCGTTCTCGCCTACGCGTGGGACCATCATTGCCAGGTACTTTTCGAATCGATGGAGAAGAAATTGCAACAGGTGGAGCGCGAGGTCTCTGAGCTTGAAAGAGACTCATCCTGCGAGACGGAAGGTCTCCTCAATTATTACAAGAAATGGCGTCGCAATAACGAGCTCTATCGCCTCGTCATGGCGGAGGTGAAAAGCAGGCAGTTCGTGATAAACTCGTTTGGGTACAGGGGTTACGGCGTCAACCGGGACCTTCTGAGCGCCCTGAACTTCCTCGCGGACCGGTACGGAGGGTTGGAGGACGCCCTGACCGAGCGGTTTTATAGGCACGCGAAAGCTGTGGAGGAACGTCTCTGCCAGACGTTGGAGATCGCCGGCGCGGACCGCGTCATCACCGAGCCGGCCCGGAAGTCGGGTAGAAATCCGGACGGCGAGATATCGCGACAGGACAAAGAGGTTTCCCTCGACCTCGATCGGTATTTCCGGGTGATGTCGCAGGAAACGCCGTGGTTGGCCAATGCGGCTATCTTCCAGAAGATGTTCTTCTCCATAGGCGCCTCCTCTATGACCATCATGAAGGGAAGCACCGGTCTCCACGACCGTCGTTCCTGCCGGGAGCTTAAGCTCCTCGCGAACAGGAACTTCGTCGATGAGGGTCGCCGGCTTTTCTCCAGCCTCCAGGACTTCACGGAGATCGGGGTCGACCTTCTAAAGAGGATCCACTACGGGCTGTCGCGAGACCTCGATGACGACGGGGGCAACTTCCGCAAGATCGATTTCCCCGACAGGAACGGCGTCACGTTCGAATTCGCCAATTTCCAGAGGGAAGCCGAGGATCTGGCCATCGTGCTGGACGAGACGGCGCGCAGTTTTCACCGTCTCGACGAATTCATTTACAATCTGGCCCGCTCCTACTATATGTTCATCGGGATCCACCCTTTCTGGGACGGCAACGGCAGAGCGGGAAGATGTTTCCTCAATTTCCTGTTCATGAAAAAGGGCCTCCCGCCGGTCGTCCTCGACGACCGGGAAGAAGTATTGGCCCTTCCGCGCTACGGGGGCTCGATGGAGGATATGCACCGCTATCTGCAAAGAAGGCTCGGGCAGGCAATCGAGACGTATTTTTACGAGCGATGGAAGCTCGAATCCTTCGGTTTTCTGCACACTAGGATCCGCCGCGCCGCCTTCGATTCCGGTTTCCATTTCAGGCGGATAGAGGGCTCGGGGCCGAGGATAGAGGCAAGCTTCGAGGCCTATGCGTGCGGCGACCCATGCCTGCGCAAAATCCTGGCGGACCAGTGCAAGGTCGTCTTCCCCGACGACGCCTGCATCGAAGATATGACTGTCTATTGCGGCTTCTCCGGAGGTCCCTTCGCGGAGTGGCGCCAGCCTTTCAGTCTCAGGGACTTCTACCGGAAAGAGGTCCCCTCGGAGATCCCCGGCGTCAGGACCTTCGATATCGACTTCGTCGTGGACGTTCCGGCGCCGGCGCCCTGGGGCCAATATTTCAGTTGCTCGGTCGTAAGCCGTAAGGCGGGTCTCATCTTCAACAACAAGGGGTTGAACTACTCCTGCCGTGTCGATCTCTAAAGAGGAACTGCTAAAGATGCAGTGGGCCGAGGAGTTCGCGCAGCCTTCGTACAAGTGGATAGGGGAACGCCATTTTGTGGAGAACCTTCAGAACTGGCGCATATCCCTATTCCCCGGCGGCATAGGCTTTTCCTTTTCCAACTATTCGAATGAAAAGGCCTTAAGAGTAGAGTTGTCGGTGCACAGGGAAGACGGAGCGACGGAGTTCTATCTTTCGGATGCCTACTACTGCGGCGAATGGGGAGGACCCTGGCAAAAGTGGCAGACGAACAGGCTGCCTTTGTTCCCATACGAGGGACTGCACGGCCGCGCGATCCGCATGGCCTTTTCCTACGGCATCCTGAAAGACGGCGCGATTATCCCCTCCCGCTTCCGCTACCGTTTCGCGATCCTCGAAGACTTCTACCGGGGCAGTTTGAGCCTCGAGGACTTCCGGGACCCGGCACTCATGACGGAAAACGACGAGCCTGTCGCAAAGACAGACGATTCCATCTTTCAAGCGGCTTACGAGCGGTTGAACGGTCCGGAAAACGACGGCTGCGTCGCCCCCTTGTTCACGAGGGGCGACGCGGGCTCGCCCGGCCACCCCATCCGCGAGATCCACCGGGCCATTGACGCGGTGATAGAGCGAAAGCGGGAGCGACCGGGCAAGCCGGCTTCGATTCGTGTCGCCATGTTCGATTTCGACAACGAGCACGTGGCCAGGCATCTTGTTTACGCAAACGAGAACGGGGTAGAGGTTGAGTGCATCGGCGACTGGGCGCAGGTAAGCAGCATGAACGCGTCGGCGCCCATAGCGGCCTTGCGCAGGGCAGGCATAAGAGTCTACGGGATCGCGCGCAACGAGCCTTCCCGGATGCGGGAAGACATATCGAGCATGCACACTAAATTCATCCTCTTTGACGACGACGTGGTCCATTCGGCGTCTTATAACCTCCATTTTCATCTCTGGGGAGGCAACTGGGAGAACGGCCTCGTCTACAAGTCCCGCGATGCCGCCCTTCTCTATGAGTCCGTGTACAGGGCGCTGAGGAGGGGACAAAGGGTCAGGCTGCGCGTTAACCCCTCGGCCAGGCACAACCTCTATTACAGCTTCGGGACTTACGACGCCGGAGGCGCCGGCATCCGGCCCCAGGACGCGATCGTCTCCGAGATCGCCAGAGCGGTCGATTCGATCGTCGTCTGCATGTTCGACCTTTCCCCAATCAGGGGCATCGCCTTTGGCGAAAGCATCGAGACGGACGTGATCGAGGCCCTTATCCGGGCCCGCGACAGGGGGGTCCGGGTCCGGATCATCCTGAACGGCATGATCGCTCACACGGGGCCTTTGCCCGAGCCGTGGGACAAAAACTTCCCCAGACCGCTCAAGGCCTGTCTCAACCGGCTCAAAGACGCATGGATAGAGCTCGATTACGTCTACTATCGGGAAAGCATCTATTCCCCGCTCCATCACAAATTCGCCGTCTTTGACAAATGCGCCGTGGTTACGGGGTCCTACAACTGGTACGGGCCGAGCCTCTCTTCCGACGAAATCCTCACGGTGACGAGGGACGAGGCGGTCGCGGCCGCATTCCTTGAGGAAGCGGAGTTGATCCTCAGATCATTCCGGATAGAACGGCAATAGACGAGCACTATTCGTGGTAAAACGCGTACATGAAGAAACTGATAAGGAGAACCGCGGCGAAAATGCCCGGCGCTGCCATAGCATACTCCTTGTCGTACGCAACGTGTGCAGCGCTATGTACAAGAAATATGCCGGATCAAACTCGCGCGCATTCGCGCCTGATGAAAGAAGGGAGGAAATCTTATCCTTGCGCGCGCGCTTTAAGGCGCCGAACTGTCGGTTCGAAAGGGCTAAAGGCCCCGAATCGCCCCGAAAAGAGAGTCAGGAGATCTCATAGCATAAGACATGGTCTTGCCGTATGAGACGTCTTCTTGTAAAAAGAGACAGGAGGATGGAGGGCGCGTCTTCGTTTATGGCGGCTTGGCCGCCTTTCGATCAAATCCGCAGTTGTTCGAGATCTATCGCTATGTGCTCGACCACCCGGCGGGCGGAGGTTCCGTTGCTCAGTTCCACCGTCAGGGGGAAGCTGCAATTCTTGGCATGGAATGCAATAATGTTCGCTGAGATATTGATAAGGCCTTCGTCCGTCTCCCCGATAAGCAGACCGGACGGCCCCACGAACGACAGAGGCTTGAGGAGAAGGCCGTCAGCACGGGAAAGGCCGGCAAGACGCTCGTTTTCTTCTTTATTCCGTCCCACGATCAGCCTGGTCTTCTCTGCCAGGCGGAAATGGCGGCCTATCTTCAGCATCGCCGCGTCGGCCATGGTGCACTCCGGGTTGTGCCTGAACAGGTCTCGCAATTTGCCTGCGAAAATGGGGTCGGTGAGCAGGCAGCCTCCGGCGGGGCAGCCGAACTCCTTCAAGTCGTACTCCCTGGCGAGCCGGTATTGCCCTTTCCGCGACCTGCCGGAGAGGTCGAGCAGCTTTTCCCTGTCGACGGTCCCCTCCTTTTCCGGAATGGTAGGAGGAAACAGACGGGCAGAGAGAGGTCTCAGGATAAGTCCTGCAAGGCCGCTTTCCCTTTCGATTAGATTGATTGCGGCCCTTCTCTGCGACATGGGCCGCTGGCCGATGACCTCGCCGGTTATGACGAAAGAGGCGTCTATTTCCTTCATGACTTCAACGGTTTTTTTCAGCATGAAAATCCGGCAGTCGATGCAGGGGTTCATGTTCTTGCCATAACCGTGGGGGGGCGTCTGGACCAACCGTAAGTAGTCTATCCCCTTGGTTCTTATCTCGACCTTGACGCCCAGCTCGCTTGCGCTTCGGAGCGCCTGAACGCCGCACCCAACACCGGCGCCCTTCGTACAGTTGCAAAAGGGGGAAGTGAAATGGAGCGCAATGACCTCGATCCCCTGATCGAGAACAAGTTTTGTGGCGAGCACGCTGTCGAGTCCCCCTGAAAGCAGGGAAACCGCCTTTTTGTTCATTCTTCCTCCGGAGTGCGTGTCTCATTGTAGTAATGTTTTGTCCAACCTGTCAAGGACGCCTTCGGCCGATGCGCCTCTGCCGCCGAGATCGCGCGGCAGGTCGGGGTCGACGCTTCGTCGGCGAGCCGCTGGATGGGAGGGCGGCAGCTTTTTTTAGAGGGAGAGAAGCGTCACACCGAGAAGTGCGAGGTGGAAAAGAAATCACGTTGACAATTACCCCCGGTAATAGATACATTATTCGAGGTTGCGAACTGACCGACCATCGGCTTTAGCCGGTGGGTTCCTACGGGTATGCGCGCCTCGTCGACCAAAGTCGCCATCGGCAGCCAGTTGAAAGCCATCACGATAAGCTGGTGGTTTCGAAAGCATGACGGGGGAAAGGACCTTTGGGCTTGGCAGAAAACCATATCTCTTCGACAGGACGACGTGCGTTTTCGAGACATATTGGCCGAAGCCGCTGAAGCCTTCGCCTAAAGACGAGGGGTTTGCTCCCCGAAAGGGACACTAAACCGGAGAGTGGACGGTGCTTTACTCAACGCGCTCCAAGCTGATTAGCACCTTCCTCGGTGTAGCTCTGCTCGTGGGCCTCGTCGCCATATACACCGGAAGGCAGCTCCTCTACGAGACCGTGCTGGGCGAGACTGAAAGCAGGATAAGCCTCGATTTGAACGCGGCGCGCAGGGACTATCAAGACAATATCGACACCATTTCGACAGTGCTCAACATCGCTGCTTTTGACAGGGAATTTCAGGGCTCAGTCCTCAGGAAAGAGACCGGGAAGCTCACATGGAAACTCAGGTACATCGCCCAGCAGGCCGGGCTCGATTTCGCGGGGGTCGCATCCGCCGAGGGGGTCGTCATCAGCAGGGTAGGACCGGTCGGGGCGTCAGCGCCAGTCAACCCATCAGCGCCTGGTAACCCGCTGGTCGGGTACGTTATCCGGCATGGGTCGAGCATCGCCGGCACGGTCGTGCTCGACCGGTCCTTTCTTATGTCTGAGAGCCCTGCCCTCGCAGAACAGGCGCGCATCGAGCTGAGCCCCACCCCGATGGCAGCGCCCCGCGAGGGGAAAGAGGAGACGTCGGGCATGGCGATTGGCGCGGGCAGCCCCCTCTTCGAGGGGGATAGGCTCATCGGCGTTCTATACGGCGGACAGCTTCTGAACGGGAGCAAAGAGCTCGTCGACACGGTTCGTGACACGGTTTTTCAGAACGAGATGTACAAGGGGAGGAGCGTGGGGGTGGCAACGATCTTCCTGGGAGACGCCAGGATCTCGAGGCAACGTGCTCACCCCGGACGGAAAACGCGCAATAGGGACGCGCGCCTCGAAGAAGGTGCGAGACTCCGTCCTCGTCGGCGGGCAACGGTGGACCGACAGGGCTTTCGTGGTGAGCGACTGGTACCTGACCGCCTACGAACCCATCACCGACATATTCAACAATCGTGTGGGAATGCTCGCCACGGGCGTATTGGAAACAAAATACGGGGACATGCAGCGGAAGGGGCTCACTATTTTTGTACTGATCGCCATAGCGGGCATGCTCGTCGCGATCGGCATGGGGTCCTTTCTCGCCAACAAGATCATGAAGCCGATCCGCTCGCTCATCTCGGCGAGCCGTGAAGTCTCCAACGGGAATTTTACTCCGGAGATCGGCCCCCGATCAAAAGACGAGATAGGGTTGTTGCAGAAGGCCTTCGCCGAGATGCTCTCCTTTCTCCAGGAAAGGGACAAGGATCAAAGGGTTCAGAGTGAGATCAGGCTCCTCCAATCGGAGAAGCAGGCGAGCGTTGGGAGGCTTGCCGCGGGGGTGGCTCACGAAATCAACAACCCGCTCACGGGCGTTCTCACGTTCACCCATATGCTCCTGAGGCGAAAAGACCTAAACGACGAGATGAAAGCAAGATCTCACCACCATCGTGAAGGCGACCGAGAGAGTTCGCACGATCGTGAAGGGTCTGCTCGATTTCTCCAGACAGACCGTGCTTGCACCCGAGCCGACGGACATCAACGAGCTCGTGCGCTCCGCTGTTAAACTCGTGGAGAATAACGCTCTTGTAAAGGGCGTGAAACTCTCCTTCACGCCAATGGAAGGACTGCCGGTTCGGAGGGTGGACAGGAGCGCCATGCAGGGCGTGCTCCTCAACATCATCATGAACGCCCTCGACGCAACCCCCGCGGGCGGTTCGATTCTCGTTACGACCAACCTAGGCTATTTTGCCAAGGGGACAAAAGATACGACGATCGAGATCAGCGTGACCGATACGGGACACGGGATCCCCCCCGAAAACCTGGACAGGATTTTCGATCCCTTCTTTACAACCAAGGAGGTAGGCCAGGGGACGGGCTTGGGCCTATCCGTCTCCTCCGGGATTGTTGAACGGCATGGGGGCTCCATCCACGTCCAGAGCGCCGTGGGCAAGGGAAGTACCTTTACTATATGGCTGCCGCTGGAGGATGAAAGTGAGGGATAGGAAGATCCTTGTGGTCGATGACGACCCACTCGTGCTCGAAAGCTGCAGAAGGATCCTCGAGTCGGAAGAGTACCTGGTCGTTTGCGTCCCAAGCGCCAACATTGCGTTCGACAACCTGGAGATGGACCATTTCGATCTTATGATCATGGATATAAAGATGCCCCGACAGGACGGCTTCTATCTCCTCGGAAAGATCAAAGAGAAATGGCCCGTAGACCGCTTTCGGGAGCTGCCCGTGCTCGTCATGACGGGATATCCTACCCGGGAGACCCTGGGAGAGCTGAAGAAAAGCGGCGTTCGCCACTTCATTCCGAAGCCCTTCACGCCGGACGAACTGTTGGCGGCAGTACAAAAAATTTTTGAAAGGAGTGAGGCCAATGGAGAGAAAAAAAGCCCTGGTGATTGATGACGAGCAGATCGTGCTGGACAGTGTAAAAAAAATTCTCTCTCAGGAGAACTTCGATGTAGACATCGCCTCGATCAGCAGGGTAGGGCTCGGACTGGCGCTCAACAATCCTTACGACATCGTGCTCACCGATATCCGCATGCCTGAAATCGGCGGCATGACGATTTTGAGGGATGTGAAGAGGGCGAAGCCATCGGTGCCGGTGGTGATCATCACGGGTTACGCCACGGTGCAGTCCTCAGTGCAGGCGATGAAGCTGGGCGCAACCGACTACATCGAAAAGCCCTTTACCCCTGAAGAGCTCGTCAAGAGGGTGATGGCGGCGATTGACGCGGCCGGATCGGCAGAGCCCGAGGAACAGAGGGTGGTCCACCGGGAGGAGATCCTCCGGGTCCTCGACAGGGCAGGTTCGGACCTAGCGTTCGCGGGGTCCCTGTTTCTAAAGGGAGCAGACGCTCTTGAGGAGTACCATCTCACGGCCGCGGAGAAGCTCGCGGTCCTGACAGGGGACATTGCCTGGCTCGAAGAGCATGTGGGGAAGCTCACGGAGAAACAAATGCTCTGGCTCATCCAGAAGCTGAGCAAGGAAGTCTGGTAAAGACCGTCGCGGGGACGGGAAACATACCATATTAGGAAAGAAATATGGAGGGTGCGTATGCTTGAAAGGATGCTTGTAATCGATGACGAAGATATCGTGCTGGAGTCGTGCCGCAAGGTATTCACTTCAGAAGGATTCGATGTTGTGACCACCAATAGCCCCGCAGAGGGGCTCAGACTAATATCCGATTCAAAGTTCGACGTCGTCCTCTGCGACTGGAAGATGCCCGGCTTCGACGGGATGGACGTGGTCGAGGAGATCGACAAGCGTTCGCCCGAATCGGCCATCGTCATGATCAGCGGGTTCCCGAGCGTCGGCCGCGCGACAGAGGCGATGAAGCGGGGTGCCATGGACTATGTTTCGAAGCCTTTCACTCCTGAAGAGATCTCCGGCGCAGTGAAGCGGGCGGTGAAGCAGAAGGTAACGCAGGAGAAGAAGGCCATCGGAAGGCTGGAGAAGATCGTGAAGTCGATCCAATTCCCAGTCCCCACCGCCGACGATCGGGCTCCGCAGACCATCGCCGAAACGATTGCGAACTCCGTCAGCGTCAAGAAGGCAACCTCGCCCCGGCTCTCGGTCTTCGTGCTCGCCATCCTCGCGGGCGCTTACATCGGATTCGGCGGTCTTCTGATGTCGGTCGTAACGTTCGATATGGCCCCTCATTTTGGCGTAGGGTTCACAAAGCTCGTGGGAGGGGCGGTCTTCAGCGTCGGCCTCATGCTCGTAGTGATTGCAGGCGCCGAGCTCTTCACAGGCAACAACCTCATGATAACAAGCAGCTTAACGCGCGACATCACCTTCGGCATCATGCTTGAGCGATGGGTCCTCGTCTACGTTGCGAACTTCATCGGCTCGATCATCCTCTTTTTCCTCTTCTACCTGTCTGGCCTGTGGAAAACAGGCGATGGGGCCCTCGGGGCGGCCGCGGTGAAGATCGCCTATACCAAAATCAGCCTCCCCTTCGTCGAGGCCCTCGTCAGGGGGATCGGTTGCAATTGGCTCGTTTGTCTCGCGGTCTGGATGGCCCTCGCCGCCCGCCACACGATTGGAAAGATCTTCGCCATCTTTTTTCCCATCATGGCCTTCGTCGCCATCGGTTTCGAGCACAGCGTCGCCAACATGTACCTAATACCCACGGGCCTGGCCCTCAACGCCTGGGAGGCTATTCAGCTCCCCCCGGGAGCAAACGCGATGATATTTAACTGGGTAGGATTCCTCTACCGAAATCTCCTCCCGGTCACCATCGGGAATATCATCGGAGGCGGCCTCTTCGTGGGGATGAGCTACTGGGGAGCCTATCTCATCCCTCAAAAGGCGAAGCAGGGCTGAAACCAAAATAGGGGGCAGGAACCTCATTAGGCAGGGTCGTTTTCTTTCAATCAGCGTGTTCGGTCGGATGAGTGGGGGCGTTGCCTCGGGCGAAGGAAGGGAAAACATGAAAAAGGAACTCGAAACTAAAGAGTCTTTGGTTTTTTCTTATTTAGCCCTCAGAAAAGCTATCGGGATCCTAGGCGTCGCGCTCCCCTTCGCGTTGTGTTTGGGGGCATTGATATTCTTTCGGACCGGCATCCAGATCTCTCTTAGTTACTACTACTACACAGGCATGCGAGATGTATTTGTCGGCGCTCTTTGGGCGACAGGGTTTTTTCTGCTGTCATACGAAGGGTATGGGCGCGCCGACGACATTGCCGGCAATTTGGGTTGCGTATTTGCAGTGATTATTACGCTTTTTCCAACGACGCCCGATATCAGTCCTTCTCCCGAGGCTGTGTGGATCGGGCGCGTTCACTTAACCTCCGCGGCGCTGTTCTTCCTCACTCTCATCTATTTTTCGCTTTTTTTGTTCACGAAGAGAGATCCGAGCAGACAACCCACAAGGAGAAAACTGCAGAGGAACAGGGTCTATAGGGGATGCGCGTATACGATGGCCATTTGCATTGTGCTAATCGCGATATGTTACATCCTGCCGAATAAGGAAGCGTCGCCCTTCAAAGGGTACGATCCGGTATTCTGGTTGGAGACAATAGCCATTGTGGCCTTTGGGATTTCATGGCTGGTCAAAGGAGAGGCCATATTGAAGGATGAAGTCGACTCCTGAAACGATCGGGAGGGTAAGGGGACATCTGAAATAATGAGACGGACGGCCGCCTGTGTCGGCCATCAAAATCAAAGGAGGAGACCATGAAGGAGTTCAAGGGTAGAGTCGCGGTGATCACCGGCGCCGCAAGCGGCATCGGGCGGGGCATAGCCGAGCGGTGCGTGAAGGAGGACATGAAGGTCGTACTGGCCGACATAAACGACGCGGACCTCGCGAAAACGGAAGCCGAGCTGAGGTCCCTGGGAGGAGAGGCGATCGGCGTCCGGACGGACGTCGCGAAACGGAGCGACATAGAGGCATTGGCCAAAAAGACCCTCGATGCGTTCGGCGGCGTGCACGTCCTCTTCAATAATGCCGGCGTCGAAGCGGGTTTGACCCCATGGGAGGCCACGTGGAACGACTGGGAGTGGGTGATCGGGGTCAACCTGTGGGGGGTGATCCACGGGGTCAAGGTATTCACCCCTCTCATGCTTGCCCAGAACACGGAGTGCCACATCGTCAATACCGCCTCCATGGCAGGACTGACCGCGGGCAGCATCTGCGCGCCTTACATAACGACCAAGCACGCTGTAGTGGGCCTCTCCGAATCGCTCTACCTGGCGCTCGAAGAGCGCAACGCACTCGTCAAGGTGTCGGTTCTCTGCCCCGCTTTTGTAAAGACGAACATTTCCACTACGGAACGGAACAGGCCCGTCGCGTTGCAGAACGAACCCTTCGAGATGCCCCCTCAAGAAAAGTTCTATCATGACTTCATGAAAGCAGGCGCCGCGGCAGGCATCCCTCCCCTCCTGGTTGCAGATAGGGTCTTCGAAGCCATGAGGGAGGAGAGGTTTTACATCCTCACCCATCCCGACGCGATCCCGCTGGTCCAACTACGGATGGAGAACCTCCTACGCGGGCAGAATCCTCAAGATCATGGCGAACTCGCCATGAAATTCAGGAAGCTGAACGGGTGAGCAGGGGCAATAGCGATGCAGGCAGGCGGGAGCGGCGTCTGTGCGAGGATGGCCGGCCGGGATTTGAGCGATAATCCGATAGGGAGGGGGAATAATATGGAATTCTACGAGTGCCTTGAAAGCCGGAGAAGCGTGCGCGCGTTCAGCGCCAAAAAAGTGGAAAGGGAGAGGCTTCTGAAAATCCTTGAGGCGGCAAACCGGAGCCCCTCTTATATGAACACCCAGCCATGGGAAGTCTTTGTCGCCTCCGGGGATAAAAAAGAGGCGCTGGCCAAAACGCTTTATGAGGAGGCGGCTTCCGGGACGACGCCAAATCCGGACTTGCCTTTTCCGAAAGAATGGCCGGAAACCCTAAGCAGGAGATCCGCAGACCACCGGCTTCGCCGTTTCAAGGCCCTGGGCATCGATCCGAACGACCAGGAGAAAGTGCGTCAGGGCTACCTGAGAAACTTCCAGTTTTACGGAGCGCCTTGCGTCCTTTTCATCGGCCTTGAGAGGTCCCTCGCCCCGTGGTCCGTTTTCGACCTGGGGCTCTTCACCGGAAGCCTGTTGGTGGCTGTTCACGACCAGGGGTTGGGCGCCGTGCCTCAGGCGCTGACCATGGCGTATCCCGACCTCATCCGGAAGGAGCTTGGCATCCCTTCCACCATAAGCCTGCTCCTGTCCGTTCCAATAGGCTATCCCGATCCGGAAGCGCCGGTGAACCAGTACCGGTCGACCCGGAAAGGGCAGGATGAATACATACGCTGGCACATGGATTGAGCAGGGTTCCGGCTCGATTTGTTCCGGTCAGGCCCGGTGAAGCTCCCAATAAAAAATGTGGAAAGAGCAACGACTATGGAAATAAACTTAATGGATTTGGAACCGAAGAAAAGGAGAACTAGACGTTGAGGGGATCGGGTTCGATATGAACGCCCGGCATCCCATAGAGGGACGAGAGGAGCGCCGAGAATGCCGCTCCCTTTCCTTTCAGGATAACCCTGAAGGCGTACCGCCCCTTTAGCTCGATGGGGCCGAGCATCGGGCAATGCAGGCCGGCATCGCGCGTCAGCCTTTCAATCGCCGCAACGACTTCCCCTCCGGACTGCCGGCTGCTTTTCAGGACGTTCACGGCGGCAAGCCGGAAATAAGGGGGAAATTCGGCATCCCGCCGCTTCGCCAGCTCGTCGTCGTAGAACTTCCGGGGAGTGAAAGGTAGCGGCAGGGCAAGGGGCCGCCGCGGGTGTAGAGGAGAAGTTTCTGCGGCCTCAGGGCGTCGACGAGATTCGTGAGCGTCTGAAAAATCTTCTCTCTCGCCCTGTATCCGCCTATCCTCAGAAGGTCTTCCCATCCATGGAGTATGAGCAGGTTCGCGCGAAGCCCGTAGAGTTTCGAGAGGACGTGGGTCCCCACGACGACGCTCCCGGCGCCGCTTTCGAACAGACGGACGTCCCGGGCCCTGTCCGTCTCGCCCGTAACCCTGAAAACGCTCCTGTCAGGAAAAGCTTCCTTCATTCGCGCCTCCAGGTATTCCGCGCCGATCTCCGAAAACGTGACGGCGCCGGCACCGCAGTTGGGACATCGCTCTTCATAGGGAAAAAGAGCCTTGCAGTTGCTGCAGGCGAGCGTCTCCCTTTCCTTATTGCAGTTTAGCGTCGCAGCGCCGCAGGTTGGGCAAAGGAGCGTCCGGCCGCACTCGATGCAAAAAAGGTTTGCCCCGTAGCCTCTTCGCAGCGCGTGCACCACGACATTCCCCTTTTGATCGAGGACCTCTCTTATGGCGCCTATCATCGCGTCGGGCACATAGGACTGCCGGCTGCGGTTCCTGTCGCCCCTCATCGAAGACGCGGGGGGGCTTTCTACGGCCCTGCCTTCAACAACGTCGACCATTCCGTCAGCCGCCCGCTTCAGTGCTTCCAGGGGAGGAGCGGCGCTTCCGAGGACTGCCCGCACCCCTTCGATCCCGGCCCTTCTGACGGCCAGGCGCACAGCATTGAATCTGAAAGCCTCCTCGTTGCGATACTCGTCTTCTTCAGGTCTTTCGACGATGACAAGACCGTTGTCGCGAAGGGGAAGGAAGACGCAGCTCTTATTGCCCAGTATCAGGCGCCCCGCTTCGGCGCCCGCCCTGAAGTAGACTTCCGCCTTCCTTTTCTGCGGCAGAGAGCTTCCATACCAGAAGACGGACCCGGGAAAGCTTTCCGAGAGGCAGCGGAAGAAAAAGGCGCCCGCCGCCTGGTAATCGGGGAGAAGCATGAGCACGTTCCTCCCCCGGGAAAGCTCTTCCGAAATGAGGGAAGCGTAGAATGATAGGCGTTCCTCCACCCCTCCGACGAACAGGGCGACCCGGCGAGCGCCGTCCCGCCCCGTGGGCCGCTCTCTTCCTTTCCACCCTCTTGCCCGTGAAGACATCGGTAAGCTCCGCGAGCGACCGCTTAAGATAATCAAGGACCCTCATCCTGCCTGCCAGGGCGCAGGCCTTCTTCAGGTTGAGGTTGTCCAGGTGGACTAAAGACGGCTCTTCCGTTCTCAGCACGCGATATTTTTCTATTTTTGAAGGCAGGGAAAGCGCATATTTGAGCGCGAGCCCCAGGGGGACGGCATAGTAGCCCGCCGCCCACTTGCACAACTCGAAACAGGCGTCGTCGATGAGGGGGACGCAATCCAAAAGGCCCTGGACGGGTTTGAGGCCCTCTCCGGCGCCTTCGCGAACATCCAGAATGAAACCGGCAAGCGAGCGCGTCCGGAACGGTACCTTAACCCGCAGGAACGGCCTGGCAAAGGGGATGAGCACGTCGGGGACCGCGTAT
Organism: uncultured delta proteobacterium; assembly: GCA_963733345.1. Lineage (GTDB taxonomy): Bacteria > Desulfobacterota > Syntrophorhabdia > Syntrophorhabdales > WCHB1-27 > BOG-1155. Next base: position 39,041 of record CAVTDX010000050.1, read on the forward strand.
GAAAATATCTTGTCTATGGGCAGAGGAAGGGCGACATCGGCGATCATGCGGGGGTCGGAGGGACCGGGGCGCCGAGCCTGACGAGCTTCACCCTTTTGAGAGGCCCGCCGAGAACGCGGGCGCCGAGATCGGACAGCTTGTCGGGCGCATCGGTCACAAAAAAATCGGACCGGCCCCTGCCTGAATTTTTCTCGAAGCCGCGGTGCCTGAGCGCCCTTTGGACCTCGGCCGCGGTCTCTCTGCCCGTATTGATGATTTGGACTTCTTCGCCGAGCAATTCGCGGATTCGCGGCGCGAGTATCGGATAATGGGTGCAGCCCATGACGAGGACGTCTATCGCCGAATCCTTCAGCCCGCCCAGATATTTCTCCACCAGAAGCCCGGCGACTTCGTCCTGCTCCAGGCCTTCTTCAACAATTGGCACAAAAAGGGGGCACGCCCTCGAGATCACCTCGACTGACGGGTCGAGTCTCTTTATGGCCTTTTCGTAAGCCCGGCTCGCTACGGTCGCCCTCGTGCCTATCACCCCGATCTTCTTTTTTCGCGTCCTTTTCACCGCTTCT